>JANORN010000060.1:0-7092 GCA_031415355.1 Novosphingobium sp. | reverse complement strand
CTCCTGCCGTACCTGTTTGGTGCAATGGGTATGACCGCTGTGGGCCGCGCTGCGGGTGAAGTGGTGAAGGACGTGCGTGACCAGTTCGCCAAGAACCCCGGCATCATGACCTATGAGGTCAAGCCAGACTACGCCCGCACGGTTGACCTGGTCACCAAGGCGGCGATCAAGGAAATGATCATCCCATCGTTGCTGCCCGTGGCCGCACCGATCGTGGTCTACTACGTGATCACCGCTGTCGCGGGTCAGGCTAACGGCTTCGCGGCGCTGGGTGCATTGCTCCTTGGCGTGATCGTTGGCGGGCTGTTCGTCGCGATCTCGATGACCTCGGGCGGCGGTGCATGGGACAATGCCAAGAAGTACATCGAAGACGGCAACCACGGCGGCAAGGGCAGCGAAGCCCACAAAGCCGCAGTAACCGGTGATACGGTCGGCGATCCCTACAAGGACACCGCTGGCCCCGCCGTCAACCCGATGATCAAGATCACCAACATCGTCGCGCTGCTGCTGCTCGCGGCGCTGGCAGGGCATGCTGGCTGATCCAGCCGACCTGACCGGGTAAAGCGAGACCCCGTCCGGAGAAATCCGGGCGGGGTTTTGCTTTGCCGGAATGTTAGCAGTTCCTTGAACATCGCGGGCTACAATTGGGCACAGGCAATCATGCCTGTTGATGTGGAGCAACTAAACCTTGGCCAGCGCAGCTTTGCCGGATCAAGCCGCAGCGCCGCGTGTCTCCTACGATGCGCCGGTCGACAGCGCGCCGGTGCTATCCGCACTACCCTGGCCCGGATGTGATACGCATTCGGTCCATGCTGCCTGGGACGCCTTGGCGGCCCGCGCGAGTGAGCCCAATCCGTTTTACGAGCGCTGGTATCTGCTTCCGTCGCTGCAAACACTTGATCCGCACGGCGCAGTGCGGTTGTTGCGGTTTGAAGTGGGCGGGGTGCTCTCCGGGTTGCTGCCAATCAAGTTTGAAAATCGCTATTACGGCCGGCCGATCCCGCATTGGCGCGGCTGGGTGCATGACAATTGTTTTCTCGGCGCGCCGCTGGTTGCGGCCGGGCAAGAGGCCGCGTTCTGGCGCGCGCTGCTGAGCTGGGCGGATCAGCAAGGCGGTGCCGGGTTGTTCCTGCATCTGGCGCATTTGCCGCTGGAAGGGCCGCTCCACGCCGCATTGACCACTGTATTGTCCAAGCAGCAGCGGCTGGGCGCGCTGGTCCACCGCGAGGATCGCGCCATGCTCCGCTCCGATCTCGCGCCTGACGCTTATCTCGAACAGTCGCTGTCGGGCAAAAAGCGTAAAGAACTGCGCCGCCAGTTCGCGCGGCTGTCCGAACTGGGTCAGGTCCGCTTCACCCGGCAAGAAGATTCAGCCGGAATCGGGCGCTGGATCGATGAGTTTCTGGCGTTGGAACATTCGGGCTGGAAAGGCTCGGTCGGTTCGGCGCTGTCCTCGCACTTTGTCACCGAAACGCTGTTCCGCGATGCCATCGCCGGGGCGGCGCAGGCTGGAAAGCTGGAACGGATCACGCTGTGGCTGGACGATGCGCCGATTGCGATGCTGATCAACTTCCTCACACCGCCCGGCGCGTTCAGTTACAAGACCGCGTTTGATGAGCGCTACGCCCGGTTCTCACCCGGTGTTCTGCTGCAACGCGAAAACCTGGATCTGTTGCACCGGGCAGAGATCGCCTGGTGTGATAGCTGCGCCGCGGCGGACCATCCGATGATCGACCACCTCTGGCGCGAGCGCCGTGCGATTGGCCGGGTCTCGCTTGCGATTGGCGGCCCATTGCGCCGCAAGGCCTTTGCCCTGCTGGCTCGCGCCGAGCTGGGCCGCAACCCCACCGGAATCGCCGCATGACCGTGTTCTCGCCCGAGGCTCGCACCGCGTTCGCCGCGCAGTACCCCGAACTGCCGCACAAGTTGGCGCACCGGCTTGGCCAGCATCCCCTGCTGGAACTGGACGCGCTGGCGGCGCTGGCTGCGGCGCTGCCGTCTGCATCGATCGAATACAACAAGGCCGACCTGCCAATCGGGGTCGATGGCAAGCCCGATCCCACCGGCATTCCGATTGGCGAAACAATCCGTAAGATCGAGCAGACCGGCAGCTGGGCCGTGCTGAAAAACGTGGAACAGGTTCCCGCGTATGCCGCCTTGCTCGCCGATCTGCTCAGCGAAATTCAAACCGAGATCGAAGCCCGCACCGGACGGATGCTGAAGACCCAGGCCTATATCTTCATCACCAGCCCAAACGGGATGACCCCGTACCATTTCGATCCGGAACACAACATCCTGCTGCAAATCCGCGGCAGCAAAGTGATGACGCAGTTTCCGGCCGGCGATCCGGCCTATGCCGCTGATCGGGTCCACGAAGGTTATCATACCGGCGGCGCGCGCGAACTGACCTGGCATGATGACCTGCTGACGGGTGGGACCGCGTTTCCGCTCAGCCCCGGCGAGGCATTGTATGTGCCGGTGATGGCCCCGCATTTCGTGCGCAATGGCCCGCTGCCCAGCGTTTCGCTGTCAATCACGTGGCGGTCCGAATGGAGCTTTGCCGAGGCCGATGCGCGCGCCTTCAACGGTGTCCTGCGCCGGATCGGACTGAAGCCGCGCCGCACGGGCCGCTGGCCGCGGCGGAACCGGCTGAAGGCTGTGAGTTGGCGCCTGTTTCGCAAACTTTCCGGTCGCGCTTAACCGAACGGTTGAAACCGGATTGACGCCGCCACGCCCGCACCGCAAAGCGCGGGGCATGGACGAACCTGCAATTTCACCCGAACGCCTGGTTTCCGGGCTGGTACGCTTGCTGACAGTTGACCCGGTCGCGGACGATGGTTTCACCGGCCGCCGCAAGCGTGGCGGGATTGGCCGCGTGTTTGGCGGCGAAGTGATTGCACAGGCTTTGAACGCCGCTCAGGCGACCGTTGCAGAGGGCCGCGCCGCGCACTCGCTGCACGCCTATTTCCTGCGCGGTGGCAGCGAAGATCACCCGAGCCATTACCAGGTGATGCGCGATTTTGATGGCGGCTCGTTCTCCAATCGCCGCGTGGTGGCGAGCCAGCAGGACAGCCCGATCCTGAACTTTACTGCGTCGTTCCACCGCCACCATCCGGGGTTGAGCCACCGCGATGCGCCGATGCCTGTTGTTCCGCCGCCCGAGGAGCTGGAGCCCGAAACCGACGTGCGCCGCCGCTTCGCCGAAACCGCCCGGCCCGAAGCGCGCCACCACTTCCTGGACCCGCGCCCGGTCGAAATGCGCGCGGTGGAAGGGCGGCATTGGATGAACCCGCAAGCCGCCCCGCCGCGCTCGCGTTCGTGGTTCAAAACCGTTGCGCCGCTGCCCAATGATCCGGCAGTGCACCGCGCAATTCTGGCCTATGCCAGCGACATGACATTGCTGGGCACCTGCGCCCTGCCGCATGGACTGAGCTGGGCGCGCGGCGAGATTGTCAGCGCCAGCCTGGATCATGCGATCTGGTTCCATGACGATTTCCGCGCCGATGAATGGCTGCTCTACGCCACCGACAGCCCGTGGAGCGATCGCGGTCGCGGCTTCAATCGCGGGCAAATCTTCACCCGCGACGGGCGGCTCGTCGCCAGCGTCGCGCAGGAAGGCATGATCCGGAAGGCCGTGCCTAAACCCGCCTGATCCGCATCCGCGCGCTCGACACGCCAGGCGTTTGGTGGTTGGACGGGGCCGAACCAGAGGAGAGGCACATTGCGCAAGCGAACCATGATTTTGGGGGCGCTGGCCTTGCTGGCTGCGGCAGGCGGCGGCTGGTACGCGAGCCTTGACCTGGAAACGCGCGCGCTGATCGCCGTGATGCCGACTGACGATGATGTGCTCGCCTGGAACCAGGATCAGCGCGACGCTGCCTTCCGCGCGCTGGACCGCTTGCCAGTGCTCGCCAAGGCCAGCCAGATTGCCCCGGCCGCCGCGCCGCTGCCCTTGCTGCAGGGCATGCCGCTGAGCATTCCGGGGATCGACGCTTACCTGACCGGGCAGCGTGCCGCCGGGATCGTGATCCTGCAAGGCGGACAGCTGCGGCTGGAACGCTATGGGCTGGATTTCAGCGCGCAGGGCCGCTGGACCAGCTTCTCGGTCGCCAAATCGTTCACCTCCACGCTGGTCGGCGCGGCGATCAAGGACGGCGCGATCAAGAGCCTGGAGGACAAGGTCAGCGCCTATATCCCCGATCTGCGCGGCTCGGCCTATGACGATGTCTCGGTGCGGCAATTGCTGACCATGAGCTCGGGCGTGCGCTGGAACGAGGATTACGAGGACCCGCAGGCCGACGTAGCCAAGTTCAATAACCACACCGCCGAACCGGGGATCGATGCGACCGTCAGTTATCTGCGCAAGTTGCCGCGCGCGCATCCGCCGGGCACGGTCTGGCACTATAACACCGGCGAGACCAACCTGATCGGGGTGCTGGTTTCGTCGGCGGTGAAGCAGCCGCTGGCCGCCTACATGCAGGAAAAAATCTGGCAGCCCGCCGGGATGGAGGCACCAGCCACTTGGCTGCTCGGCAGCACCGGCCACGAAATCGCCGGCTGCTGCATCCAGGCCGCGACCCGCGACTATGCGCGGTTCGGCCAGTTCGTGCTGAACGGCGGCAAGGGCGTGGTCCCTGAGGACTGGTTCGCGCAGGCAACCCTGAAACAAGCGGACATTGGCGAGCCGGGCCACGGCTATGGGTTTCAATGGTGGACCTACGACGATGGCAGCTTCGCCGCGCAAGGCATCTTTGGCCAAGGTATCTTCATCGATCCCAAACGCCAGCTGGTAATCGCCAGCAACGCCAACTGGACGCGGGCCGTCGCAGGGCCGGAACCCGCGGCAAGGGAGGCGTTTTACCGGCAGGTGCAGGCGCTGGTGGATGCGGGGGGGTGACAGCGGAGCCGATCGCTTGCGCTTAAGGTAACAAAGTTCCCCATGAAACGCGGTCTGGCTGTTACCTTTTGTCACCTTATGTGAGGGTTCTTGCCAACCACGCGGCACGGCGCACAACGAAGGCGGAGCCGGAGGTTCGAACCGGAACATAAGGAGGCCATTGGCAAAGTTTGGGGATGTAGGAAATATATAAGTGCAAGAGCGGAGGGGGCTTGGCCTACGGCCCCCTTCGGGACGACAAGCTCAGCCTGAGCGGGTTTTTGGAAATCTTGGTTCAGAACACGCCTTATTGTTCGACAATCACAAGAACACAAGACCCGCTCAGGCTGAGCTTGTCGAAGCCTCCTTCCAACACTAGCCCAGCAGCCTGGACCGATACTTCTATACCTACCTGTTGCGGTGCCGCGATGGCACCTATTACGCGGGCCATACTGACGACCTCGACCAACGGATGGCCCAGCACAGCACTGGAGCCTTGGGCGACTACACCGCGCGGCGGCTGCCAGTCACACTGGTGTGGTCGGTCCGCTTCCTGACCCGCGACGAGGCCTTTGCCGCCGAACGCAAGCTCAAAGGCTGGGGCCGCGCCAAGAAGGAGGCGTTGATTGCGGGCGATTGGGATTTGGTCACTCAACTGGCGCGTAACCGGCAAGTTGGCAAGTAAACCGCCACGTCGCTGGCGGGCTTCGACAACCCCGGATCAGGTCCGGGGCTGAGCGGGGTTGGGGTAAGGCCTAAGGGTGGGCGGATTTGGTGCCTGTAAGTTCGTTGGTTGGGGCGGGCCAAAGCGAAGTACGCAGGGAACTGCCGTTGACTTTCAGTTGGCCCCTCTGAAAACCCTCAACAGACCGCTCATCCTGAGCCTGTCAAAGGACCATCGTTCGCACGCCAAGGTAGTGTTGTAGCTAGGTTCGAACTCAACCACAGCGAGGCTTAGTGGTGAGCGATGTTCAAGAGATGGCATCCAGGTAAGGGAAAGATGAAGTATCGATCAAAGTACTTGGGTTGGCAGCTGGCGTAACTCCCTGACCTTCGATAAGCTGGTCGCAAGGCAGGTGCGCAAATGATACCAAAAAGTTGGAAGACGATGAAACCGGAGACTGCCCGGCTAATGGCAGCGGCTGCAACAGGAATCGGAACGGTATCCGTTTGGCGGTGGCTTGATCCTGAAGGATGGAGACCCTTCGGCGCTATTCTTGCGTATTTGTGGGTGATCCTGCCTGCTTTTCTCGCCTACATTATGATCCAAGTACTGCTCATGGAATTTTTCGGGCAGCGGACGAAGTACGGCACGGTCGAGGAATACCTTAATCCTGTGGGCCAACGACTGGATGCAATCGAAGCAGCAATAAACCGGCTTTATGATTATGTGCAGGAAATCGACCCGGAATTGGAATAAGAGCGGGTTTTAGAAGAGGAATTTATGTCCGGTAAAGGCAGTCTGTTTGCCGTGATTACTCACATGGAATATGTGCGAGACCGAAAAAAAGCCGGTAAACGCACGATCGGGCGAAGCATTTGGCATGAACCTCCAGAGCCTCCCGGCGAGGACGTCACCTAAACGATGTATGGGGCGGAAATTTGCTCTGATTTGCAGTTCGGGTCGCGACAACCCCTCAAACCGGATACTTCCTCGCCGCATGGATGATCGTCAGGATGTCGAGATCGGTCGGCGATGCGATGCGGTAGACAATCAGGTATGGCAGACCGGTGACCTTGAACTCGCGGGTAGCGGGCACATCGCCGGGATGGCCGAGCAAAGGAAACTGCTCGAACATCATCACGGTCTGACGAATACGGGCGATGACCCGCTCGGCGGCGAGATCGTCGTCGGCTGCAATCCAGGCGCGGATTGAACGGAGATCGTCCAAAGCCTACGGCGTAAAATTAACGTTCAAGGTCGAATTCGCGCCAGACTTGTTCGGCGGGGATCAGTGTTTTGCGATCCTTGGCTTGCGCCAGTCCGCGAGCGACCTTGGCTTGTTTCCACGCCGCGTAGTCTTTTTCGACCGAACCGGGTAGGTCGGCTACTTTCGTCGGGTCCAAGGTAACTTTAGGTCATAAACTCATAAAAGGGATTCCCAAGCTGTCGATAATCTGATTCAATCTCTGGAAGGAGATTGGAGATGAGTTCACGTCGATATGAGCTGAGCGATTTTGAGTGGTCGATCATCGAGCCGCTGTTGCCGAACAAG
>JANORN010000059.1:0-20840 GCA_031415355.1 Novosphingobium sp. | reverse complement strand
CCGCGAAATCGTGATCGGCGTGCCCGATGAAGCCGGGCGGCGCGAGATTCTGGGGATTCATACGCGCGGGATGCCGCTGGGGCAGGGCGTCGATCTGGACGAACTGGCGCGGACCACCCACGGCTTTGTCGGTGCGGACCTGTCCGCGCTGGCGCGCGAGGCCGCGATCGAAGCGGTGCGGCGGATCATGCCGCAACTGGACTTTGAAGCGCGGACGATCCCCGCCGAAGTGCTTGAAAACCTCGAAGTCACCCGCAGCGATTTCCTCGCCGCACTGAAACGCGTGCAGCCCTCGGCGATGCGCGAAGTGATGGTGGAAGTGCCCAAGGTCGGCTGGAAAGACGTTGGCGGCGTGGATGATGCCGAACGCCAGCTGCGCGAAGGGATCGAACTGCCGCTCAAAAGCCCGGAGGCATTCCGGCGACTCGGCATTCGCCCCGCCAAGGGCTTCCTGCTCTATGGCCCGCCGGGCACCGGCAAGACCCTGCTGGCCAAGGCCGCTGCGAAAGAGAGCGAGGCCAACTTCATCTCGATCAAAAGCTCAGACCTGCTGAGCAAATGGTACGGGGAGAGCGAACAGCAGATCAGCAAGCTGTTCGCGCGCGCGCGCCAGGTCGCCCCGTGCATCATCTTCATCGACGAGATCGACAGCCTGGTCCCCGCACGCGGGACCAGCGGCAACGAACCGCAAGTGACCGCGCGGGTGGTCAACACGATCCTGGCCGAAATGGACGGAATGGAGGAGCTATCCTCGGTGGTGCTGATCGGCGCGACCAACCGTCCGACGCTGATCGATCCGGCGCTGCTGCGCCCCGGACGGCTGGATGAGCTGGTTTACGTAGGTACGCCGGACGAGAAGGGCCGCGCGCATATCTTGAAAATCCACACCAAGGCCATGCCGCTGGCCAAAGGCGTCGATCTGGCCGCGATTGCCAAGGATACCGAACGCTTCACCGGGGCCGATCTGGAAGACGTGGTCCGCCGCGCCGGCCTCGCCGCGATCCGGCGCAAGGGGGCCAAGGTCAAGACCGTCGAAGCCGAAGACTTCAAGGCCGCGCTGGCTGATTCGCGCGCTACGGTGACGGTCGAGATGGAAGCCGAATATGCCAAGATCAAAGGCGAGCTGAAGAAGCAGGCGGCGGCGATTGTTCCCCAGCCGGTGGGCTTCGTCGTGCCCGGCATGGTCAATTCCACCCGCGCGCGCAAACACGATTGAGCGCTGCTGCGCCCGCTAAAGCCCGGTGCAAGCCAAAGGACAGACTTGCACCGGGACCGTGAGCGGTTAGAGGCAGCGCATGACCACCAGCAACACCACTCCCGAGCCGGGCCGGTTCGATGCCGCCAGCGCCGATCCGCGCTGGCAAGCCGCGTGGGACGCGGCGCAGACCTTCAAGGCGGACGATGCCAGCGCCAAGCCGCGCTCTTACGTGCTCGAAATGTTTCCGTACCCCTCCGGGCGGATCCATATCGGCCACGTTCGCAATTACACGATGGGTGATGTGCTCGCGCGGACCAAACGGATGCAGGGCTTTGAAGTGCTGCACCCGATGGGCTGGGATGCGTTCGGGATGCCGGCCGAAAACGCCGCGATGGAACAAGGCGTCCACCCCGGCGGCTGGACCCGCGCCAATATCGCCAGCATGAAGGCCCAGCTCAAACGGCTGGGCTTCGCACTCGACTGGAGCCGCGAGCTGGCGACCTGCGAGCCGGATTACTACGGCCACGAACAGGCGCTGTTCCTTGATCTCTACGCGGCGGGGCTGGTTTACCGCAAGGAGAGCGCGGTCAACTGGGATCCGGTCGATATGACCGTGCTGGCCAACGAACAAGTGATCGACGGGCGCGGCTGGCGCAGCGGCGCGCTGGTTGAAAAGCGCAAGCTCAGCCAGTGGTTCCTGAAGATCACCCAGTTTGCCGACGAACTGCTGGACGGACTGGACAGTCTGGACAAGTGGCCCGAAAAAGTCCGCACGATGCAGGCGAACTGGATCGGCAAATCACAAGGCGCGGAACTCAGCTTCGCGCTGTCTGATGGCGCGCAACTGGACGTTTACACCACCCGGCCCGATACGATCTTCGGCGCGAGCTTCGTCGCGGTTGCCGCCGATCACCCGGTTGCCTTGGCCGCCGCCGCGCGCGATCCCGCCGCTGCTACGTTCATCGCGCTGTGCAAGCAGGGCGGGACCACCGCCGCCGAAGTCGAGACAGCGGAAAAGCTCGGCTTCGATACCGGCCTCACCGCGCGCCATCCTTTTACCGGCGCGGCGTTGCCGGTCACCATCGCCAATTTCGTGCTGATGGAATACGGCACCGGCGCGGTGATGGGTGTCCCCGGCCATGACCAGCGCGACTTCGATTTCGCTAGCAAATATGGCTTGCCAATCGTGCGCGTGATCGCCGCGAGCGCCGAAGTTGCGGATGAGCCGCTCACCGAAGCGGCGGCGGGTGACGGGATCTGCGTGCATTCGGACTTCCTCAACGGCATGAGCGTTGCAGCGGCCAAAGCCGAAGTGATCGCCCGCGCGGAAGGCGAAGGCTGGGGCGCGGGCAAGACCGTCTGGCGGCTGCGCGATTGGGGCGTGTCGCGCCAGCGCTATTGGGGCACGCCGATCCCGTTCATTCACTGCGAAATTTGCGGTGTAGTGCCGGTGCCGAAAAAGCAGTTGCCGGTGGTGTTGCCCGAGGATGTTGATTTCAAGACCCCCGGCAATCCGCTGGAGCGCCATGCCACATGGAAACACGCCCCCTGCCCCCAATGCGGCAAACCCGCGCGGCGCGAGACCGATACGCTGGATACCTTTGTCGATTCGTCGTGGTATTTCCTGCGCTTTGCCAGCCAGCCGGGCGACCAGCCGTTTGACCGCGCCGCCATCGCCAAGTGGCTGCCGGTGGAACAGTACATCGGCGGAATCGAGCACGCGATCCTGCACCTGCTCTACGCCCGCTTCTGGACCCGTGCGCTCGCCCACATCGGCTTGATCGATGTGACGGAGCCGTTTGCCAGTCTGTTTACGCAGGGGATGGTGACGCATGAGACCTATTCGCGATCAGAAGAGTGGCTCGATACACTTCTTAACAGCGGTGAGCCTGCGAAGATTGTCGAATGGTTCGCGCCCACAGAAATCTACAAGCGAGGCGGCAAGGCATTCCTGATCAAAGACGATCAAGAAGTGGCAATCGGCCGGGTCATCAAGATGTCGAAGTCGAAGAAGAACGTCGTCGATCCCGACGCGTTCATTACCGACTACGGCGCCGATGCGATCCGCTGGTTCATGCTCTCGGATTCGCCGCCCGAACGGGACCTGCCGTGGTCGGTTGCCGGGCTGGAAGGCTGCGCGCGGTTTGTCCAGCGGCTGTGGCGGCTGTTCGGGCAGTACGATCCGACGGTCCAAGGCACCGATCAAGGCCTTGATCGACAGGTTCACAAGACCATCGCCGCCGCCGCCGAAGACATCGCCGCGCTGGGGTTCAACAAGGCGGTCGCGCGGATTTACGATCTGGCCAATGCCACCGAGAAGGCAGCCCCCTCGGCCAGCCGCTCTGCCGCGATCCGCACGCTGCTGCTGCTGGTCAGCCCGATGATGCCGCATCTGGCTGAGGAAGCCTGGGCGCAGATCGGCGGGGCAGGCCTGATCGCCGACGCCGCATGGCCGCCGGTCGATCCCGCGCTGCTGGTGGAGGACGAGGTGACCATTGCGATTCAGGTGCTCGGCAAGTTGCGCGATACGATCACCGTGGCCAAGGGCCTGCCGCGCGAGGAGCTGGAGGCGCTTGCCCTCGCCTCTGACAAGGTGCAGCGTGCGCTGGATGGCAAGGCAGTTAAAAAGGTAATCGTGGTGCCCGATCGTTTGGTGAACCTGGTCGCATGACGCGTCCCGCGGCCCTCATCTCCGCACTGTTGCTCCCACTCGCGCTCAGCGCCTGCGGGCTCCAGCCGCTTTATGCCGGCGGCAGCAACGGCGCAGTGGCGCAGGGCCTGTCAGCCATCGAAGTGCCCGCGATCGAAGGCAAGGCCGGCTGGCTGGTGCGTAACGCGCTGGTTGACCGGCTGGGCGAGCGCGGCACGGGCGCGGCGCGCTATCGGCTGGACGTGCGGCTGGATGACAAGCTGGAAGGGCTGGGGCTGCTGTCCGATGATACCATCGCGCGCGAACGCCGCACCCTGCGCGCGCGCTATCAGCTGGTCGATCTGAACAGCGGCGAAGTGGTGGTGGATGCCACCGCCGGGTCGGACGCGGGGATTGACGTGGTCTCCTCCGAATATGCCACGATTGCGGCGGAACAGACCGCGCTAGAGAACCTCTCGCGCCAGATTGCCGAACGGATCATTACCCAGCTGGCGCTGCAAATGCGTGGTTCGGCGCGCTGATGGCCCACCCGTGAAGGCGACGCAGAAGGATTTCAAAAGCCAGGCTGCGCGTGCGGCAGCGGCGGCCAAGGTGTTCTTCTTTTGCGGACCCGACGATGCCGGTGCGCACGATGCTGCCGCGCGGATCATTGCCTTGCTGCCCGCTGCGGGCGAGCGGGTTGACTTAAGCGGGGCGGACCTGCGCAAGGATCCGGTGCGGCTGGGCGACGAAGCCCGCTCCAGCTCGTTGTTCGGCGACACCCGCCACATCGTGGTCCGCGCCAGCGGCGATGAAGCCCATGATGCGGTTGAAATCCTGCTCAGCGGTGAAGGCGAGGCTTGCCCGGTGCTGATCGTCGCGAGTTCGGCGACCGACAAGTCACGCACCGCCAAGCTGCTCGCGAACCGCCCCGACGCGCTGGTGGCAATGTTCTATCCGCCCGATCTGCGCGCGATGGCGCAGGATGTCCGCGATATGGCGGACGCTGCCGGGTTGCGGCTGGGCGGCGATCTGGCCGAGCGGATCGCGCGCGCCGCCGCGCTCGATACCCGGTTGGCGCAGTCCGAGATCACCAAGCTGGCGCTCTATCTGGACGCCACCCCGCAGGCCCCGCGCAATGCCGATGTCGCCGCCTTTGAAGCCATCGGCGCGCGGACCGAGGACGATGGGTTCATGCCGATTGTCAACGCGGTCCTGTCGGGCGCGACTGGCAAGCTGCAAGGCGAATTGCGGCGGATGCGGGAACTGGGGATCAACCCGGTCGGCCTGTTGCTGGCGTTCGAGCGGCGCGCGGCACAATTGGCGCAACTCGCCGCCAAGCTTGGTCCGCGCGGTAACGTCAATGCCTTGCTTGAGGCGGAATCTGCCGCGCGGCGGGTGTTCTTCAAGGACAAGCGCGATCTGGAGGCGCAGCTGAACCGCTGGCGCGGGCCGCGGCTGGGGCGGCTGGTCGGCCGCCTGTTCGATCTGCACCGCACGCTGCTGGGCAACAGCCAGAACGCCGAACTGCTGCTGGCCCAGGGCCTGACCGAAATCGCCCGGGCAGCGCAGCGCAATTGAGGGACGGCGGCGGTCAGGTCCGCTGCCACAGCCCCAGTGCCGCACCATCATCCGCCTGATGCCGCCCATAGCGAGCAAACCCGAGCTTGGCCGCAATCGCGTCCGATGCCGCGTGGCCTTCTTCGATCATCGCCGCGACGCGCTGGGGCCCATGCGCCGCATCGAACCACGCCAGCACGGCGCGCATCACCTCGCTGGCCACGCCTTGGCCCCACCAGTCGGGGTGCACGATCCAGCCTGCCTCGGGGACATTGTCGGTCCCCTGTTCCGCCCCGAACCCGCGATGGCTGCGGAACACGCCGCAGTTGGCGATGATCCGCGCCGCGCCTTTGGGCCGGACCATGAAGGTGCCATAGCCCCACAGCGCCCACGACCCGGCGTTGCGCAGCAGCCGCGCGAAGCTATCGGCCTCGCTCGGAACAAAGCCACCGAGGAACTGGCGGCTGGCTTCGCTGCCGGTCAGTTCGAACAAGTCCGCCAGATCATCCGGCGCGGGCCGCCACAGCTCAAACCGGTCCGTTACCAGCAGCGGGGCCATCACAGCAGCGTGTCCAACGCATGGATCGCCACGCCCACCAATCCGCCGACCAGCGTTCCGTTAATCCGAATAAATTGCAGATCGCGGCCGACTGCGCCTTCGATCCGGTCGGTCACGGTCTTGGCATCCCAGCGCTTCACCGTTTCGGACACCAGCCGCACGATCTGCGCGCCATAGCGTGTGGCCATGCCCACCAGCGTGCGCCGCGCAAACCGGTTGATCTGCGTCTGCAACCGGGGATCATCGCGCAGCGTGGTGCCAAGCTCGCTCAGCGCCGCCACAAATTGCCCGCCGAGCGCCGAGTCACTGCTGCGCAGCCGCGTCAGCAAGCCGCCCCGGAACCGTTCCCACACCCCTTGCCACCACGCCGACACGGCGGGATTGCCCAGCACTTCATCCTTCAGCTGCTCCACTTTGGCGCGCATTGCGGGATCGTGGCGCAGATCATCGGCCAGTTTGGCCAGCCCTTCCTCAATCTTGGCACGCAGCGGATGATCGGGATCGACGATGACTTCCGCCAGCAGCTTGTACAGCCCATCGAGCACCGAACTGGCGAGCTTTTCATCCAGCCCGGTCCAGCGCAGCACGGCATTGGCGCGGCGGTGGATCAGATCGCGGATCAAATCCTCGTTGTCTTCCAGCGTCAGCCCGGCCCAGCGCACCAGCGCATCGATCACTGGCAAGTGCCGCCGGTCCGCAATCGCGGTTTCCAGCAACTGGCCGAGCAGCGGCGCGAATTCCAGCTTGGCCAGTTGCCGCATCAGCCCGCCGCGCACCTGATTACCCAACCGTTCCGGATCAAGCGATTCGAGCACTTGCGCGAACAGTTCCGCCGCGCCGGCGCGCAGCCGCGGGCCGCGGTCTGCATCGGGCGCGGCGAGCCAGCTGCCCGCCGCCGCCGCGATGTTCATGCTCGTCAGCCGCCGCGCCACTACTTGCGGCGTCAGGAAGTTTTCTTGCAGGAACACCGCCATCGTATCGGCGATCCGGTCCTTGTTTTCGGGAATGATCGCGGTGTGCGGGATCGGAATCCCCAACGGGTGGCGGAACAATGCGGTTACCGCAAACCAATCGGCAATCCCGCCGACCATCCCGGCTTCGGCAAAGGCCAGCAGATAGCCCATCGCCGGATGAATATGCTGAAACTGCCGAGTGACCAGAAACAGCGCGGCCATCACCGCGAGCAACCCGGTGGCGATCCAGCGCATCCGGCGGGCGCGGTCAGGCGTCAGATCCGCCCTGTGCCATGGCCAAAGCAGGGTGGCGGGCGGGCGCGTCACTCCGCCGGAAACGCCCCAGCTTGGCCACCATAGTCCGCTTCCTTGTCGTGGACTGGATCATAGCTGAGGAACTTTCGCCGCAGTTGGGGGCCGATCCGCTTTTCAAAGCCATCCGCCAGGCTGAACCCGGCGGGCACGATGATCAGCGTCAACACCGTTGACAAGATCAGCCCGCCAATCACCACCGTACCCATCGGCGCACGCCAGGCCGAATCGCCCCCGAGCGACAAGGCCGTCGGGATCATCCCGGCGGTCATCGCCACGGTGGTCATCACGATTGGTTGTGCACGTTTGTGCCCGGCATCCATGATCGCGGCGTATTTGGGGACGCCGCGGGCCATTTCTTCAATCGCGAAATCGATCAGCAGGATCGAGTTTTTGGCAACGATCCCGAACAGCATCAGGATGCCGATGAACACCGGCATGGACACCGGCTGCCCGGCGATCAGCAGTGCAATCAGCCCGCCCAGCGGGGCCAGAAACAGCGAGCTCATATTAACTAACGGCGAGATAAAACGGTGATACAGTAGCACCAGCACGGCAAACACCAGCAACACCGCCGCCCCCAGCGCGATCTGGAAGTTGGTGAGCAGCTCTTCCAGAAGCTCGTCTTCGCCGTACGGCTTTTTGCCAACACCGACGGGCAGATTGGTGAGGATCGGCAATTTATTGATCGCCTCCATCACCGGACCCTTGACCACATTCGGCGCAAGATCTGCGCCGACGAACACGCGGCGTTGCTGGTTGTAACGCCGGATCGAAACCGGGCCCGAACCAAAGGTGATGTCTGCCACGCGCGCCAATGGGACCGAGCCACCGGTGGTTGTGGCGACGGGCAGATTTTCAATCACTGACAAGTCGCGGCGGGAATCTTCCGACAAGCGCACCCGGATCGGGATCTGGCGATCAGCGAGTGAGAACTTGGCCGCGTTCTGATCGATATCGCCAATGGTGGCGATCCGGATCGTCTGGCTGAGCGCCGCCGTGGTCACGCCCAGACTGGCAGCCAGTTCCTGGCGCGGCGTAATGATCAGCTCGGGGCGGCGCGTATCGGCGGCGATCCGTGGCGCGACGATGCCGGGCACGGTCTTCATCTGTTCGACCAGCGCGGTTGCCGCCTGGTCCAGCCGTTCGGCATCGGCTCCGGTCAGCATGATCGAGATCGGCCGCCCCAGTCCGGGTGGTCCGGCCTGAAAGACCTGCTGAAAATTGACGCGCGCATCGGGAACCTGTTGCAAGAGCGGGTTGACCGAGCGCTCAAATTCCTGACTGGTGACAGTGCGGTCTTTCTTCAGCGTGATGAAGATGCCCCCGGTGCCTTCGCCAATCCGCTGTTGCAGCCGTTCAACCTCTGGCCGGGCGCTGATGATCGCGGCGACCTGATCCGATACCCGCTCGGTTTGGACCAAAGTGGTGCCCGGCACCATTTCAATCGAAATGCGGCTGAAATCGCTATTCTGCTCAGGGAACAATTGCTGCGGCAACACGGCAAACAACACCCCGGTCAGCCCCAGCGCAGCGCTCGCCACGCCGATCATCCAGACGCGGTGATCGCGCAACCGGGCGTTGAGCCGCAGCGTCCAGAACCGCGTCCAGGCGAAGAAGCCGCGCTCACGCTGGCGGATTAACAGGTTAAGCAGCGCGCCGATCAGCGATTGGAGCAGGAACACCAACGCGAACATGATCGGTGCACCCAGGATCATAGCCGCCAGCACGGTGCCGACACCGGGCCCCTTGGCAAGCTCGCCAACTTCCGGTGCGGCGTTCATTAAAAACGGCGCCAGCATGGTCAGCACGGCAGCGAGCGCAGGCAATGTGTAATAGACCACAGCAGGCGCGACGCGGTCAATTTGCGCGCGCATTTCCTTAGCGCGGCGATCGTCAAGGCTGAAGTGCAACAGCGTTTCATAGCGGTCCATCCACTTGCCGCCGCCATGTTCTGCTGGCCCGCTCGATTTCAGGAAGTAGGCTGCGACCATCGGCGTGATCATCCGCGCGACCGCCAGACTGATCAGCACGGAGACCACGACAGTCCAGCCGAAATTGTAGAAAAATTGCCCGGGAATGCCCGGCATCAGCCCCACCGGCAGGAACACCGCGACAATGGAAAAGGTCGTCGCAACCACCGCCAGCCCGATTTCATCGGCGGCATCAATCGATGCCTGATAGGCGCTTTTGCCCATCCGCATGTGGCGCACGATATTTTCCACCTCAACGATGGCGTCATCGACCAGCACCCCCGCCACCAGTCCCAAGGCGAGCAACGACATCTGGTTCAGGGTAATTCCCATCATGTCGATAAACCAGAAGGCCGGGATCGCGGACAGCGGGATTGCGATGGCGGAAATCATGGTGGCACGCCAATCGCGCAGGAAGAAGAACACCACGATCACCGCCAGAATCGCGCCTTCGACCATCGAGGCGATCGAGCTGTCGTATTGTTCTTTCACATAGGGCACGGTCGTGAACTGTTTGATGAACCGCACGCTAGGGTTGTCCTGCGTGATCAGCTCCATCCGGGCGACGGCGGCATCGTAAACCGCCACGTCCGATTCGCCGCGCGCGCGCGACAGCGAGAAGGTCACAACCGAGCGACCCTCGGTTTTGAACATTGAGGTTATTTCACCATAACTGTCGGTAATCGTTGCAATATCGGACAGCTTTATGACCCGGCCAGCGCCCAGCGGGACATCAAGTTGCGACAAGGCAAACACCGTCTTGGCGTTGCCCAGCACGCGCACCGACTGGCGCGATCCGCCAACTTCAGAACGGCCCCCGGCGGCATCAAGATTAAGCTGGCGCAATACCTGATTGATCTGCGCGGCAGACACCCCGATGGACTGCATCTTGGCCGGATCGAGCGTGACGCGGATTTCGCGCGTTACCCCGCCGCCGCGCTCAACCTGCGCCATCCCCGGCACACTGAGCAACGCCTTGGCCACGGTATCATCGACAAACCACGACAGCTGTTCCAGCGTCATATCATCGGCGATCACCGAGAAGTAGCCAATCGGATCGGACGATATGTCTACCTTATAAATCTGGGGTTCAAGGATTCCATCTGGCAGCCCGCCGCGCGCTTGATCAACCGCGTTCTTGACGTCGTTCAGCGCCTCGATCAAATCGGTGCCGATCTGGAATTCCAGACTCGTTGAGCTGCTCCCTTCGCGCGCTGTCGAACTGATGTTTTGCACGCCCTGGATTGTGCGCAGCGATGCTTCGATCTTTTGCGTGATCTGGTTTTCGATCTCGGACGGGGCCGCGCCAGGCTGGCTGATCTCCACGAATACGATCGGCAGCTCGATATCGGGGTCGTTCTGCACCTTCATCTGCGAGAAGGTGACCATCCCGGCCAGCATCAGGCCGAGGAACAGCACGATCGGGACAACCGGATTGCGAATGCACCACGCGGAGATATTCTGAAAGTTCATGCTGTGCGCTCCAGCCGTGTCATCACGGCTTCGAACTGACTGGCTTGATCGTTTCGCCCGGTTGCAGGAACCCGCCCGCACGCAGGACGACCCGCTCATCCCCGCCGAGACCTTCGCTGATCACAATGCCGCCGGGCGTAACCATCCCGGTTTTCACATCACGCCGCAGGGCTTTATTGTTCGGCCCGACCAGATAGACATAGCTGCCCTTGCGATCAGACAGCAGCGCGGATTCGGGCAGAACTGGGGCGACCAGCGTGCCGGATTTGATCGTCACCGACGCGAACCCACCCGGGCGCAATTCTGGTGCATAGGGCAACGCGATCCGGGCAATCCCCTGGCGGGTTTGCGGATCGATCACGGGCGCAACCTGCCAAATTTGCCCGGTAAACTGTTTGGTCGTTCCCACCGGCACGACGATGGCAGACGTGCCCTGCGCCAGCTGGATCAGGTCGGTCTCGCTCAGCTGCGCTTTCAATTCCATCTCGCCGCCTTTGGCGATCCGAAACAGCACGCCGCTGCCCGCGCCGACCACCTGGCCAGGTTCAACCCGGCGTTCAAGGATCAGGCCCGCAGCAGGTGCGACGATATTCAGCCGGCTGGTGCGCGCGCGCAGTTCGCCCAGTTGCGCCGACGCAACCCGCACCCGCGCATTGGCGGCATCGCGATTGGCGGTCAGCCGATCAACATCCGCCTTGGAGACGAACCCGCGTTCGACCAGCCGCAGCGCGCGATCAAGATTGGCCTGCGCCAGCCGGGCATCGGCCTGCGTGACCTGGATCTGCGCTGCCGAGCTGCCTTGCTGCTGAATCTGAACCGAGCGATCAACAATCGCGAGCACTTGTCCTGCGCCGACCCACTGGCCGGGCTCAACCAGCACGGAGATAACCTGCCCGCCTTCGCCCACCGATCCGACCGGCATTTCGCGCCGCGCCGCGAGCGACCCGGTGGCGTTGATCGTGCCTTCAACGGTTGTTTGACCCGGGGTCACGACGGTAACAACCGGCGCTTCGTCTTTCTTGGCCGCAGGATCTGCGGTTGCAGAGCTGCGATGCAGCCAGAACCAGATGCCAGCCAGCAGCACCGCCACGACCAACCCGATCAGCCACAGCCGCCGCCGCGAACGCCGGTCGCTGTCATTGTCCATCGCAAACGGATCGTCGCTAAGCCCGCCAGGGGCCGCGCGGGCCATTTCAATACTTGATTCGTAATTCATGCGGCTCCAGCCCTGTCTGGTCCCAACTGGCCGTGACGAAACAAGCAACCAATCGTGAACAGGTGTATTAGAGGACTATATCACATCCGACAAGCCCTCGATTACAAGGTGGCAGTAACCCAGCCGTGGAAGTCAAGCAACTAACACTCGCCAGAAAGCAGACCAGGGTCGGCGAACAACGGTTCGCCTGGCCGCATTAGACCCGGTCTGGCGCTAATGGGGGCGGTTTTGCAGCCGCCCCCATTGCATTCAGCGAACCCGGCCGCGCTGGACCATGTTCATGATTGCGAGCAGCACCACGGCACCAATCACGGCAATCACCAGGCCCTGGATTGAAAATTCCTTGACCGATCCGCCAAATCCAAACTGGTTGGCAATCAGATTTCCGACCACCGATCCGACACAGCCCACCAGAATGTTCATCACAATGCCCATCGAAGCATCGCGGTTCATCACCATGCTGGCAAGCCAGCCGGCCACACCGCCCACGATCAATGCAATAATCCAGCCCATCCTGCTTCTCCTTATAAATCGCAGCAACAGCGCGGTCCCGTTCGCAGGAATTGCGAACAAGCGACGCGCAGCGGCCCGATCAGGGATTACCCTGACCGGATCACTACAGTCTATCGAAGGGAAAAACTCTTGTCGCGCCAAAATTTACAGCACGCTTGGAACTGTGGCTCAGTACTTCAATTGCCGTTCATAGAGGTCGCGGTAATGCTGGATCCGGGTGACGCGCAGACCCTGCATACCCGAACGATCAACCGCGCGTTGCCACGATGCAAATTCTTCCAGGGTCAGGTTATAGCGTTCGCAGACCTCTTCGATAGTCAGCAGCCCGCCATTGACGGCGGCCACGACTTCCGCCTTGCGCCGCACGACCCAGCGGGTGGTCCCCGCAGCCGGTAATGAATCAAGCGTCAGTGGCTCGCCCAAGGGGCCAATCACCATTGCCGGTCTGATCTTCTGGTTTTCGATCATCATAGTCCTCGACCGCCGGCCGCAAGTGCGCCGGGGATGCCCGCAGCAATGCCCGACAGCTGCTTGCTATCGCCTAAATCAGTTGGGTTAACGCCTGTTGACGAAACATATTCGGCCAGCAGTTGCCGCGCCGCATCAGCGCCGAAGCTGCCGCGCCGCGCTGCTTGCTGCGTCTGGTCCTGCAATAGGATGCCGCGCGCGGCGTGAGTCGCCACACAGCAGGCATGTAGCCCGAACCAGTCCGGATGAGCGGAAACGGCGCGCGCTTGCGCCATTCCCATCCGGTCGCGCAGCGCGCCAAGCAGATCGTTTCCAAATTCCATACCCGGCTTATAGCCATGCCATAGTCAAGATCAGGTAAAGCCCGGCTTTACCGCGCGTTGACAGAGGTTACCGAAATTCTGCGCGCCCTTGCGCCAATCCCGGGGCTGTGTCAGGCGGCGCGGATGACTGCCGATCTGGCTCCCGCGCTTGTGGCTGACCCCGCCGCACTGTTCGAATTGCCCGCGCCGCTATCCGCGCGGCGGATTGTCGTGGCGATGTCGGGCGGGGTCGACAGCTCGGTCGTCGCGGCCCTGGCCGCACGCAGCGGGGCCGAAGTGATCGGGATCACCCTGCAACTGTATGATAGCGGCGCAGCCAGCACGCGGAAAGGGGCCTGCTGCGCGGGTGACGATATCCGCGATGCCCGCGCGGTCGCCGACCGCTTGGGGATTGTGCATCATGTCATCGATCACGAATCGGCCTTTCGTGAAACCGTGGTGGACCGCTTCGCCGATGACTATCTGGCCGGGCGCACCCCGATCCCGTGCATCCAGTGCAATATGGGGCCCAAGTTTACCGACCTGCTGACCATGGCGCGCGAACTGGGGGCCGATTGTTTGGCGACCGGGCACTATGTTCAGCGGGTGCTGGGCCCGCAGGGGGCCGAACTGCACCGCGCCATCGATCCTGCGCGCGATCAGAGCTATTTCCTCTATGCCACCACTGAGGCGCAGCTGGACTATTTGCGGTTTCCGCTGGGCGGCCTGGCCAAGCCGCTGGTGCGCCAACTGGCGGCAGAAGCAGGCTTGCGCGTCGCGGCCAAGCCCGACAGCCAGGATATCTGCTTCGTCCCCGATGGTGACTATGCCCGCGTCGTCCGTGCGCTGCGCCCTGAAGGTGTCTTGCCCGGCGAAATCGTTCACGCTGAAACCGGCGCCAGCCTGGGCAGCCACGCCGGGGTGATTCACTTCACCGTGGGTCAGCGCCGGGGGCTGGAAATCGGCGGACAGCCCGAACCGCTGTATGTTACCGCGATTGACGCCGCCCAGCGGCAAGTGATCGTCGGACCCCGGCGGCTGCTGGCGGTGCGCGCGGCGCGGTTGGAGGCGACCAATCGGATCGGGCCGCTGCCCGCCGGATTGGCGCTGACCGCCAAGGTCCGCTCGCTGGCCAAGCCCGTCCCGGTGCAACTGGACGGTCCACTGGGCGATAACCTGGACACGCGGATCCGGTTCGATCAGCCCGAATATGGCGTCGCGCCCGGACAGGCAGCGGTGCTCTATGCCGGTGAACGGGTGGTCGGCGGCGGTTGGATCGCCGCGACCGAGCCTGCCTAACCGCAATCCTGCGCGATCAGATACTGCGCGCCGGTTTCTGCAACTACCGATTCAAGCGATTCGGCCAAGGCACAGCTACCCGGCTGGATTGCTTGTCCTGCCAGCTGCACCGCGCCATCCAGCGGAATGATCAGCACCGGTCCAGCGCTGAAATCTGCGCGCAATTGGCTTGATAACCGCCCATCACCGCGCGCCAGCCGGAATAACGGTCCGTTGACCAGCGCCAGCTCACCACTTGGCGGCAAGCTGCGCCGCAAGGTTGCCGGATGCGGCCCGCCCAGCGCCACCGCCAGGCCCGCATCCAGATGCAATTCCCGCGGCCTGCCATAATCATAAAGCCGGTACGTAATGTCGCTATTCTGCTGCACTTCGATCAGGCTGACGCCCGCGCCGATGGCATGGACCGTGCCCGCCGGGATATAGAAGAAGTCGCCCGGTGCAACCGGATGCCAGGTGAGCAACTGCTCGATCGAGCCATCCTGCGCAGCTATGCGCAGCGTTTCGGGATCATGCGAATCGGCAAAGCCGATGCCCAGTACCGCGCCCGGCTGCGCCGCGATCACCAGCCAGCATTCCTCCTTGCCCGCCCGGCCAAGGCCTGCTGCCAGGGCCTGCGCGTCGCTGGGGTGGACCTGAACCGAAAGCTTCTCGCTGGTGAAGATATATTTGACCAGCAGGCCCGGCAGCTCTGGCGGCGGCTCAAACCAGACCTCGCCGATTCGCTGGCCCGGCGGGGCGGTGAACGGATCGGGCAGCACGTCACAGCCCCACGGCTTTTCAACCATGCGGGTCACCAGTTGTCGATTCGCAGGCAGCTGGCTCATTGATTCGCAGCCCCGCCCAGTTTGCCGACCAGCTGCGCGCCTGTGGCAGAGGTCACCAGCACCTCATCGCCATCAACCACTACGATCACGTCCTCTAGCCCGATCACCGAAACGCGCGGCCCGTCGCTATCGACCAGCACCCGGCGGCAATCGACCAGTTCAGCCGCACCGCGCACCGCATTGCCCGCCGCGTCCTGCGGCAGCGCGGCATAGAGCGCATCCCAGTTGCCGATATCGGACCAACCCATCTGCACCGGCACCATCGCTGCGCGGCGGGTGTTCTCCATGACAGCATAGTCCACCGATTCGCCCGCGATCGCGGCGAAGGTAGCGGCATCAGGCAGGAACCGATGCTCCTCCGTGCGGCCACCCGCGACGGCGGCGGTCACAGCAGCAGCGATGGCGGGGCGATGCGCGCTGAGTTCGGCCAGAAAATCGCTGACCCGGAAGGCGAAGATGCCGCCGTTCCAGCTGTAGTCGCCTGCGGCAAGAAACGCTTCGGCGCGCGCCAGATCGGGCTTTTCGACAAACCGCGCGACCTGGTAGCCGGTGGTGCCAATCGGCTCACCTTGCTGGAGATAACCAAAGCCGGTTTCGGGTGCGGTCGCCGCGATCCCGAACGAGACCAGCCAGCCAGCGCGCGCCAGTTCCGCTGCGCGCTGTGCGGCGGCGGCAAAGGCGGCCGAATCGGCGATATGGTGATCGCTGGGGCAGACCAGCATCACCGCGTCGGAGGATAGCCGCTCGGCCGCCAGGGCAATCGCCGCAGCCGTATTGCGCGCGCTGGGCTCGACAATGATCGTCGCGCCGCTGCCCGGCGGCAATTGCGCTTCGACATGCGCCAGATGCGCCGCGCCGGTCACGATCACCGGCGGGGCGAACTGCGCGGAATCACTATTACGCGCCAGTGTGGCTTCGAACAGCGTTGCAGTGCCCACCAGCGGCAGGAACGGCTTGGGCTTGCTGGCGCGGCTGCGTGGCCAGAGCCGGGTGCCGCTGCCGCCGCACAGGATCACCGGGGTGATCCGGTTGTCAGGGTGTGTCGTCATGCTTAGGCTTTATCACAGAAATTTCGCCAAAGCGCTACGATGTCGGCAAGGTGCTATTCGGGCAATGGATCCAGACGGCAGCCTTCGCCCTTGTGATAGCGCGCGGTTTCGCTGGCCAGCAGTGGGAACCGTGCGGTGACGCTTTTGGCCGCAGCATCTTCGCTCACCATGACCAGTTCCATGCCTGGCTCAAAATCCTTGCGGCAATCGCTCAAACTGCGACCGCCCAGATAGCGGCACGAACAGGCGACCCGCGCGCCATAGGCCGCGCCAGTGCTGGCATAGCCGGTCAGTGGTTGCCAGAACATCGCCACCAGCGCGCCCAGCAAGGCCAGGCCGAGCAGCAGCCAGCGCCACCGGCGCGGAGGTTGACCAGATCGGGGTGCTGTGGGTGCCATCTGGCGATTCGGTGGCGAAGCAGGGCCTTGCGGTCAAGCCCCGCGTCAGGCTTACTTGAGCGGGCGCAGTCGTTCGTCCAGCCAGACAGGTGCAACCGGCAGTGCGCCGTCCGGCATCGTCGCGATCTCAGCGCGAATCAGCTTAGCCCGAGCGCTTGGCGAATCGTGCGTCCGGCTGCGCAGCAAGCCGCCGCCGCCCTTGCCCTCTGGACCTTCCCAGAACTGCACAGCGCTGGCCGGATCGAACCCGGCGTTGCGCAGCAAATAGACCGACATCCGGTCCGCTTCGCGCTCCACCTGGCGGTTCAACCGGCCATGGCGCCCGAATTCGGCAAGCAGGCCTTTGCTGACCCCGGCTGCCACCAGCCGTTCGCGGTGCAGCAACACGCTGTGCGCCAGTTCGTGTGCGACAATCACCGCCAGCGATTCGCGCGACAATGACGCGACATAGCGCGCGCTCAGCTGAATCAATTGTCCATCACTGCGCGCGATCAGGGCTTGACCCGGCACCACTTCGAATCGGGCACGGCAGCCGGGGAGCGGGGTGAGCGACCGCTCCAGCACCGTTTCTTTGCGCCTGATTCGCCACAACAACGGCAATCCTGGGGCGCGCTTCGCCAGTGCAGCTTCAAAGCCGTCGCGCACCAGCGTGTCAGGCTTGCCATCGGTATCGGCGGCTGGCGGCAACAATTCGCCAGCAGCCAGTACCCCGTCGTTGGCGCGAATCCCGGCGTGGTCGGCCGGGCTGCCGGGCACCACCGCACTGACCGCCAGCGGCGCAGGAAAGCCGAAAACCTCTCCAACCGGACCAGCGAGCGCGTCCGGATACTGGTTACGCGCATGCAATGAAAGGCCAGTGACCGGCATCAGATCACGGCACAGCGCGGCATTGCTGGTCACCAGCTGGGTTGCGACGCTGGCCAGCACGGCGTCGAGCGCTTGCAGCGCCTGCAACTGTGCAACGGGCGCTGCTGGCGTAGCGCGTCCGGGGGCTGGCACTGCCACAATCGCCAGCAGGATAAAAAATGCAGTGCGGGTCATCCCGGCGATTCCCTTACTGAAACGGCCCGACAGCCTTTCAATCCATCGCGGTTAACGCACGATGTGCCGACATTAGCACGAAGTGTTTTGATTTTATTCATTGTTGCCCTACTAGCAGCCGGGTCCAGGCGTCGCAGCCCCCAAGCACGGCGTCAGGGCCTAAGGTCTTGAAACATGGTGAATCGCCGATTGACTCGGCGTCATCATCATGGCAGAGGCCGTCGCGCATTCATTGATGGAGTTCGTCATGGGACTGAGTAAATATTTGGTGGCTGTTGCTGCTGCGACAATGTCGGTAGCACCGGCAATCGCAGCCCCGGCCGTGGCTTCGGACATCCGGGCCAGCGCCGTTTCGGCGGATTCGGAAGACCTTAAGGGTGGTTCCGTGATTATTGCGCTGCTCGCAGCCGCTGCGATCATCGGCGCCATTCTGCTGTTGGCATCGAACAATTCGGATACCCCGACCAGCCCGTAAGCCGGTCGTCGGAATCGAAAAAGGATAGCGGCCTTCGGGCCGCTATTTTTTTGCGCAGCTCATGCTGTCGGGGCTTGTGCCGGGTTTTTACACGCCGCAGCGGTTGCCAAGCTGGCGTGGCTGCGCAAAACAGACGCGATGCGTCGCCCCGCCCCTTCTGATCTGGTTGTTGTGCTGGCCCTGATCCTGTCTGCTTGCACCGATTCGCCCGCCGAGCTCCCACTGGCGCAGCCCGCCCTTGACGCCATCACTGCCGATCCGGGAACCGATCGCGAACAATTGGCACGGGCGGTTGACCGACTGTTTACCGCGCCGGAAATGCAGGAAACTCGCGCCGTCGTCGTAATGGCACGCGGACGCCGGGTGGCTGAGCGCTATGGCCCCGGCTATCATGAGAACACCCGGTTCATCTCGTGGTCGATGGCCAAGACAATCACCGGGGTGATGATCGGGCAGTTGGTGGCCGATGGCCGCTTGCGACTGGACGAAAGCGTGCCGGTGGCCGCCTGGCAGCGCAGCGGCGATCCGCGCGGCGAGATCACCCTGCGGCAACTGCTGCAGATGCGCAGCGGGCTGCGCCACACCGAAGCGGGCGATCCGATCTATCGCTCAAACGAAGTCCAGATGTTGTTCCTGGACGGGCGCGACAATATGGCCGCCTATGCCGAGGCGCAGCCGCTGGAAGCCGAGCCCGGTCGGCACTGGGAATATTCCAGCGCCACAACAGTGATCCTGTCCGATCTTGCCGCCCGCGCGCTGACCACCAGCAACGATCCGGTCGAACGCCGCCGCGCGGTGAACGATTATCTGCGCACGCGGCTGTTTGAGCCCATTGGCATGACTAGCATTGTGCCTGAATTTGACCGCGCCGGCACCCTGATCGGCAGCAGCCTGATCCATGCCACCGCGCGTGATTGGGCGCGCTTTGGCGAGTTCCTGCGCAACCGCGGCGCGGTTAAGGGCGCCCAGCTGGTTCCGCTGGCCTGGATTGATTTCATGACCAGCCCAGCGCCCGGTCATCGCGGTTATGGCGCGCAAACCTGGTTGAACCGGCCGCGCGAAGCGGGCGCGGCCGCGCCGTTTCCCGGCGCTCCAGCGTCCGCTTTTTCCATGAACGGGCATCTGGGGCAATATGTGCTGATCAGTCCGCGCCAAAGTTTGACAATCGTCAGACTGGGCAAAACCCAGGACAGCCAACGCGATCCCGTTAAAGCCGGGTTGGGCCAGATCGCCGCACTTTATCCACTACGCGATCCGGCGGGCAAGCGCCCTTAGCGTGATTTCGAACCAGATGGAATCAAAGACGGGAGCACCCTAGCGAATCAATGCAGCTACCGCGTGCGGTACAACCCGCGTGGCGATTTCGCTGCGCTGCGCATCTTTGAGCGAGCCGAACAAAGCGACCGCGCCCACTGCAAAGCCAATGGCGAAGGACCGGGTAAAATCGGATTTGAACAGGCCCATTGGCAGCTCGCTTTGCGTGAGGATCAGACTATCCAGACGCTTCTGGCCAGCCTGGCGTTACCAGCCAGTGAATGGTCCGCATGGGTTTGCGTTCATGTCCGACGAATTGAGCCTGGTCTGAGACGAGGTGATGGTAACGGGCCGAACGCGAATGCCGAACCGCCTGATTTCGGACGAATAGGCGAGGGCCAACACACCTTGCGCAATTTAATCGAACGGTTAAACTCTCCATCAAGGCGGCTTAGACCGCGCAGGAGAGCCAGCCGCGATGCACCCGTCAATCCACGCCCAGTCCCATCCTGATAAACCGGCAATCATCATGGCGGGCAGCGGTGAGACGATCAGCTTTGCCGAACTGGACCGCCGTTCCAACCAGGTGGCGCAGCTGCTGCGCGCGCGCGGGATTGCGGTGGGGGATACCGTGGCAATGTGTATCGAGAACCACCCGTGGTTCTTCTGCCTCGCCTGGGGGTTTCAGCGCGCCGGGGTGCATTATGTCGGGATCTCCAGCCGCCTGACCCCGCCCGAAATCGCTTATATTCTGGCCGACAGCGGGGCCCAGCTGCTGTTCGGATCGGCGCACGGCGCGGCGGTGCTGGATGAAGTGGCCGCGCTGTCCCCCGCCGTGCCGCAACTTCGGTTCGATTCGCCTGGCGCGCTCAGCGCTGAGGCTGCCTTGACTGCAATGCCCGCCACGCCGATTGCCGATGAACGCGCCGGGGTCGACATGCTCTATTCCAGCGGCACCACTGGCCGCCCCAAGGGGGTCAAGCTGCCGCTGCCCGCAGACCCGGACATCGCGCAGACCAACGTGCTGGTCCAGCTGGCGATGCTGGCTTACGGAATCACCGAGCAGGCGGTCTATCTCTCGCCGGCGCCGCTGTATCATGCCGCGCCGCTGCGCTGGTCGATGACGGTGCACAAGATCGGCGGGACCGTGGTGGTGATGGAGAAATTCGATCCCGAAACTGCGCTGGCGGCGATTCAGCGCTACCGGATCACTGACAGCCAGTTCGTGCCGACGCATTTCGTGCGGATGCTCAAGTTGCCAGCGGAAACGCGCGCGCGCTATGATGTTTCCAGCCTCAAATGCGCAATCCACGCCGCCGCGCCGATCCCGGTGCCGGTCAAGCG
>JANORN010000058.1:0-11798 GCA_031415355.1 Novosphingobium sp. | reverse complement strand
CGCCCTTCGACCTGCGCCAGAAAATAGGGCGCGGCGATGATCCGCGCGGCGCAATCCAGCACCGCAGGCAGATGGCAGATCGCCAGCACCGCCGGATCAAGGTCTACCTGCGCGTGCCGCCAGTCCAGCCCGCGCGGCACGGGCCAATCTGCGGAGGGCAGATAGCCCAGCTCGAAGGCGGCGCGGGCCTGTTCGATCAGCGCGCCGGGAACCGCCTGGCGCAGCACGACATAGCCCGCTGCCGCCAGCGTATCAGGGTCTTCGTTCACGCCGCGACCGGGGGCTCGTTGTACGATCCCTGCGCAGTAATCAACGTATCGGGCGCGGCCAGCATCGCTTGCAGCGCCGCCACCGGATAGGCCAATTGCGGTTTGCCGGCGTCATAGCCGGGCTGCGCCACCGGGCTGGGCGCGGTGCACGGCGGCGGGGCTTGCATCGCCTGGGCTTCGGCGGGGGAAATCCCGCATTCGGCCAACACCGCCGGATCGAGCCAGCGCGCGGGGGACAGTTCATCCGCCTGATAGCTGACTTCCAGCGTCAGGCCTTCGGGTCCGGCGAAGTAGATCGAGCGGCAGAACCCGTGCCCGATCGGGCCGATTGCGGGCACCCGGTGGCTGCGGATACGGTCGCGCATCGCGATCAGCCCGGCTTCGTCCGCCACGCGAAAGGCCAAGTGCTGCATCGTGCCCGCCGCGCAGGTGCCCGCGCCGGTTCCGGCGTGCGTGACGCCGATGGTGCTGGGAATATCCGCCACGCCCGCCAGCTCGACAATCGAGAAATAGCTGTCCGGCGCCATTTCCAGAAAGGCATGCTTGCCGCCGTGCACGCCGTGCATCGCGAACAGCCCTTTCAACGGAAAGCCAAGCACCTGTGTGAAGAACGTCAGCTGCGCCTTCATGTCCGCAGACATGATCGCGACGTGGTGAATGCCATCGGGGTGCTGGGTTTGCATCGGGTAGGTGCCTTCGTGGACTGTGCAGGGCAGGCTATTGCGTTCGCTGCGGGAAGGGAAGGGGGTGACGCAAAGCAGGATAAGGAAGCAGGGATTACGCGCGCAGAGACGCAGAGGACACGAAGATGTTCGGCTTGCCGCAGGCATTTTGCCAATTTCGCAGCTTTCCCGAAACCGCGACCGGGCTCCAGAGAGGGGCTTCGCCCAAGCGTAGACATCTTCGTGTCCTTTGTGTCTTCGTGCGAACCGGACCTATCTCTTGCGTTCTTCTGGCTAACCCCAGTCAAACCCCAGCGTGACAGTCCCCGTCACAGCCCCATCAGCGTCAAAGCTGCGTTCGGTGATCGTGCCGGCGCCGTCCACATCGACCGCGATCACGGTGGAGCAGCGCGTGCCGTAGTCGGGATGGCGGATGAACACGGGGGAGAACCGATTGTCCGGATCGGCCGGATCGGGGGTCTCGTCGGCCAGCGCTGCCAGCAGCGCATCCGGTTCCTCGCCCGCCGCCAGCCAGGCACCGAGTGCGGCTTCCAGTTGCGCGGTCTTGAACCAGCGCTCAGCGCGCGGGCCGTTGGACAGGCCGTGAACGCCGTCCACCAGCGCCAGTCCTTCGGCGCGGGGGTGATTGGTGACGAACATCAGCCGCTCGCGGTTCGCCAGCCACAAGTTGAACGGGTTCATCGCCGCGCCGCGCCCCGGTTCGCCGCCACGCAGCCAGTCGCTGACCAGCGCCCCGCGTGAAGCCAGCTCGGGCTTCGGATAGCCTTCGGCGCGGTGATTGGTGACGAGAGCAAAGCGCCCGGCGGATACACCCAACCAAGTACCACCCGCCTGCAAATCCCGCCCGGCCAAAATACCGTCCTTCGCCCAGGCGGCCAGCGGTGCGGTGGGGCGGCCATGGAATTCGTCGCGATTGCCCGCGACCACCAGCCGCCAGCGCGGATGTGCGTTCCACGCCAGCGCAGCTACACACATGGTGCTTCCTCCCCCGTGGGGGAGGGGACCCATCTGCCTTCCTCCCCCTCGGGAGAGGGGACCCATCCGCAGGATGGGGGAGGGGCACAGGCGGGTACTCCCAAGCTGGCGGAGTACGCTGGTGCGGCGCGGGCGGGAGTACCGGTGGGTTCCCCTCCCCCACAGCATGGGTCCCCTCCCCCCAGGGGGAGGAAGGCGGGTGCGCCACCGCCGCAAACGAGGATGGCGCTGCGCCTCATATCAACCCCTTCGCCTTCAGGCTGACATGGCCGTGGCGGCCGATGATCACGTGATCATGCACTACGATCCCCAACAGCCGCCCGGCCTCCGCGATCCGGTTCGTAATCTGAATATCGGCGCGGCTGGGTTCGGGGCTGCCGGATGGGTGGTTGTGGACCAGGATCAGCGCCACCGCCCCCAGATCGAGCGCGCGGCGAATCACTTCGCGCGGGTGGATCGCGGCTTCATCAATCGAGCCATCGCCAACATGTTCATCATGGATCAGCATGTTGGCGGCGTTGAGGTACAGCACCCGCACCCGCTCTACGGTGAGGTGCGCCATGTCGATGGTCAGATAGTCAATCAGCGCCTGCCACGATCCCAGCACAGGCGCATCGCGCAATTGCGCCCGCGCCAGCCGCCGCGCGGCGAGCGCGACCACCTTGAGCGCCGCCGCGCTGCTTTCGCCCATGCCGGGATGCGCCGCCAACGCGCGCGGATCAGCGTTAAGCGCCCCGGCCAGCCCGCCGAACCGCGTCAGCAGGCTCTTGGCGAGCGGCTTCACATCGCGGCGGGGAATCGCAGTGGACAGCAGGTATTCGATCACCTCATAATCGGCCAGCGCCTCCGCCCCGCCATCCAGCAGCCGCGCACGCAGCCGGGCGCGATGGCCAGCGGTATGGCTGGCGGTGTCGCCATTTGCGGGATCAGCAGGCACGGCGGGCTGGTCGGTCACGGGAACCTTTGCGAAGACGAGGCGTTACCCGCGCAGCATTGCCTTTCACCGGGCTAACGCGCAAGTGTGTGGTAATGAGCGACCCGGCGGACGAAACTCCTGAAATTGCAGACGTTGCGCCGCAGTCCCGCCGGAACCGGCGTTGGCCGCGCGTGCTTGGCGTGTTCGCGCTGCTGTTGCTGATCGCGCTGGGGGTGCTGTGGACGCAGCGCGAGGAACTGGCCGACCGGATCATCGCCAGCCAGCTCGAGCAGCTCAAGCTTTCCGCCAAATACAAGGTCGAAGCGATTGGCCCGCGCCGCCAAGTGCTGACCGATGTGGTGATCGGTGATCCCGCGCGGCCCGATTTCACCGCCGAGCGCGCCGAGATCGCAATCGAGCCGCGCTGGGGCATTCCCACGCTGAAGTCGGTGACGCTGACCAAAGCGCGGCTTTACGGCACGTACCGGGGCGGCAAGCTCAGCTTTGGTGCGCTCGATCCGATCCTGTTCAAGGATGACGGCAAAGATGAGCCGCTCCGCCTGCCCGATCTGGACCTGCGGCTGATCGACGGGCGCGGGCGGATGGATACCGACTACGGCTTGGTCGGGCTAAAGCTGGACGGCGGCGGCAATCTGCGCGGCGGGTTTGACGGCACGCTGGCGGCGGTGGCTCCGCGCGCGGCGGCGGCGGGCTGCGGGATGGTGGGCGCGACACTCTATGGCAAGCTGGCGGTGGTGGCGGAGCAACCAACGTTTGCGGGGCCAGTGCGGTTGCGCGCACTGGCTTGCCCCACGCAAGGCCTGACGCTGGCCGGGTTGGCGGCCGCTGTTGACCTGACGCTGGACAAGCCGCTCGACGGACTGATCGCCAGCGCTGATTTGACCAGCGGCGCGCTCGCTTTCGGTGATCAGCGCGCGGGGCGGACTGCGGGCAAGACCAGGCTGACTTTCCGCAAGGGTGATCTGACCGCCGATTATGACCTGACCGGACGCGCCGCGCGGGTGGGCGGGGTGGCCATGGGCGCGCTGGGCCTGAACGGGGCGCTGCGCAGCTATGACCGCTTCGCCCGAATCGAGAGCGAAGGCGCATTGAGCGCGCGCGAACTGCGCCCTGGCGGCGGGCTGGATGCCACATTGGCCAGCGCCGGGCGCTCCGCTGACGGAACTTTCGCCGCGCCAATGCTCGCGCAGATTCGCGGTGCACTGGCACGGCAGGCACCGGGCAGCACGCTGTCTGCCGTTTACACCCTGCGTCAGACCGGGCGCGTCACCAACCTGATGATCCCGCGCGGAGCCTTGCGCGGCGGCGGGGGCGCGCCGCTGTTGTCGGTCTCGCGCTTCGAACTGGTTGCCACGCCGGGCGCAGCCCCGCGCTTTGCCGGTAACATCTTGACCGGCGGGCCGGGCTTGCCAGTCATCACCGGGCGGCTGGAGCGGCAAAGCAGCGGCGGGATGCTGGGCAAGTTGCAGATGACCGAATACCGCGCGGGTACCAGCCGCCTCGCCTTGCCCGAACTGGTGCTGGTGCAGAACCGCGATGGCAGCCTGGGCTTTGGCGGGCGCGCGCTGCTGACCGGGCCGCTGCCCGGCGGTACGGCGCGCAATCTGGCGCTGCCATTGGACGGCATCTGGTCGCCGCGCGGGGGCCTCGCGGTGTGGCGGCGCTGCATCGATCTGCGGTTTGACGAGCTTGCCTATGCCAACCTGACGCTGACCAACCGCCAGCTGCTGGTCTGCCCGGGGCCGGGCGGGGCGATCCTGCGCGTGGATGCGGGCGGGGTGAAGCTGGCGGCGGGCGCGCCTTCGCTCAATGTTGCGGGACGGCTGGGGACAACGCCGATCCGGATCGCGAGCGGAGCGGTCGGGTTCGCGATGCCCGGCTCGCTCAGCGCGCGCAGCCTCAACATCACGCTGGGCCCGGCGGCCAATGCCACGACCTTCCGGATCAGCAACCTCAGCGCGCGTGTCGGCAATGACATCGCCGGGCGGTTTGCCGATACCGAAGCGCGGATTGGCGCGGTCCCGCTCGATATCGTCGCCGCTGGCGGCAACTGGCGCTACGCGAACGGCGCATTGACCCTGACCGGCGGGGCATTCCGGCTGGAAGACCGCGAAGCCGAAGATCGGTTTGAGCCGCTGATCGCGCGCGATGCCACGCTGACGCTGGTGAACAACCGGATCATCGCAGCGGCCCTGCTGCGCGAACCCAAGAGCGACCGCGCGATCACTTCGGTCGATATCGCGCACAATCTGAACAGCGGCACCGGCCACGCCGATCTGCGCGTGGATGGGCTGACGTTCGACCAGCAGATCCAGCCCGATACGCTGACCTATCTGGCGCAGGGCGTGGTCGCGCTGGCCAAGGGGACGGTGAACGGCACCGGCCGGATCGACTGGGATCCCGCGCGCGTCACCAGCACCGGGCGGTTCAGCACCGACAAGTTTGATTTCGCCGCCGCCTTCGGCCCGGTGCGCGGGGCGTCAGGCACGGTGGTGTTCACCGATCTGCTCGGGCTGGTGACTGCACCGAATCAGCAGGTGCGGCTCGCCACGATCAATCCGGGGATCGAGGTCAACGACGGACTGCTGACCTATCAGTTGGAGCCCGACAGCGTACTGCAGGTCAAAGGCGCGGTCTGGCCGTTCATGGATGGCACGATGCGGCTGCTGCCGACCCGGATGGTGCTGGGCGCGGCCGAGCAGCGGCGGTTTGAGCTTGAGATCGAGGGGCTGAATTCGGCGCGGTTCATTGAGCGGCTGCAGTTCGGCAATCTGACCTCGACCGGCATATTCGACGGAACCTTGCCGCTGGTATTTGATGAAAACGGCGGGCGGATCGTCGGCGGTCGGCTGGTTTCGCGTGCCCCGGGGGGCAACGTCTCTTACGTCGGCGAGCTGACCTACCGCGACCTCTCGGCGATGGGCAACTATGCCTTCGAAATGCTGCGTTCACTTGATTACCGGCAAATGGTGATCGGGATGGAAGGCGATCTGGATGGGGAGATTGCCACCAGCGTCAAATTCGACGGGGTGAGCCAGGGCAAGGGGGCCAAGCGCAACCTGATCACCCGGCAGTTGGAAGGCCTGCCGATCCAGTTCAACGTCAACCTGCGCGCCTCGTTCCTCGAACTTATCACCACCATGCGCTCGCTGTACGACGAATCCTATATTCCGGACCCGCGCGAGATAAATCTGATCGACAAGGACGGCAAACCGATTTCCCCGCAAAACCGCGCGCCGCTGGTTTCGCCAAGCGCAGCCCCCGATGTTCAGCCTCCAGCAAGCAGGAATAAGCGATGAAGACGCGTGAATTGACCAACCGCGCTGCGGCTGCGACAAGTCGGCCCATGATGGGGCCGATGCAGACGATATGCCGCTGGAACCGGGGGTCATGCCGAAGCACCGCGAGTGCTGTGGCGAGTCTGGTGGTGATGAGCGGCGCGATGGCGCTCGGCGGATGTGTTACGGTCAATGCACCGGACAAGCCGATCGTGATCGAGCTTAACATCAACATCGAACAGAAAGTGATCTATCAGCTTGCGGCTGATGCGGCGAATACGATCCAGGATAACCCTGCGGTCTTTTGACGAATTGGAGTTTTGACGATGTTCGGTTTTTCCAGTCACAAACCCCGCTTTGCCGTGGCGCTGGCGCTCGGCAGTGTTGCCGTTGCGGTAGTGGCCATGGCGGGGACCGCCTATGCCCAGCAACGCGATCCGGCCTATGCCGCCGCACGCGCGGCGGGCCAAGTGGGTGAAAAGCCCGATGGTTATCTGGGCTATCCCACTCCGCCAAGCGCCGATGTGCGCCGCACTGCCGAAGACATCAACATCAAGCGCCGCGCGCTTTATGCGGAAAAGGCCGTGGCGCAGAGCGCGACGATTGACAGCTATGCGATGACCTCTGGCTGCCGTCTGATCCTGCAAACCGCCGTCGGCGAAAAGTATCAGGCCCCCGATGGTTCGTGGCAAACGCGCGGAGCCGGTGCGCCGCAGCGCGATGCGCGCTGTCCGTAAGCTCTGTTCCACTTGCGTGGAAGCGGCACCGGCCCACTCCCCCGCCCGGCCACCCATAGGGTAACCTAAGGCTGGGTAGTCGGGCGCCCCAGCGACAACGCCCTCCGGACGTTTTCGTGATTTTAGACACGGGAGTGGGCCGGTGCCGCACCTGTTTCAGTCTTGCTGAAACAGACTATAGCTCAGCCCGCTCTGGTGATCCCTGCTGTACTGCGGCGGGGATCACCATGCCACCCGGTTGACTCGCGCGCGGCCCCAACCTAAGGGGGCGGCGCGCACCGAAGGGCCCCGTAAGCGGGCCCTTCTGCGTATGGGATTTTCGGCTGGTTTGGCCCGCACGGGCCCGGCATCTGGCAAGGCGTTCGCGTGACTGATTCGAGCGATAATGGCGGCGAGAGCAACCTCGACCGCAGGATCGCGGCAGCGCAGGCGAAGCATACCCGCGGCATATCGAACGCCGAGGGCCGTGCCGAAACGCGCGGCTGGGCGATCGGGATCGAATTCGTGGGCGCGGTGCTGGTGTCGGGCTTTATCGGCTGGGCGATTGATAACTGGGCGGGCCTGGGAACGCGGCCGTGGGGCATGATCGTGATGCTGGTGCTGGGCTTCGCCGCCGGAACGCGCCGCGCGATGCAGACCTCCGCGCAGTTCGACAGCGATCCCGGCAACGATCAAGGGGCGTAAGGATTACCGATGGCTAACCCGATGGAGCAGTTCAAGGTCGAGACGATCCAGCCGTTCGTGCTGGGCGGCCAGGACGTTTCGTTCACCAACAGCTCGCTGTGGATGGCGATCGCGGTTGCCGCAATCGGCGTGTTCCTGTTCGTCGGCACCGCCCGCCCACAGCTCGTGCCTGGGCGCTGGCAAGCGGCAGTGGAATATCTCTATGATTTCGTCCGCAAGATGCTGGATGACAATGTCGGCCCGGAAGGACGCCGGTTCGCGCCGCTGATTTTTGCAATTTTCATGTTCGTGCTGGTCTGCAACCTGCTGGGGATGATCCCGTGGGTCGGGGCTTTTACCCCCACCAGCCACATCACCGTCACGCTGGGGCTGGCACTGATCGTGTTCATCACGGTCTGCGTGGTCGGCTTTGCGCGGCACGGTCTGCACTTTTTCAGCTTGTTCTGGCCTGCTGGCGATCCGGTCTTCAAAGGATCAGCAGCATCGATCTCTGGCAAATTGGTGCTGGGCCTGTTCGTGTTTACAATCGAACTCCTCAGCTTCCTGTCGCGGCCGTTCACGCTTGCGATCCGGTTGTTCGCCAATATGACCGCAGGCCACGTGCTGCTGAAGGTGTTCGGCACCTTTGTGGTGACGCTCGGTTCCTTCGGCGCGCTGCCGTATGTGTTCGGCATTTTGCCCTTAGGCGTCACCGTCGCATTGACTGCACTGGAAGTGCTGATTGCGGTGGTTCAGGCCTATGTCTTCGCCTTGCTCGCTTCGCTGTACCTCAATGACGCGGTCAATCTGCACTAAGTTTTCCAACCACCCTCTTTCCAAACCACTCTTTCTAAACAAGGGAATTCATCATGGATCCAGCATCAGCAAAACTCATCGGCGCCGGCCTTGCAGCTATCGGTGCCGGCCTTGCCGCCATCGGCGTGGGCTCGATCTTCGGCCAGTACCTGAACGGTGCCGTGCGTAATCCCGACGCCGACGCCAAGATGGGCGGACGCCTGATTTTCGGTTTCGCCGTGACCGAAGCGCTTGGCCTGATCGCCGCCGTGGTTGCACTGGCACTGGCGTTCGGCTGATTCGGATGCCGGTCGGCGCGCGCTGACCGGCTCCCTCTTCAGGTTTGATAAGGCCGCGTTCCAATGCCTCAGTTTGATTTTGCCAATGTCTTCGTGCCGCAATTCGCGTGGCTCGCGCTGTTCTTTGTAGTGCTTTATTTCGGCATTGTGCAGCGCACGCTGCCGAAATTGGGCAAGGTAATGGGCCAGCGCGAAGATCAGATCTCTGGCGATATTGCGGCGGCCCATGCCGCCAAGTCTGCGGCTGATGCCACCGGTGAGGCCTATGAGGCGGAACTGGCGGTATCGCGCGAAGCTGCTCGCAGCACGATCGCAGCGGCCAAGCTTGACGCGGCCAAGGCCAGCGAAACCAGCCTGGCCAAAGCGGCGGCGGCTGCCGACGCGCAGGTTGGCAGTGCCGAACAGCGCATCGCCAAGGCGGTTGCCGCTGCCGAAGCAGGCTTGCGCGATATTGCTGCCGAAGGTGCGGCCTCAATCGTCGCCCGCCTGACAGGCAAGGAACCGACCGCCGCCGCCGCCCGCGCGGCGGTTGAGGCGCAGGCATAAGGGCTGGCTGCAATGACACTTTTTAACTTCCTGGCCGAAGCCGCCGCTGACCGCGGCGGAGAGCCCCACGGCCCGACCCTGCTGGGCCTGGGCGCCGAAGGCTGGGTTTATACCGGCGTCACGATCTTTATCCTGATCGCGGTGTTCGGCCTGAAGGCCCACCGCCAGATCATCGCCGGGCTCGACGCGCAAATCGCCGAAACCCGCAAGGCACTGGATGAATCCGCCGCGATCCGCAAGGAGGCAGAGGCTCTGCTGGCCGACGCCAAGGTCAAGCATCAGCAAAGCACTGCCGACGCCGCCGGCCTGGTCGCTCACGCCAAGGATGAAGCCGCCGCGATTGTTGCCAAGGCCGAACTTGCTACCGCCGCGCTGGTCGCCCGCCGCGAAAAGATGGCGCTCGACAAGATCGGTGCCGCTGAACGCGCTGCGGTTGACGCCCTGCGCGCCCGTGCGGCTGCTGCAGCAACGGCTGCCGCTGGCACCCTGATCGCCGATAGCCACGACGCCAAAGCCGACAAGCGCCTGGTCGACGAAGCCATCGCCGCGATGTGAGCCCTTCCTCCCCTGGAGGGGAGGGGACCCACGCAGTGGGGGAGGGGCACAATCGGGTACTCCAAACCGCCCCGGCGTGAATGCGCCGGACCCACCGGCCAATCGCTGCGTAATTCTGCGCGGGTGGGAGTACTGGCGGGTGCCGCTCCACCAGCTCCGCTGGTCCCCCTCCCCCTCGGGGGAGGAAGGTTTGGCCGCCATACCCGTCGATTAAGTTCCCGGCTCCAGCACCACTTTGCCGATGATCTGACGCTGGGCCATGGCCTCGTAAGCCTCGCTCCAGCGGCTGAGCGGCAGCACCTGGTCGATCCGCGGGGTGATGCTGCCGTTGCCCGCCAGCTCCGCCACCGCCGCGCGGATCGCCGCGCCGCGTGCGGGAAAGCGCCGCGCATATTCGCCCGCGCGTACGCCGACGACCGAAAAGCCCTTGATCAGCGGAATGTTGGTGGAAATGTCCGCGATCCGCCCGCCGGCGAATCCGATCACGAGCAGCTTGCCGCCGAATGCCACACAGCGCGTGCTTTCATCGAACACGTCGCCGCCGACCGGATCATAGACCAGCTCGCACAGCGCGCCGGCGGTGATCTCCGCCACCGCCTCGCGGAACCGTCCGGTGCTCAGGATCGCAGCGTCGGGCTGGCACGCAGCCTTCAGCGCCTCCAGCTTGGCGGGTGAGCCGGTGGTGGCGATCACCCGCGCGCCCAGCGCCTTGGCCAGATCGCAGGCGGCGAGGCCCACGCCCCCGGTCGCGCCGTGGACCAGCACCCATTGCCCGGCTTGCAACCCACCGATTTCGACCAGCGCGGTGTAGGCCGTGCTGTAGGCTGCACCCAGTGCGGCGGCTTGGGCAAAGCTCAGCACGCCGGGGACCGGCTGCACCGCAGCGGCTGGGACGCAAGCGTAGTCCGCCATCGCCCCGGTCTTCTGCCCGCCATAGACCCGGTCACCGGGGGCAAAACCGCTGCCCGCATCAGCCGCAACCACCTCGCCGGAAAACTCCAGTCCCGCGATAAACGGCAGCGGCGGCTTCAACTGATAATCCCCGCGCGTCATCAGCAAGTCGGGGAAGTTGAGCGCAGCCGCGCGGACACGGACCAGGATTTCGCCGGGCTGGCGCTGGGGCACGGGGAGCTCAGCGAGGCGCACACCCGAGAGGTCGGGCGAGAGTGCTTCAACCAGCAGTGCTTTCATGATCACCCCCCCTTGCACCCCAAACCCGCCTACCCTGAGCTTGTCGGACTCGAAGAGGGCGCGAAGCGCCAACGGCCGTCCTTGTTCTTGCGGTTCTGCGCGAAGCACGAAGACCAAGGACAGTGCTTCGACAAGCTCAGCATGAGCGGGGCTGGAGAGCTTGCGTTGCGCCTAGAACGAATCCTTCGCCGCCCGTAGCGCCGCAAACGTCGTCACCGCATCCCCGCCGCCCCAGCGCTCCTGCAAGCCCGGATCGTCCGCGCGCAGGAACGGGTTGGTGGCCAGTTCGCGCGCCAGGGTGGTCGGCACCGTCCACGCGCCCGCAGCGCGCTTGGTCTTGATCTCAGCGGCATAGTCCGCCAGCGCAGCGTTGTCCGGATCGGCGTGGAGCGCGAAGCGGGCGTTGGCGGCGGTATATTCGTGTGCGCAGTACAGCAGCGTCGCGGGGGCGAGGCCCTTGATCCGGCACAGGCTGGCCCAGAACTGCTCCGGCTGGCCCTCGAACATCCGTCCGCAACCGAGCGCAAACACCGCATCGCCGACCAGCGCGATTCCCGCTTCGGGCAGATGAAACGCGATGTGGCCATTGGTATGCCCGCCAACATCGATCACTTGCGCGGTGAAGCCGCCCAGTGTCACCTGATCGCCATGCGCCACCACCCGGTCGGGCGCGGTGCCCAGCTTTTCGACTTCGGCCGGGCCGGTGACGAGGCAGCCGCCCCCTGATTTTTGGCAGGCCGCCTTGATCGCCGCGTTGCCGCCCGCATGGTCGGGGTGCCAGTGGGTGTTCCAGATCTGGGTGATCGTCCAGCCTTTGCTGGCGGCCTCGCGCAGATAGGCCTCGGCATCGGGCGTATCAATCGCCGCTGT
>JANORN010000057.1:0-9647 GCA_031415355.1 Novosphingobium sp. | reverse complement strand
GACGGCCGGCTGGCACTCCCGCCCGGTCAGGGCCAGTGGCTGACCGGCGAAATTGCGCGCGCGCATGTCCACGCCCAGCGCGCCCGGTTCGATGCCATTCTGGTGGGGCGCGGTACGCTGGACGCCGATGCGCCCCGGCTCGATGTGCGCCTGCCGGGGATCGAGGACCGCAGCCCAGCGCGCTGGCTGCTGACCAGCGGCGCTGCCCCAGCGGGGTGGCAAGCGCTGGCCAGCCCGGCAGATATTGCCGCGCTGCTGCCTGCGCAAACGCTGATGGTCGAAGGCGGCGCGGCCACGGCGCGCGCTTTTCTGAGCGCCGGGCTGGTGGACCGGCTACTGCTGTACCGCGCGCCAATCACCGTTGGCGGAGACAGCCCCGCCCTGCCCGAACTCACCGCAGCCGCGCTGGCCAGCAATCCGCGCTGGACCCGCACCGATCACCGCCAGCTTGGCAATGACACGCTGCACGTTTACGAGGCAACGCCATGTTCACCGGAATAATCACTGCCATCGGCACGATCCGCGAAGTCCGCCAGTTCGGCGATCTGCGCGCGGTCATCACCTGCCCCTATGATCCCGCACAAATCGCCATCGGCGCGTCGATTGCCTGTTCGGGCGTCTGCCTGACCGTGGTGGAACGCGGCGGCGCAGTGGGCGATGCCTGGTTCGCGGTGGATATATCCGGCGAGACCGTCCGCTGCACCGCGTCCGCGCACTGGGATGAAGGCGCGAAGCTCAATCTGGAACAGGCGCTGCGGCTGGGCGACGAGCTGGGCGGGCATATCGTCACCGGCCACGTTGATGGCGTCGGCCACATCGCCGCGCGCGCGGAGGTCGGCGGATCGCTGCACCTGACCGTCGCCTGCCCGCATGACCTCGCCCCGTTCATCGCCGCCAAAGGCTCGGTCACGGTCGACGGCGTCTCGCTGACCGTCAACGCAGTCGAAGACCTGGCCGACGGCACGCAGTTCCACCTCAACATCATCCCCCACACCGCCGAAATGACCACACTGGGCGCGCTAGGTGTAGGCGATGCAGTAAACCTAGAGATTGATGTACTGGCGCGGTACTTGCAACGGATGCAGAGCTTGCGGAGTTAACGAGGATGGTCACACTCCAGCGTTTGACTGCGGATCACGCCCCCCAAACCGCAAGGATACATCGGGCGAGCGGCGCACTTATTCCCGGCTACGATACAACGCTGCATACGACCGCCGAAGACCTGATTTTTCATCGGGACAAGATATTTGTCGAGACCGAGGTCTGGGGCGCTTTCGACGGTGAGGATCTCACCGGTTTCATTGCCTTGCTGCCCGGCTGGGTCGATCATCTTTATGTTCGACCCGATGAGCTGCGCCGGGGAATCGGCACCAAGCTGCTCCAGCTTGCCCAGCGCGAACCGGACGAGCTTCGACTATACACCTTTCAATCCAATGCCCGTGGCCGCGCGTTTTATGAGCGCCATGGCTTTGAAATTGAGGAACTGACCGACGGCGCGCGCAACGAAGAAAAGATGCCCGACATCACTTACCGGTGGCGCAGGTCTTAATCACGCATGTGCGGATTTTACGCGAAACTTTGGCGCGTATTTTCTTAGAATACGTGCTGGACTGAACCCTTGGCGACAGCGGAAAGCGCGGGCCAATCGTTAAGGCGCAGAACAGCCGCTTCCTTGCGAGAACCGGCTGGCAATCCCTGTCAACCACTCACCGCCGCCACGTCGGCGATGAACTTGTCGATATTATCCATCGTCAGCCCGGCGACGTTGATCCGGCCCGATCCGGCCATGTAGATGCCGTGATCGCGGCCCAGTGTCTGGATTTGCTCCGGCTGCAAGGGCAGCACCGAAAACAAGCCGTTCTGCGTGCCCAGCGGCGCGAAATCGACCGCGCCGTGCTGTCCCGCCGCCGCGAGCCGCGCGCGGACCTGTTGCATCCGCGCGCGCATTGTATCGAGTTCATCCTGCCACATGGCCGTCAGCTGTGGATCGGCGAGGATGATCCGCACCGCCGCTGCGCCGTGATCGGGCGGCATCGACCAGGCCGCGCGGGCCAGCGCGGCGCCGTTGGACAGCACGGCGGGCAGTTGCGCCGGATCGGCCACCATCACATAAACCGCGCCGACCCGGTCGCGGTACATCCCGAAATTCTTATCGCACGAATAGGCCACCAGCGCTTCGGGCACAGCGCGCAGCACCGCGCGCAGGCCATAGGCATCCTGCTCCATCCCCGCACCGAGCCCTTGATAGGCGAGATCGATGATCGGCAGCAGCGCCTTGGCGGCCACCAAAGTGGCAATCTCGTCCCACTGCGCCGGGCTGTAATCGATGCCGGTGGGGTTGTGGCAGCAGCCGTGCAGCAGGATCGCATCGCCCGCATCCGCCGCCGCAATCGCGCCGCGCAGCGCGTCCAGATCGACCGCGCCGTCCGGTGCGGCATGGCTGAACGGCTGAAACGGCAAGTCCAGATCGGCGAAGATCTGCGCGTGGTTAGGCCAGCTGGGCGTGCCCATCCACAGCCGCTGGCTGCCCGCGCGCTTGGCCAAGGCGACCGCCAGCCGCACCGCGCCGGTCCCGCCGGGGGTCTGCATCCCTGCGATCCGGCCAGCTTTGGTGGGGTCTTCCGCGCCAAAGATCCACGGCATCAGCGCATGGACATAGCCCAGATCGCCCTCGGGGCCGAGGTAGCTTTTGGAATCCTGCGTATCGACCAGCACTTGCTCCGCCGCCTTGATCGCGCCGAATACCGGGGTGCCGCCCTGGCCGGTGCGATAGACCCCGACGCCCAGGTCAATCTTGTCCCCGCGCGGATCGGCGGCAAACAGTTTGATCAGCGCGAGCAGCGCATCGGCGGGCTGTTGGGGCAAAGTATCAAGCATGGCGCGCCCCTAGCCTTGGACAGCCGGTCAGAGCAAGTCCGGATCGGGCCAAACCGCGTTGGCGGCTTGTTTCTGGCGGCAGAGATGGTATTCTTATCAAGTGACCGTGCATCAGCGCGGCTGACATTGACGGGGGCGTCACTCTCCACGTTGTAAAATCGGTGTCGCGCACCGGCGAGCAACGTCTCCCACCACCATCAAACCGCAGGGGGCTGCCATCGCCCACCTGCGCCAAGGAGAGTGACATGCACCATTTCTGGCTAAAACTCATGGCGGCGCTGGCCGTCTGCATCTTCCTGCCCGCCACGGCGGCGCAAGCCCAAGCCTCCCGCACCTGGGTTTCGGGCGTGGGCGACGATGTGAACCCTTGTTCGCGCACTGCGCCGTGCAAGACCTTCGCGGGTGCAATTTCAAAGACCGCTGCGGCCGGGGAAATCAACTGTCTCGATTCTGGTGGATTCGGCGCGGTGACGATCACCAAATCGATCGCGATCGTCTGCAACGGCGTAATCGGCGGGATTCTCGCTGCCGGCACCAACGGAATCGTTATCAACGCCGGTGCAGGTGACCGGATCGTTCTGGACGGGCTCGACATCGAAGGGTTCAGCGCAACGGCGCTGAACGGCGTAAACGTGCTGCAAGCGGGCAGCGTGATCATCCGCAATACCAGCATCCGGACGTTCTTTTCCGCAACATCGGCCGGCGTGCGGGTCAACAGCGCGAGCAAGGTGCGCGTTGTGATCGAAGATTCGGCGATCATCGGCGTGACTGACGGCCTGCGGATCGAATCGGCCAATGGGTTGTCCAACGCGCGGCTGACCAATGTGCTGATCCTGAATGCCGGCAATGCAGGCGTAAAGGTATCGGTGACCGGCAACACCGCGACGATTTCCAACGTGCGGATTTCGACCGCGCTGAAATCGCTCGAAGTGCTGACCGGCGGGGTGATCCAGTCGTTTGGTGATAACCAGTTGTCACCCGCCGGATCGCCGGTGCTGATCCCCAAGAGCTGAACTTCTGATTTGGCGGGCAGGCCGGGTCAAGTCGGTCTGTCCGCCCGTTACTTCAGATTACAAAAGCAGGACTCGCAGAATCTGAAATACTTCTCTCAGTTCCCGCTCATCCTGAGCTTGTCGAAGGACCATCGTCCAAACGCTACCGTGCCGTAGCAGGCGGGTGGTTGGCCTGCGGCCGCCTACGGCTCGACAAGCTCAGCATGAGCGGGATTGATTCAGAAGTTTCGCAAGACGTATCAGAACGGCAGCCAGCGCTGCTTCTTGGAAAACTTCATGTAGCCGGCATTGATTCCCAGTCGCATTCCCACGCCCAGCCGGATCGGAATCAGCACAATGTCGCCCTTGCGCAGATAGCTCGCGGTGAACCCGCCCAGGACATAGGCATTGCCCTCGCCCGCCGGGAAGCGCTTGTACAGGTCTTCGCTGTCGTACAGATTATAGACTAGCACGAAGGTTTTCCCGGCATTGGCCCCGGCGTCAAACCCGATTGACGGCCCCGTCCAATAGACCGGGCGCTGCCCTTCAACCTTGTGATACAGCGTGCCCGAGCCATAGCGGACCCCGATGCCCAGCGCCACGCTGGCTTCACGCCCGGCGATATAGCCGTTGGGTTCGCCCTGCTTTTTCAGCAGGTCTTCAATGATCCCGGCGAGCCCCTGCGCGCCTTTGCCAAACACGCCTTCGGCCGCGCCGAGCAAATCGTCTTGCTTGTAGGTTGCGCCTTGCGCCGCCGCCGCAGCGGGATCGCCGGAGGCGACCACGGGTGCAGCCTCAGGCGACAGGTCAATAACTGGAGCGGCAGACGCAGCCGGCGTTGGAGCCTTAACCGGCGCCGCCAGATCACCGTCAATCGCCTGGTTGGGATCAACCGCGCGCACTTGGGCGGCGGCCGGGATCGCCCCGCCAATCGTCAGGGCTCCCAGCACTGTCAAAGCGAGTGCCCGCCATGTCTGTCCCAGTTTGCCGTGCATAAGCCCATCCTCAATCGCGGCACGCAGGCCGCTGCCAGCCTGCCAGAATCGAAGCCTGCCGCAGCGGCAATGAACCGGCGATGAGCCGAGTCTGAAACGCGCCCAGTCGAGTCCGTTCGCCCGCCAGACAACGCGCGTGACAAATTCAACGCAGCCCCTTGCCGCCCTCAGCCCCCCCCGCTATAGGCCGCGCTCGCCGCTGCGATCCGGAGACGTGGGTGAGTGGCTGAAACCAACGGTTTGCTAAACCGTCGTACTGATAACTCGGTACCGAGAGTTCGAATCTCTCCGTCTCCGCCAGTTTTGTGGCCGCGTGAATCAGGTCACAATCGCCAACTCCCTTCAATCTCGATCCGGGCCGCCAAGCAGCATGGCTGGAGCGGCTTGCACCCAATCTCACGCAAGAATTCCAAGCGGCTAACGCAGTCAACATTTGACGATAACGCCGTGCATCCCCAGATAGGCCGGTGAAGCAATCGCGCTGTGGCTTGGCAAGCAGTAGCGCGATGACCGCCTTACGCTTTTGCTCGGATGATCCATGACTGACCAATTCTCCCTCACCGAAGATCAACGCGCGATTCAAGACATGGCGCGCAAGTTCACGGCCGACCGGATCACCCCGTTCGCGGCGCAGTGGGACGAGGATCATCACTATCCGGTTGAGGTTTGGAAGGCCGCTGGCGAGCTGGGCTTTGGCGCGATCTATGTGTCTGAAGAAAGCGGCGGAATCGGGCTGGGGCGGCTGGACGCGGCGCTGATCATGGAGGCGATGGCCTATGGTTGCCCCGCCACCAGCGCGTACATTTCGATCCACAACATGGCGGCGTGGATGATCGATAGCTTCGGTTCGTCTGAGCTGAAGGGCCGATTTCTGCCAGAACTGGTTTCGATGGAAAAAATCGCCAGCTATTGCCTGACCGAGCCCGGCTCCGGATCGGATGCCGCTGCACTCAAATGCACCGCGGTGCAGGACGGTGATCACGATGTGGTCAACGGAACCAAGCAGTTCATCAGCGGCGCGGGCTATAACGACATCTACGTCACGATGGTCCGCACCAGCAACAACGGCGCGAAAGGTGTTTCGTGCTTGGTGGTCGAGAAGGACACGCCGGGGTTGTCGTTCGGCAAACCTGAAAAGAAGCTCGGGTGGAACGCCAGCCCGACCGCGCAGGTTTTCTTCGAGGACTGCCGCGTCCCGGTGGCTAACCGGGTCGGCGCAGAGGGCGACGGGTTTCGCTTTGCGATGGCCGGGCTGGATGGCGGGCGGCTCAACATCGGGGCGTGCTCGCTCGGCGGGGCGCAACGCTGCCTGGATGAAGCGATCCAATCCACCAAGGAACGCCAGCAATTCGGCCAGCCGATCGCCGATTTCCAGAACACCCAATTCATGCTGGCCGACATGGCGACCGATCTGGAGGCGTCACGCGCGCTGCTGTACCTCGCAGCGGCCAAGGTGAACGCGAACGCGCCGGACAAATCGCGGTTTTCCGCCATGGCCAAGCGGCTGGCGACTGACAACGGCTCCAAGATCGTCAACGACGCGCTGCAACTGCTGGGCGGCTACGGCTATCTCAAGGACTACCCGATCGAACGCTTCTGGCGCGATTTGCGAGTCCATTCGATCCTGGAGGGAACCAATCAGGTGATGCGGATGATCGTCGGCCGGGACTTGCTGCGGCAATGACTTCTGAAGTTCTCATTCGCCGTGATGGCCACGCTGGGTGCCTCTCGCTCAATCGCCCTGCGGCGCTGCACGCGCTGACGCTGGACATGGTCCACGCGCTGACGGCGGCGCTGCTGGCATGGCGCGATGATCCTGCGGTTCACGCGGTGATCATCGATCACGCCGAGGGCCGCGGGTTCTGTGCGGGCGGCGATATCGCTTTCCTGCGCAACTCGGCGCTGAACGATGGCGGCATTTCGGGGCGGCAGTTCTTCCATGACGAATACCAGCTCAACCATCTGATCTTCACTTACCCCAAGCCGGTGGTCGCCTTTATGGACGGCATCACCATGGGCGGCGGGGTTGGGCTCAGTCAGCCCGCGCGGTTCCACGTCGCGACCGAAAATACGCGACTTGCCATGCCGGAAACCGGGATCGGGTTATTCCCTGACGTCGGCGGCGGCTGGTATTTGTCGCGCTTGCCGGGGCGGATCGGGCCGTTTCTGGCACTGACCGGCGCGCGGCTGGACGGGGCGGAATGCAAGTGGGCGGGGCTGGCCACGCATTTTCTGCCGCATGACGCGCTGGCTGAGGCGAAGGAACGGATCGCGCACGGGCATGAGTCGGGCCAGGTCCTGGCCGCGCTGGCCAGCACCCCGCCGCCCGCGCGGATCGAAGCCAATGCGGCGCAGATCGCCCGCCACTTTGCGCCGGATCGCCTTGAAGACGTGCTCGCCAGTCTGGCAGGCGACGACAGCGAATGGGCTGCGAAGGAACTGGCGACGCTGCGCACCAAATCGCCGCAGACCTGCAAAGTCGCCTTGCGGCAATTGGCGGACAGTCTGGCTTGCCCAGACTTCGCGGCCAACATGGCGATGGAGTACCGCATCGCCAGCCGCGTGCTGACCCTGCCCGACTTTGCCGAGGGCGTGCGCGCGGTGATTGTGGACAAGGATCACGCACCAAACTGGAACCCGGCCACGCCGGAGGGCGTAACTGCCGCACTGGTCGACAGTATTTTTGCGCCACTGCCAGCGGATGAAGAATGGAAGCCCTTGCCACAAGCATCGTCACCCTGAACTTGTTTCAGGGTCCATCGTGCCGCATGGACAGGCGTTGGAATGATGAACCGGGCGTTGGGCTGATAACACCAAGCTTCGGAATTGGACGAGAAATGGACCCTGAAACAAGTTCAGGGTGACGAACTTGGAGTGGGTTTAAATGTCCGGATACCAAACCATCCTCACTGAAACACGCGGCGCGGTGACGCTGATCACGCTTAACCGCCCATCGGCGCTGAACGCGCTGAACAGTCAGGTGTTAGAAGATCTGATCGCGGCCTTTGCCGTTTACGAGGCTGATCCGGCGCAGCGCTGCGCCGTGCTGACCGGCGCAGGCGAAAAGGCCTTTGCCGCCGGGGCCGACATCAAGGAAATGGCCGAGAAACCAGCGGCGGAATTCTATTCAGACGACTTCTTCAGCCGCTGGACCAGCCACCTTGTCAAAGCCACCCGCAAGCCGTGGATCGCGGCGGTCAACGGCTTTGCGCTGGGCGGCGGGTGCGAACTGGCGATGATGGCGGACTTCATCATCGCGAGCGAGAACGCGCGGTTTGGCCAGCCTGAAATCAAGCTGGGCGTAGCCCCCGGCATGGGCGGATCGCAGCGCCTGACCCGCGCGGTCGGCAAAGCCAAAGCGATGGAAATGTGCCTGACCGGGCGGATGATGGGCGCAGACGAAGCTGAGCGTACGGGGCTTGTGGCGCGGGTCGTGCCGCTCGCCAGCCTGCTGGAAGAAGCGCTCAAGACCGCCGCCGAGATCGCGGCGATGCCGCCCTTGGCCGCGATCGCCAACAAGGAAATGGTGAGTGCCGCGTTTGAAACCACGCTCGATCAGGGTATCGTGATGGAACGCCGGATCTTTCAGATCCTCACCGCCACCGCAGACAAGGCCGAAGGCATGGCCGCGTTTATCGAGAAGCGGGCTGGGTTGTGGAAGGGTAAGTAACATGAAGATCGCTTTCATCGGCCTCGGCAATATGGGCGGCGGGATGGCGGCCAATCTGGTCACGGCCGGGCACACCGTCCGGGCGTTTGACCTCTCCGCTGAAGCCACCCAACGCGCCGAAGGCAATGGTTGTTCGGTCCATCCTACCGTCACCGAAGCCGTGCAAGGCGTCGAAGCGGTGGTCTCGATGCTACCTAACGGCCAGATCGTCAAAAGCGTCTATGCCGCCGAGGTGATCGGCCACGCGCCCACCACTGCCCTGCTGCTCGATTGCTCAACCATCGATGTCGACACCGCCAAGGGCGTTGCCGAAGCCGCTAGCCAAGCCAGCTACGCGATGGTCGATGCCCCCGTCTCCGGCGGGATCGCAGCGGCCAATGGCGGCACGCTGACCTTTATGGTCGGCGGCAGCGCCGAAGCCTTCGCCCGCGCCGAACCGATCCTGTCCGCCATGGGCAAAGCCGTGATCCACGCCGGAGCCAGCGGCGCGGGGCAGGCGGCGAAGATCTGCAACAACATGATCCTGGGCGCGACGATGATCGCGACCTGCGAGGCCTTCGCGCTCGCTGAAAAGCTCGGACTCGACCTCCAGACTTTCTACGACATTTCCAGCAAGGCGTCGGGACAATCGTGGTCAATGACCAGCTATTGCCCGGTCCCCGGCGTCGGCCCGGCCAGCCCGGCGGACAATGGCTATCAAGGCGGGTTTGCCGCCGCGCTGATGCTGAAGGACTTGAAGCTGGCGATGGAAGCAGCGCAATCAGCCGGGACCAAAGTGCCAATGGGCCAGCGCGCGGAAGAACTATACGATCAGTTCGCCGCCGCCGGCCAAGGCAGCCTGGACTTCTCCGCGATCATCAAGACGCTGTAGCAGGCTCTGCCGCTGCTTGCTGCTCCGCGAGCGCATCCAGATAGCGCTCGGCGTCCAATGCCGCCTGACAGCCGGTCGCCGCGCTGGTCACCGCCTGGCGGTAAATGTGATCCTGCACGTCACCCGCCGCGAACACGCCGGGGACGCTGGTCTGGGTCGCCATGCCCTGGCGGCCGGCCTGGGTGACGATATAGCCATTCTCCATTTCGAGCTGCCCGGTGAACAGTTCGGTCGTGGGCTTG
>JANORN010000056.1:0-7799 GCA_031415355.1 Novosphingobium sp. | reverse complement strand
GCCTTGAGCGCGGCGAGCACCTTGATCCCCGCCCGGTCGCGGACATCGGCGAGAATCGCCAGGTTGGCCCGCAATTTAGCGGCGTCCACCACAAACGCAGGGCTATCGACCCGGCTGAGGTCAAACTGGGCGAACGCGCCCGGGTCTCCGGCTCTGGTTTCCATTCAATCCAACCTTTCACGATCCTTGCCGTTTTGCGAAGCCAAGTGGGGAGGTGGCAGCGCGAAGCGCTGACGGAGGGGTAAAGACGCGGGCGTTGAAGCCCCTCCGTCTCGCCTCCGGCGATCCACCTTCCCAGTTGTGGCATTAGCCAAAACCGGGAAGGATTAAGCGCTCAAAATTCCAGCGGCCCCGCCAGTTCCTTCACCTGCCACGGCAGCCCCTGCGCGTTCAGCATTGCCATGAACGGATCGGGATCGAGCTGCTCGATGTTGAACACGCCCTCGCCTTTCCATGCACCGGTCAGCATCAGCGCCGCGCCGATCATGGCGGGGACGCCGGTGGTATAGCTGATCGCTTGGTTGCCGGTTTCGTGGAACGCGTCCTCATGGTCGCAAATCTGGTAGACGTAGAAGGTCTTCTCGCCGCTGCCATCGAGCGCCATGCCAGTGGCGATATCGCCGATGTTGGTCTTGCCCGTGGTGGTGGCCCCCAGTGTTTCGGGCTTGGGCAGCACGGCGGCGAGGAACTGCAGCGGGACGATTTCGCGGCCCTGATACAGCACCGGCTCGATCCCGGTCATCCCGACATTCTGCAGCACGGTCAAGTGCTGGATATAGGCATCGCCAAAGGTCATCCAGAACCGCGCGCGCTCCAGTTCGGGCACGAACTTCGCGAGGCTCTCCAGTTCCTCGTGGTACATCAGGTACATGTTCTTGGGGCCGACCGCTTCGAACTCGAACTGCTCGCGGATCGTCAGCGCGGGCGTTTCGACCCATGCGCCGTCCTTCCAGTGCCGCGCGGGCGCGGTCACTTCGCGGATGTTGATTTCCGGGTTGAAGTTGGTCGCGAAGGCCTGACCGTGATCGCCGCCATTGCAGTCCAGAATGTCGAGCGTGCGGATCGTCTTGAGCTTGTGCTTCTTTAGCCACATCGCAAAAACGCTGGTCACGCCCGGATCGAAGCCTGACCCCAGCAGCGCCATCAACCCCGCTTCCTTAAAGCGCTCCTGATAGGCCCACTGCCACTTGTATTCGAACTTCGCCTCGTCCTTCGGCTCGTAGTTCGCGGTGTCGAGGTAATCGACCCCGGCAGCCAGGCAGGCGTCCATGATCGGCAAATCCTGATACGGCAGCGCGAGGTTGACTACGAGCTTCGGCGCGATTTGCTGAATCAGCCGGGTCAGCGCGGGGACTTCCTCGGCGTCGATCTCGTAGGTCGCAACGTCCTGTCCGGTGCGCTGCTTGACCGAGGCGGCAATCGCATCGCATTTTGCGCGGGTGCGGCTGGCCAGGTGAATATCCGAGAAAATTCCCGGATTCATCGCCATCTTGTGGACGCAGACCGAACTGACGCCGCCTGCGCCGATCACCAGAACCTTGCTCATGTCTCGCGAATCTCCTTTGGCCTCTCGCCTTGGGGCCATATAGGTTTGTTTCATGAGCACACAACAAATGCGCATCCCGACCAGGGAAGGTGTCGCTCGCGCCGCCGCCAAACTGGCAGACCTGCTGCCGATGACACCCCTGCTGGAGGTGGAAATCGCCGGGCAGACCGTGTGGTGCAAGGCGGAAAGCCTGCAACCGATCGGTGCGTTCAAGATCAGGGGCGCGTGGCACCGGTTGAGCGATCTGTCAGCGGAAGGGCGCGCGGCGGGCGTCGTCGGCGTCTCCAGCGGCAATCACGCGCAAGGCGTGGCCTGGGCTGCGGAGCGCCTGGGGATCGCCGCGACCATCGTGATGCCGGTGGATGCGCCCAAAGTGAAGATCGACGCGACCCGCAGCTATGGCGCGGAAGTGGTGTTCTATGACCGGCCCGGCGGCGAGGATCGCGATGCGCTGGCGGCGCGGCTGTGCGCGGACAAAGGTGCGACGCTGGTCCATGCCTACGCCGATCCGTGGGTTATCGAGGGACAAGGATCCGCTGGGATCGAGATTGCAGCGCAGATGGCGGCGCGCGGGTTTGAAGCGCCGACGCGGATCGTGGCCTGCTGCGGCGGCGGCGGGCTTACCGCCGGGCTTGCACTCGCCTGCCCCGAAGCAGAGATCGTGCCGGTCGAGCCCGAAGGCTGGGACGATGTGTGCCGCAGCCTTGCCTCTGGCCAGATCGAGCGCGTCGCGGCCGATGCTCCGCCTACTGCCTGCGATGCGCTGCAAACCCCCGCCACCTGGCCGATCAACTTCGCGATTCTGAAGGAGCGCTGCGCTTATGGCGTTGCAGTCAGCCCCGCCGAAGTCCGCGCGGCGCAGCGCTTCGCCTTTGCGCGCCTCCATCTGGTGCTGGAACCCGGCGGCGCGGTAGCATTGGCGGCGGTGCTGGCGGGTAAAGTCCCGGTCGATGGGCGGACCGCTGTGCTGCTGACCGGCAGCAATACCGATCCGGAGAGTTTCGCGGCGGTACTAGCGGGCTAATCCTTTCCCATGGGAGAGGGGGGCCGCGCCCGAAGGGCGGGGTGGAGTGGCACCAGCCGGTACTCCCGCGCGTGCTGGGTGCCCAGGTATGAAGCGAGATTTGGAATACGCGCTGGTGCCCCTCCACCAGCTGCGCTGGTCCCCCTCCCCTGACGGGGAGGAAGGGTCGCAATTGACAATCTGTTCCGCCGGGCACAGTCTCCGTCCGGGAAAAGGGGGAGAAACCATGCAAGCGCAAATGCTCGCGCCGGCCGCCGCATTGATCTTGTGGACGCTGGCCATGTTGATCTGGCTGGCCGCAACCCGGCTGCCACCGATGTTCAAGCAACCCGGCGGCCTTGCCAATGCTAAACGCGGCGGGCGCGGGGCTGATCTGGAGGGGGTGCTGCCGGATAGCGTCCAATGGAAATCGCACAATTACACCCACCTGCTGGAACAGCCGACGCTATTTTATGCGGTCTGTGCGATTCTGGCGCTGACGGGGGCCAGCCAGACCGAGGTGCTGCTCGCCTGGGGCTACGTTGCGCTGCGCGTGATCCATTCGCTGTGGCAGGCGCTCGTCAATACGGTGTCGGTACGATTCGCGCTGTTTAACCTGTCAACTGTCTGCCTGCTGATCTTGGCCGTTCGCGCGGCGATGCTGACTATTTTTGTGTGAGGGGAAACTGACAATGATTGGAATGGAAATCCTGCAACCGCTCGCCGTGCTGGCGGGCTGGACCATGCTGATGTGGGTGTGGATGTACGCCACCCGCATTCCGGCGATCAATAAACTGCCCAAGAGCAGCGATCCCGCCGCCGATCAGGGCTGGACCGGGGCCAAGCTGGAGGCGCTGCTAGACGCCAAGGTTCAGTGGAAGGCGCACAATTATAACCACCTGCACGAAGCGCCGACGGTGTTCTACGCGGTTGCCTTGGCGCTGGCGCTGATCGGCCAGGGTGGCGGGCTGAACGCCACGATTGCCTGGGTCTATGTGGCGCTGCGGGTCGCGCATTCGCTGTGGCAGGCCACGGTCAACAAGGTAATGCCGCGCTTCGTGCTGTTCACGCTGTCCAGCCTGTGCCTGATGGCGCTGGTGCTGCACCTGCTGATCGCGTTGTTTCACTAAGTTTGATGCCCCTCCGCTGCGGCGGAGGGGCTAATCCCGCACGAACAGGCTCGCCAATTCAACGTGGGTGGACCAGCGGAACTGGCCGATCGGTCGCAGTTCTGCCAGGCGATAGCCCGATTCCACCAGCAGCTTGGCGTCGCGCGCCCAGCTGGCGGGATTACAGCTGATATAGACGAGCTTTGGAACGCCGCTGCCCAACAGCCGCTCGATCTGATCGCGCGCACCCGCGCGCGGCGGATCAATCAGCACGCCATCGAATTGCTCAAGTTCGTCAGCCTGCAACGGATTGCGGAACAAGTCACGGTGCATCGCGTGAATTGGCAATTGCGTTCGAGCCGCTGCCGCTTTGCAAGCCTGATGCGCATCCCGCACCGCCTCTACCGCCAGCACTTTGCAGCCGGATTCCGCCAGAGCGAACGCAAAGGTGCCCAAGCCAGAAAACAAGTCAGCCACCGTGGCGCAATCGCCCAGCCATTCCCGCGCCGCGCTGACCAACGCGGCTTCCCCATCGGCGGTGGCTTGCAGGAACGATCCCGGTGGGAACGACACGCTGACTGCGCCCAACTTCACCGTCACCGGCTCCGGCTCCCACACGGCTTCCGCGCCATAGCCTTGATCAAGCGACAGCCGCGCCAGCGCATGATCGCGTGCGAAATCGAGCAGGGCTTCGGTCGCGGTCAGGCCTTCGGCCCGCACGCCCTTTATCGTCAGATCGACGCCCTGTTCAGCCAAGGTCAGTTCGATATCGGCGGCGAGCTTTGCATGACTATGTCGGCCCTTCCCTTGCCCCCGTCCGTCCCCAAGCGCGATTAGTAACTTGCGCAGCGGGGCCAGCAAGGCAACGAATTCGGGCACCAGGACCGGGCATTCGCTCAGTTCTACCACCCGGTGCGATTTCGCTTCACGATAGCCGATCACCACGCGCCCTTGCGAGCTTTCCGCGCGCAGCGAAGCGCGGCGGCGGCTGTGCGGGGGGGAAAGGTGCGGCGGCGCAGTCCGTTCCGCGCCCAGGGCCTGACTGTTTGAGGCATTGAGCACCCGGCCTTCCACAAATTCGGCCAGGTCGACGTCGTGCAACTGCTGCAACTGGCACCCGCCGCACTGGCCAAAGTGGCGGCACGGCGGCACCGCGCGTTGCGGACCCGGCTCCAGGCGGCCGTCCGCGTGCAGCAGATCGCCCGGCGCTGCGCCCCAGGCAAAGCGCCCCGATGCGGTGATGCCGTCGCCTTTGGCGGCGATGCGGATGATGGGTTCAGGTGCGGTCATGGCGTCCCCCTACCCGGTTGCGGCGCGCGGCGGTAGCCATGCTTATGGTTTGGTCGCAGCACCCTTGGCCGTGGCCGGAAACCGGTATTTATCGAGCCCGACGGCTACTTCCAGGTCCTTGCCCACCATGCTGACCTGCGCGGTCTCTGCGCCATCGGCCAGCGCCAGGCCTTGCCCGCCGCCCAGCACCGCGAAGCGCCGGAACGCACCATCGGGGTGCCGCACAATCAGCACCAGCTTGCCCTCTGCCTGCGCGCGTTCCACCACGCAGTCGGGCTTGAACGTCTGATCGCCGCCCAGCGCGCAAGCGACATGCTCCACGCCTGCGGCGCCTTCGGAGGCTTCCGGCGGAGCCGCATTGGACGAGCAGGCAGCAAGCGCGAGCAGCGACAGTATCGGAGCAAAGGACTTCATCCGCGAAGCCCTAAGCCGTGCCGTTGCCGCCGGGCAAGCGCGTTAACTGTGAAACATCACGCACCGCCCCGCGCGACGCGCTGGTGGTCATCGCGGCATAGGCTTGCAAGGCGACTGAAACCGCGCGCGGGCGGGGCTTGGCCGGAACCCAGCCCTTGGCGTCCTGCACGCTGCGCCGCGCGGCCAGTACGTCATCGGCCACCGCCAGATGGATCGTGCGATTGGGAATATCGATCTCGATCATGTCGCCGTTTTCGACCAGCCCGATCAGCCCGCCCTCGGCGGCCTCAGGCGAAACGTGGCCGATCGACAGCCCCGACGTGCCGCCCGAAAAGCGTCCGTCGGTCAGCAAGGCACAGGCCGCGCCTAGGCCCTTCGATTTGAGATAACTGGTGGGGTACAGCATTTCCTGCATTCCCGGCCCGCCGCGCGGCCCTTCGTAACGGATCACCAGCACGTCACCGGCGACGACTTGCCCGGTCAGGATCGCTGCAACCGAGGCATCCTGGCTTTCAAACACCTTGGCCGGGCCGGAGAACTTCAGGATGCTGTCATCCACCCCGGCAGTCTTCACGATGCAGCCGTCCAGCGCGATATTGCCCGCCAGCACTGCCAGCCCGCCGTCTTTGCTGAACGCGTGTTCGGCCGAGCGGATCACGCCGCCCACGCGGTCGGTATCCAGCTCGTCCCACCGGCGCGACTGGCTGAACGCGGTTTGCGTCGGCACCCCGCCGGGGGCGGCCTTGAAAAACTGCTGCACCGCAGGGTCGTTGGTGCGCGATATGTCCCAGTGCTCAATCGCATGGCCCAGCGTCGGGCTGTGCACGGTCGGCAAATCGGTGTGGAGCAGCCCGGCGCGGTCAAGTTGACCGAGGATCGCCATGATCCCGCCCGCACGGTGGACGTCCTCCATGTGGACGTCGCTCTTGGCGGGGGCGACTTTGGACAGGCACGGCACCTTGCGGCTCAGCCGGTCGATGTCGGCCATGGTGAAATCAACCCCGCCCTCATGCGCAGCGGCGAGCAGATGCAGCACGGTGTTGGTCGATCCGCCCATCGCGATATCGAGCGACATGGCGTTTTCAAACGCGCGGAAGCTGGCGATCTGGCGCGGCAGCGCAGAGTCATCGCCGTCTTCGTAATAGCGCTTGCACAGCGCAACTGCGGTGCGTCCGGCCTGCAAAAACAGCTCTTTGCGGTCCGAATGTGTCGCGAGCTGTGAACCGTTGCCGGGCAGGGAAAGCCCCAGGGCTTCGGTCAGGCAGTTCATCGAATTGGCGGTGAACATGCCGCTGCACGATCCGCAAGTCGGGCAGGCCGCACGTTCGATCGCATCCACTTCTTCGTCGGTGTAGCTCTCGTCGGCGGCGGCAACCATCGCATCGACCAGATCGATAGCGACTTCCTTGCCCTTCAGCACCACTTTGCCGGCCTCCATCGGACCGCCCGGAACGAACACCACCGGTATATTGATCCGCAGCGCCGCCATCAGCATCCCCGGGGTGATCTTGTCACAGTTGGAGATGCAGACCATCGCATCGGCGCAGTGCGCGTTGACCATGTATTCAACGCTGTCCGCAATCAGATCGCGGCTGGGCAACGAATAGAGCATCCCATCGTGGCCCATCGCAATCCCGTCATCCACTGCGATAGTGTTGAATTCCTTGGCCACGCCCCCCGCCGCTTCAATCTCGCGCGCGACCAGCTGGCCCAGGTCTTTCAGGTGGACGTGGCCGGGCACGAACTGGGTAAAGCTGTTGACCACCGCGATGATCGGTTTGCCGAAATCGCCATCCTTCATCCCCGTCGCACGCCACAGCCCCCGCGCACCCGCCATGTTGCGGCCGTGAGTGGAAGTGCGCGAACGGTAGGCAGGCATGGTGTGGCTCCTTGATCGGGTTTGCTCTTGCGAGGATAGGGAGACGGGTCAAGTAGAAGATTGGTTCACGCAAAGGCGCAAAGACGCAAAGATGTTACGCCAGCGGCAAAGCCGCCCATGAAACAGCGCGGTGTGGCTATCGCCTGGCTCAGAGAGGTAAGCGGCTGCGCCGCAAATCCCCCCTCTTTGCGTCTTTGCGCCTTTGCGTGAGAAATTCTACCCCAGCGCCACGGCCACCAAATTGCAGATGCGGTGCAATCGCTCCGCCCACTCGCCTTGCTGCTCCGCCGTTGCGATCTGGTCCTGCCGCACTTCGATGCCCAGATAGGGCCGCCCTTCGGCTTCGGCATGGAGGTTCATCGTCGCGTTGAGCAGTTGGCCTGAGTACGGCTGCTGATCGCCCACGATCAGGCCGTCTGCTTCCAGCAGCGGGATCGCTAACCGCGCGGCGCGGTCGTCGTGGTTGTACAGCACGCCAACCTGCCATGGGCGCGCTTGCTCCGGGTGTGTGGATAACACTGGGGTAAAGCTGTGGAGTGACAGGATCAGCGCTTGCGG
>JANORN010000055.1:0-5281 GCA_031415355.1 Novosphingobium sp. | reverse complement strand
CAGATCGAACCGGTCCTTCTTGAGCAGCGCTGCGCACAGCGTGAAATCGGGCACTTGTTCGCGCGGGCGGAGCAGGGTTTCGGCGGTGAGGGTCAATTCGCGCTTGCCCACGGCGGTGATGCGCGCGGCCCATTCGCCGGTTGCATCGTCGCACAGCACCACCGCATCGCCCGCGGCCACACGCATGACGCGCGCCAGGTAATGCGCCTGCGGGCCGTCGAGATTGACAACCGCGCCCAGGCTCAGCGGAGCAGTCACAAACAACCGCGGCGCGCTCTTGGGCGGCCAGGCCGGAACCCTTGGATGATGCGTGGCGGGCATGGCGCGGGACTAGCCGAGCCGGAGGCGCGCGTCATCCCTGTTTGGATGACACCAGCGGGACCCCGGATTGGGACCGGTGCTTTGCGCGTTTGGCCTGGCTCTGTCCTACAGCGCCAAGTTATGGCAAGGCATGGCCATGTTCATCCCCGTTTCAAGGCTGTCCGCGCGCCAAATCGATGCCGTGTCCCCCACGCCGTTATTTTTTCCAGGACACTCTCACTGTTATCAACTTGTTCACACTTCGGTCTCGTTTTCTGAATGAACGCGCCCGCCGAAATCGTCCCCGACTCGCAGCACACAGGCCTGGTCGCCGCGCTGCCGCAACCGTGGCGGGATTACGCGCAGCTCGCGCGGTTTGATCGCCCGATCGGCTGGTGGCTGCTGTTCTGGCCCTGCGCCTGGGGGGTGCTGCTGGCGGGCGGGGGGAGCCAGTGGGCGCTGCTGGCGTGGCTGCTGCTGGGTTCCATTGCGATGCGCGGGGCGGGGTGCGTGTACAACGATATCATCGATGCTGATCTCGACCGGCAGGTCGCGCGCACCGCCAGCCGCCCAGTCGCGAGCGGACGAGTGAGCAAACGCGCGGCCTGGATCTGGCTGCTGGTGCTGTGCGGAGTGGGCCTGATCGTGCTGCTGCAACTGCGCTGGCAGGCGCAACTGGTGGCGCTGGGCAGTTTGGCGCTGGTTGCGGCCTATCCGTTTATGAAACGGATCACCGGGTTTCCGCAGGCGTGGCTGGGGCTGGTGTTCACCTGGGGCGCGCCGGTCGGCTGGATCGCGCTGCGCAGTGACCGGCTGGATGTGCTCGCCGCGCTATACGCTGGAGCGGTGCTATGGTGCATTGGCTATGACACGATTTATGCCTGCCAGGACCGCGAGGACGACGCCATGGTCGGGATCGGATCGAGCGCGCTGACGCTGGGCCGACATCTCCGCCCGGCGGTGGCGGGGTTCTATGCGGGAGCGCTGGCGCTGTGGGCGCTGGCGTTCTGGCTGCTGCGCCCGGACTGGATCGCGCTGCTTGCGCTGCTGCCCGCCGCGCTGCACCTTGGCTGGCAGGTGCTGACTTTGGAGGACAGAGATGCCGACAATGCCCTTGCGCGGTTCCGTTCAAACCGCTTCGCCGGACTGCTGGTTGCGCTCGCCTGCTCGGTGGTGGGCAATGCGTAGCGTGGTGGTGCTGGGACTGATGGTGCTAGCGGGGTGCAAGCCGGCCGAGCAGGCTCCGGCTGAACCATCAGTGACACCGGCTGCAAGCGCAGTGACAGTTGATTCGCGCGGCAGTCAAAGCGATCCCCCGGCGCTGCCACCGACTCTACCGGGTGATCTGCGCAAAGAACCGCGTTTGCTCCCGGATAAGGGCCTGGTCAGGGGCAAGCACTATCAAGCACTCGGGACCGAGCCCTTCTGGTCGGTCGAAGTCACGCCCGAGGCTCTGGTCTATACGACGCCCGAGAACCCTGGGGGCACCCGGATCGCCTACACGGTCGCTAAAGTCGCCAGTGACACCCGTTATTTTGGCAAGTTGGGGGAGGAGCAGGTGATCTTGCTGATCATGCCCGGCAAGTGCAGCGACGGTATGTCCGATACCGTCTATCCATACAGCGCGACCTGGTCGGTTGGCTCTGAGTTCCGCGGCGGCTGCGCGCGGCGGAAATAGGCGATGTGCAACCTCTACCGCATGACCAAGGGCACCGCCGAAGTCGCCAATCTGTTCAAGGTGGAAGCCGATCCCGGCGCGAATCTCGCCGCCGAGGTCTATCCGGGCTACCCCGGCTTGGTCGTCGCTGAAGGGCAAGCGCGAGCGATGAACTGGGGGTTCCCGCTGGTCCTGAAGGGCAAGCAGGGTCAACCGCTGAAGCCTAAGCCGGTCACTAATGCCCGCGATGACAAGCTGGGCACTAAGTTCTGGCGCGAATCATTCCAGCAGCACCGCTGCCTGATCCCGGTCAGCCAGTGGGCCGAACCGCACGGCGAACCGCGCCGGATGACGCGCAGCTGGTATGGCCTGCCAGGGGAGAACCTGTTCGCCGTCGCCGGACTATGGCGGCAGAGCGCGGAATGGGGCGCAGTCTATACGATGGTAATGGTCGATAGCTCCGCCCAGATGGCCGACGTGCATGACCGGATGCCGGTGATTCTGCGCAGCGCGGACTGGGCCAGATGGGTGGAAGGATCGCCCGAGCAGGCCTTTGGCTTGTGCCGGACCTGGCAAGGAGAACTGGCGGCGGATCACACCGGGGAGCGCTGGGCCGGGGGCGGCCCCGCAGCCCTGCTGTTTTAGAATATGCTCACGCCAAGACGCCAAGATGGAGCTTTGCAATGCAGGGTCAGGCCTTTCAATTTTGCGAGGTGCAATTGGGCGCAATACGCGAAAATCCAAAGCTACCTCTTGGCGTCTTGGCGTGCGAATTTTCTATCCGTAACTCACCACCTCGAATTCAATCCCGTCCCAATCGAAGAAGTAGAAGCGGTTTCCCGGTTCGTAGACATCGTCAGCACCCGGATCGAGCCCAGCCGCGATCACCACCGCCTTGGCCGCGTCCAGATCGTCGACCACCAGCCCGATGTGGTTGAGCGGCGCGCCTTTGGCATAGGGGCCGCCGCGCCCTTCGTTGGTGTAAAGCGCGATATATGCGGTGTCGCTGCCGACATGGATCGTCCGCCCGCCCAGGCGCGACGGCCCGCGCCAGCGTTCGTGCCAGCCGCACAGCGCTTGCAGCAGGGCGGCGGAGCGGTCCGGATCGCTGACGGTGATATTGGCGTGTTCGAGGAAGCCGGTGGGCATGGGGTCAGTCCTTTGTGCAAGGCGGTCCGGCGCAATGCCGAATCGCTGGACTTGCACTTATGCAACCTCAAGCTAACTTGAGATCAAGCGCAAAATTCTCCCATCCCCGCCGGGGAGGGGTTGGGGTGGGGGTTCGAGACCAGCATGAACACGAACGACCTCCTCCCGATCGGTGAACTGGCCCGGCGCACCGGCCTCGCGGTTTCGGCGATCCGGTTTTATGAGGACAAGGGCCTGATTGCGGCCTTCCGCACGATGGGTAACCAGCGGCGGTTCCTGCGCAGCGACATCCGGCGGCTGAGCTTCATCCTGATCGCGCAGAAGCTGGGGCTGGGCCTGGCCGAGATCGAAACGCAGCTCGCCAGCCTACCGCAAGGCCGCACGCCGACGCTGGGCGATTGGCAACGCATCAGCCATGCGATGCGCAGCATGATCGACGAAAAGATCGCGCTACTGACCCTGACCCGCCGCAAACTGGACGAATGCATCGGCTGCGGGTGCCTGAGCCTGCAGAAATGCCAGCTCTACAACCGCGATGACCGCGCGGCGGCGGCGGGTACGGGGCCACGGTTTGTGCTGGATTAGATGCCGAGGGCCTTACGGAGTTCGGCGTTGATCCGCGATTGCCAGCCCTTGCCGGTAGCGCGGAATCGGTCGACCACATCGGGATCAAGGCGGAGAGTGACCTGCTTCTTGGGGTTTTCGCTGACTGGCCGACCGGGTTTGGTCCAAGTGCCATCCGCAGGACGGACTAGTTTCCCGCCGACATACACTGCCGCGCGACGAAAATGGTCCTCAGTCCAAATTGCATCGTCATCGTCTGGATCAATCCAGGGTTTTGAATCTAGTTTTGTGCTCTGACTCATGGGCTTGTCTCATCGTCACGATCCGATGCTTCCCGTTTCGCGGAGTCCAGACCAAGCTAATTCGCAATCCGCGCAAAAAGCCCCAAACACGGTAACGCACTTCGCCATAGTCTTTTCGATCATCTTCAAGCTGAATGAAGTCGTCCGTAAAAACCTCGACACTTAGCGCGATGTCCAAACCTCGCTCTTCGAGAATCTTGAGCCTTTTGGCTTCGTCGTACTCAATCTTAATATCGTTCAACGTAGCCTCCAACGCTCAAATCCGCATCGTCAAAATCCTTTCAACGCCCGTTTCTAGAGTTGGCTTGGGCTTTCCCAACTACCTTTAATGTAACTCCAAAAATATACGAGTCAACCCTACTCCGCCGCCAGCAGTTCCTCCGCCGCCTCCAGATCGACACTCACCAGCCGCGAGATCCCGCGTTCGACCATGGTTACGCCGAACAGGCGGTGCATCCGGCTCATCGTGACGGCGTTGTGCGTGACGATCAGATAGCGCGTCCGGGTTTCGGCAACCATCGCGTCGAGCAGGTCGCAGAAGCGTTCAATGTTGGCGTCATCCAGCGGCGCATCGACTTCGTCGAGCACGCAGATCGGTGCGGGGTTGGTGAGGAACAGTGCGAAGATCAGCGCCACCGCAGTCAGCGCTTGCTCGCCGCCCGACAGCAGCGTCAGCGATTGCAGCCGCTTGCCCGGGGGCTGAGCGTAGATTTCGAGGCCCGCCTCCAGCGGATCGTCCGAATCGATCAGCGCCAGATGCGCCTGGCCGCCTTCAAACAGCTTGGCGAACAGCCGCTGGAAATGGGTGTTCACGGCTTCAAATGCGGCGCGTAGCCGTTCGCGGCCTTCGCGGTTGAGGTTGCCGATCGAGCCGCGCAGGCGGTGGACCGCCTCGGTCAGTTCGGCTTGCTCGGCCAGCGATGCGCCGTGCCGCAGTTCCTGCTCGGCCAGTTCGTCCGCCGCGACCAGATTGACCGGGCCGAGCCGCTCGCGGTCCGCGATCAGCTTGTCATGCTCGGCGCTTTCTTGCGGGGCAGGACCAACTTCGGCGCTCGCGAACGCGAACCGTTCGGGCAGCAGCGGCGGCGGGCATTGGAAGCGCTCGCCGGAAATTCCGGCCATTTCGGCGCGGCGGGCTTCCTCGTTTTCGGCGCGGGCGACGGCCCCGGCGCGGGCTTCGCGCGCCGAAGCAAGGGCTTCATTGACGGCTGCGAAGGCGGTTTCGGAGGAGCGCGCGGTCTCGTTCGCGGTGGCAACCCCGGCCTCAGCAGCGGCGAGTTCGGTGGTCAGTCGGGCCCGCACTTCGTCG
>JANORN010000054.1:0-5293 GCA_031415355.1 Novosphingobium sp. | reverse complement strand
TGGACCAGCGACCTCAACTGCGCGCACCGGATGGTGGGGGCACTTGAGGCGGGCGTGGTCTGGGTCAACTGTTTTGGTGATGGCGACATGACCCAGCCGTTCGGCGGCTACAAGCAATCGGGCAACACGCGCGACAAGTCGCTCGAATGTCTGGTTGGGTACATGCAATCGAAGTCAGCCTGGTTCAGCTTGGAATAGCCACACCTTCGGTCACGTGGTTGGCCATCCAGTCCATGAAAGTGCGGATTCGCAGGTTTTCCTTCATGTCCTTGCGGCAGATCAGCCCCCAGGCGCCGGGACAGGTTTCGACATGGGGCGATGGCCGAACCAGCCGCCCAGCTGCCAGATCCTGATCCACAAACGGCCCGTTGACCAGCGCAACCCCCTCGCCATTCAGCGCCATCTCCAGCGCGACGGCGAGCGTATCGACCATCAGGTAAGGCACTTTGGGCTCAAAGCTGACACCCGCCGAGGTGAACCAGCTCTCCCAGTTCTGCACCTCGGTATAGATCGCAACCAGCGGCTGCTGCATCAGATCGGCGGTCGAAACCTTGGACCCGATCCGCTCCAGAAACTGCGGGCTGCACACCGGAAACAGCGCATAGTCAAACAGCGGCACCCAGTGAAATTTCCCCGGGTCGGGCGCTTCCTCGCAATAGACCAACCCGACGTCGGCATGGACATCGTCAAACTCCCATTCGACCGCGCAAGTGCTGAGTGTCAGCTTGATCTCGGGATGATGGCTGAGGAACTGCGGCACGCGTTTGGCCAGCCAGCGGATTGAGGCGGTGACGTAAGTTTGCACGCGCAGTGGTTTGTCCAGCGCGTGGCGGTGGACCGCTTCGACCCCTTCAAGGAGCGATTCAAACGCTGAGCGGACATACGGATAGAGCACCCGCCCCTCCTCGGTCGACACGATATGCCGCCCTTCCTGCGCGAACAAAGTAACCCCCAGAGCCTCTTCGATCAGTTGGACCTGATGGCTGATGGCAGGATGCGTAAGACACAGTTCGGCTGCTGCATCACGAATGCTTTGGTGCCGCGTCGCGGCCTCAAAACCCTTGAGCGCTTTGAGCGGTGGCAGGCGCCGAAGCTCGATCTTGTTGTGCATCGTCCTGTCCCCCGGAATCGCCGTAATGGATCATACCGCAGAGGGAAAGACCGGTAAATTATTTTGACACGTTATATTTGGCATCCTCAAGGATCATCGCTGCGCCCTTTTCCGCGACCATTACAGTTGGCGCATTGGTATTACCCGAGGTGATCGTCGGAAAAATCGACGCATCAACCACCCGCAGTCCCTGCACCCCATGCACCCGCAGTCGCGCATCGACCACTGCGTTCGCCGCGTCGGGGCCCATCATGCAGGTGCTGGTTGGATGATAGACCGTATCAGCGCGGCGGCGAAAATCATCGAGCAGGGCCGCATCGCCAACGATCCCTGGTCCCGGAATGAGCTCTTCGGTGATGATGTCCGCCAGCGGCCTGGCCTGCGCGATCTGCCGGAGCAAGCGGTTGCCCGCGAGCACATCGTCGATGTCCTGTTGAGTCGAGAGATAATTGGGCTGGATCAGCGGATGGACTGCGGGATCGGCTGAGGCCAGCTCTAGGTGCCCGCGGCTGGTCGGACGGCAGGGATTGTGGGACAGCAGGAAGGCCGAGAACGGATCGGGATTGAGCAGCTTGCGTTCGGACAGCGGCGTCTGGGTATAACTGACCGGGCTGAAATAGAGTTGGGGATTGACCTGTGGTTGCCTTGGATCGCTGCGCACAAACCCGCCGCTCTGGTTGACGCTGAGCGACAGCGGTCCGCCCCGATCAAACAGATAGCGTAGCCCCGCCCGCACCTTGCCCAGCGCGGGATGTAGCACATCGTTTAGCGTCGCGGTGCGGGTTTTGTAAAAGTAGGATACCGCCAGATGGTCTTGCAGATTTCGGCCGACTGCCTTGGCAAGCACCAGCGGCGCAATCCCCAGTCGCTGCAATTGCACCGGATCGCCAATGCCCGACAACAGCAACAGCTGCGGCGAATTGATCGCCCCGCCGCTCAGGATCACCTCACGCCGGGCGCGCACCTGCCGGGTCTGGCCCTGCCAGGTATATTCGATGCCGATTGCCCGCTTACCCTCGAACAGGATTCGGGTGGCGAGTGCCTTGGTCTGCAATTTCAGGTTCCTGCGCCGCAGCGCCGGGCGCAGAAAGGCGTTGGCAGTTGAAGCCCGCCAGCCGCCGCGCGTGTTGATCTGATAGAACCCCACCCCTTCAGACTTCGCTCCATTGAAATCGCCCGTTGGTGCAAACCCAAGCGTTTGGGCTGCGGCGATAAACCGGTGGCAAACCGGATGCACATGCGGCGTTATGTCGGTGACATGCTGCGGGCCGCCTTTGCCGTGAAACGCGCAGTCGCCATCGAAATCCTCCGACTGCTTGAAGAACGGCAGCACATCATTCCAGCCCCAGCCGGGATTGCCCATGGCTTCCCAGCCATCGAAATCATGCGGCTGGCCGCGCACATAGACCATTGCGTTGATCGAGCCCGAACCGCCCAGCACTTTGCCGCGCGGCCAATAGCTGCTGCGCCCGCCCAGCCCCGGCACTGGTGCGGTATCGTACATCCAGTTGATCCGCCGATCGAAGAAGGTGCGGCCATAGCCGATTGGCACTTGAATCCAGACAGAACGGTCGCTGCCGCCTGCTTCGAGCAGCAGTACGGTCGCCGTGCCATCCGCCGTCAGCCGGTTGGCAAGTACACACCCTGCGGTGCCAGCGCCGACAATCACATAATCGAACTCTTCCATATTAGCGGACCGGATACTGCGTCATCTCAAGGTGCAGCATGGTCCCGGTATAGGGATTGGCCAGCGCCACTTCCTCGTTGAGTTCGACTCCCAGCCCCGGCGCGGTCGGCGGGATCACATGACCATCTTCAAACGGAATCGGACTCTTGAGGATCTCGGAATGGAACCCGCCCCAGGTTTCGATGCTCTCCAGAATCAGGAAATTGGGCGAGCACGTCGCCAGCTGGACATTCGCCGCGCCGACAATCGGCCCGCAATACAGATGCGGCGCAATCTGAACATGCTGAACCTCGGCCATCCCGGCGATCTTCTTGGCCTCCAGCAACCCGCCGACCCGGCCCAGGTTCATCTGCAAGATAGCCGCGCTGCCCGCAGCCAGCAGCCGCGCGAAATCGTACTTGGTCGCCAGCCGCTCGCCGGTTGCAATCGGGATGCTGGTGGCGCGGGCAACCTTGGCCATTTCTTCAGGCGCATCGGGCGGAACCGGCTCCTCCAGCCACAGCGGATCGTATGGCTCCAGCCGCTTGGCCAGCCGGATCGCGCCAGCCGCCGTCATTTGCCCGTGCGTGCCAAACAACAGGTCGGCCTTCATCCCGACAGCTTCGCGCAAAGTGCGGGCGAACCGTTCCGACAGGTCCAGCGCCTCTAGCGACAGCTGCCGACCGTCGAAAGCCGAGTACGGACCCGCCGGATCGAACTTCAGTGCAGTAAAGCCCTGCGCCAGATATTCACCTGCGCGCTCTGCCGCCAGATCGGGATCGTGATAGACGTCGCTGTGATCCTCGGGCCGCGGATAGATATAGGTGTAGGCCCGCAGCCGTTCATGCACCTGCCCGCCCAGCAGCTTGTAAACCGGCTGGTTTGCGGCTTTGCCGATGATGTCCCAACAGGCCATCTCCAGCGCGCTGAGAACGCCCATCATTGTCAGATCGGGATGCTGGGTAAAGCCGCTGGAATAGACCCGCCGCCACAGGTTTTCGATATCGTGCGGATCGGTGCCCTCGGCATAGCGGCCAAACACATCCTCGATCATCTGGGCCACCAGCTGCGGCGCGAACGGCACGCAATAGGCCTCACCCACGCCCGAAATCCCGCAGGCCGTGGTCAGCTTGACGAAGACGAAATAGCGCCCGCCGAAATGCGGTGGCGGATTGCCGACCACAAAGGTCTGGATTTCGGTCAGCCTCATGCCGGATGGAACCCATTGACGACCTTGATCTCAAGGAAATCACGCAACCCGAATTCACCCCATTCGCGTCCGTTACCCGATTGCTTGTAGCCGCCAAACGGTGAGCAATAGTCCTGCCCGGCACCATTGATATGGACGCTGCCCGCGCGGAGCAATCCGGCGACTCGGCGCGCGCGGTTAATGTCGCCGCTCTGGACATAGGCGGCGAGGCCATAGGGCGTGTCATTGGCGATTGCGATGGCTTCGTCCTCATCAGCGAACGGGATCATCACCAGTACCGGGCCGAAAATCTCTTCGCGGGCGATAGTCATCTGATTGGTCACCCCGGCAAAGATCGTCGGCTTGACGTAGTATCCGCGCGAAAAGCCGGACGCGCGGCCAGTGCCGCCTGCGATCAGCGCAGCGCCCTCGTCGATCCCCACCTGGATCAGCGCCTGGATCTTGTCATACTGGAGCTTGCTGACCACCGGGCCAAGATGCGGCCCTTTGTCCAGCGGATCGCCCAGTGTAACCCCTGCGGCTGCTTTGGCAGCAATCGCCACCGCCTCGTCATAAGCCGAAGCCTCGACCAGCATTCGGGTCGGCGCGTTGCATGATTGGCCGGTATTGCCGAAGCAATGCAGCACGCCGCGCGTTACGGCTGCTTCAAGCCCGGCGTCGGCGAACACGATGTTGGCCGATTTCCCGCCCAGTTCCTGTGATACCCGCTTGACCGTTCCAGCCGCCGATCTGGCCACCTGGATGCCAGCACGGGTCGATCCGGTGAACGACACCATATCGACCTCTGGGTGCCCGGTCAGCGCATCGCCGATGGCCGCACCGGTTCCGTGGAGCATGTTAAACACACCGGCCGGGAAGCCCGCCTCATCGACGAATTCGGCAAACAATTGCGCGGAAAGCGGGGCAACTTCGCTGGGTTTCAGCACCATCGTACAGCCGGTGACCAACGCGGGGCCAACCTTTGCGGCCAGCTGGTTGATCGGCCAGTTCCACGGGGTGATCAACACAGCAACCCCGATCGGTTCGTGGACCAATTGCCCGGTAGCGCCAATCGCGCGCGCCCAGTCCATCGCGCGCGCCGCCTTGACCGTTTCCTTCAGATGGCCGGGGCCGCATTCGGCTTGGGCGTTGAACGACAGATCATAAGGCGCGCCCATTTCGGTGCTGATCGCCTTGACCATTTCATCATAGCGGCGCTCAAACACCGCGATCAGCCGTTCGACCAGTCCGATCCGTGCTTCAAGCGACAGCGCAGCATAGGCTGGAAAGGCCGCGCGGGCCGCTGCTATGGCGGTGTCGACATCAT
>JANORN010000053.1:0-3668 GCA_031415355.1 Novosphingobium sp. | reverse complement strand
CCCGGTCAGCGCGAGCAGCCGCCCGGCGCGGTCCTCGCTCGACAGCACCCAGCCCAGCGCGCCCAGCGCGAGGGCGAAGGGATCAGCAGCGGGGGATTGGGGTTCGCGAAGAATTGTCAGCCTCACTATCGTTCGTCTATTAATGGCCGCTCACGCGGAAACGGCACCGGTCCGGTGCCAAACCTGTCCCGGCAAAGCTGGAACAGAGAACGGAATCTCCATGGCAAAGCGCATCCTGGTTGTCGAGGACAACGACCTCAACCGCAAGCTGTTCTGCGACGTGCTGAAAAGCCAGGGCTATGCGGTGGAGCCCTGCGCCGACGGGCTGGAGGCGCTGGACAAGGCACGGCAATTTGTCCCCAACCTGATCATCATGGATATCCAGCTGCCCAATGTCTCGGGCCTCGACCTGATCGAAGCCGCAAAGAAGGACTTCGCGTTGCGCAATATTCCGGTGCTGGCCGTGACCGCCTATGCCGGCAAAGGCGACGAAGAGCGCATTCGTGATGCGGGGGCCGAGGGGTACTTGGCCAAGCCGGTCTCGATCGGCCCGTTTATGGCAGCAGTGCGGGGGTTGGTGGAGAAGGTGGGGTGAAGGTCGCTTCATTCGAATTATAGCTTTCAAGGTATAGACAAGGCATAGCTTTCAGGGTATCGTACAGTGTGACTTGGTTGGTCCTTTATCACGATGCCTTCGTCGCCGAGATCGAGGTCTTGCCAGAAGCCGTGCAAGACGGCCTGCTCACAATGGTCGAATTGCTGACCCTGAGCGGGCCGATGCTGGGCAGGCCGCACGCGGATACGCTGGCGGGCTCCAAGCACGCCAACATGAAGGAATTGCGGTTTCGGGCCGGCGATGGGGTGTGGCGCGTTGCTTTCGCGTTCGATCCAGAGCGGCGCGCCATCGTGCTCGTCGCGGGCGACAAAAGCGGGGTGGCGCAGCAGCGGTTCTATAAGGCGCTGATCGCCAAGGCTGATGCCCGGCTTGCCGAGCATCTCGATAGTTTGAAAGGATAACCACGATGCCGGTCACTCACGAAGAGCTCATGACGCGCCTGCCCAAGCAGCGGCAGGCGCGGATCAAGTCCCGTGCCGCCGAGCTTCACGCCGAAATCGAAGGCCTCAAGGCGCTGCGCAAGTTGGCCGCGCGCAGTCAGGAACAGATTGCGCAGAGCCTGGGGATCAAGCAACCGGGAATCGTCAAGATTGAGCGCCAGACCGACCTCTACCTCTCCACCCTGCGGCGGTTCATCGAGGCTGCGGGCGGCACGCTCGAACTGCGGGTGGAATTGCCGGGAACCGGAGCGTTCGTGCTGACCGGGGTGGGCGAGCTTGACGGCAAGCGTGCGCCTACCTGACCCGGGTCCAGGTCTGGCTGCGGCAGAACGGGCCGTAGCAGCCTTTTACGATCAGCACGTCCGCGCCCTTCAGGCTGAGCGTAGCCTTGTAGCTGCGGCCGTCATCGGGGTTATAGATCTGCCCCCCGCCCCAGCGGCCCGGACCTTCGGCCTTGAACCCGGACAGCAGCGTCATCCCCATGATCTGGCGGCCGCGCTTGGCCGCATCACGGTTACGATCATCGCGCGGCACCCCGCCATTTGGCAGGCGCGGGGTCTTAAGCCAGGAAATCTGCCCGCACAGCGCCGCGCCGCAGGGCGCGATCCGTACCCGCGCGGCGCGTTCGGGTGCAGTCTGGCTGGTCGCGGTGTTCCATTCGCCCAGCGCCGAGCCCGGCGATTGGGCCTGGGCCAGCGGCGCGGTCAGCGCCAGCAGGGTCAACACAGCAAGCGATTTTCGCATCCTTTGCTCCTTTGTTGGGTAGGCTATCCGGCAACAAAAACCCCGTCAACACGGTCTTGTGCTGACACTCTCACTTGACTTGTGCAGCGCTTCGCCGCTTTTCGGCCCCAATCATCGGCCAATGGGCCGCCGTTGACTTTTTGGAGCATCCCATGACTGACCGCGCCGCCACTGCCGCGAAGATTGCCGACTTGATCGAACCGTTCAACAAGAAGGGCGTGGCGATCACCGATGCCACTACCTTCGCGGGCGATCTGGAATTTGACAGCCTGACTGTGATGGATTTTGTCGCCGCGATCGAGGATGATTTCGACATTATCATTAGCATGAATGCCCAGGCCGAGATCGAAACCTATGGCCAGCTGATCGATGCCGTGGTGAGGTTGCAGGCATGACCGACCTCTTTTCCAAATTCGATCCCTTGATCGAACTGCGCGCCAATCTGCTTTCGACCGGGCAGGAGGATCCTTACAATCTGGTGATGGAGCGGGTGCTCTCGCCCACCCAGGCGGTGTGCAACGGGCGCGAGACGATCCTGCTGGGCACTTACAATTACATGGGCATGACCTTTGACCCCGATGTGATCGCGGCGGGCAAGCAGGCGCTGGATGATTTCGGCGCGGGCACGACCGGCTCCCGCGTGCTCAACGGCACCTATGCGGGGCACCGCGCCTGCGAGGAAGCGCTGAAAGAATTCTACGGCATGGACCACGCGATGGTCTTTTCCACCGGCTATCAGGCCAATCTGGGGATCATCTCCACCATCGCCGGCAAGGGCGATTACATCGTGCTGGATATCGATAGTCACGCCAGCATCTGGGATGGCTGCAAGCTGGGCGATGCCGAGGTGGTGCCGTTCAAGCACAACGATATTACCGCGATGGACAAGCGGCTGGGGCGGATTCCCGCAGGCGCGGGCAAGCTGGTGATCCTAGAAGGCGTCTATTCGATGCTGGGCGACATTGCCCCGCTGAAGGAAATGGTTGCGGTCGCGAAACAGCACGGTGCGATGGTGCTGGTCGATGAAGCGCATTCGATGGGCTTCATCGGCGAGCATGGCCGCGGGGTGGCCGAGGACCAAGGCTGCCTCGACGATGTCGATTTCGTGATCGGCACGTTCTCCAAGAGTGTCGGCACGGTCGGCGGGTTCTGCGTGTCGAACCATCCCAAGTTTGAAATCATGCGGTTGGTCTGCCGCCCCTATGTGTTCACCGCCAGCCTGCCGCCCAGCGTGGTGGCAACCGCTGCCACCTCAATTCGCAAGCTGATGCATGCTGGCAACAAGCGCGGGCATCTGTGGGAGAATTCCAAAGTCCTCCACGCCGCGCTGAAGGACAAGGGCTTTCAGTTGGGCACCGACACCCCGCAGTCAGCCATCATCGCGGTGATCATGCCCGATCTGGAACGCGGCGCGGCGATGTGGGAAGCGCTGCTGAAGGAAGGGCTTTACGTCAACCTCGCCCGCCCACCGGCGACACCGGCCAACATGACGCTGCTGCGTTGCTCGCTCTGCGCCGAGCATACCGCCGAGCAGGTCCAGACGATCATCGGCATGTTCGAACGTGCGGGCAAGGCGGTCGGGATCATTTGAGCGCAGGGGCTGGACTCGCAGCCCCGGTTCGCGCAGCTTGCCCGCCAGCGATAATGGCGGTGGGGGGTAAGTGATGATGCTCAAGGGTTTTGTGCTGATCGGTGGCGCTTTGCTGGCGGCAACGCCGGTTAGTCTGTTCGCGCAAGTCGGTGGTTGTTCTGCCTGTGAAACCGCGATCCGGGATAAATTGACGGAACTCGATGATCGGACCGGGAGGACCAACCTGCTGGTCAAAACCGTGGACCGCAAGCTCGACCCGCTCGCGGTGAAGGTTGAT
>JANORN010000052.1:0-4388 GCA_031415355.1 Novosphingobium sp. | reverse complement strand
CAGGCTGAGCGTGGCATAGGCGCCGCCGCCGGTGCCGTTATACAGCACCAGCGTCCAGCCGGTCAGATCGGTCCCGGCCAGTCCGGCGAGTTCGACAAATTCGTTGGCGTCAGTGCCCGCCGGGTCATAGTTGAATTCGTTGATCCAGACGTTGGCCACGGCGGGGGCGGCATCGTCATTGGTGATCGTGCCCGCGCCCGTTGCGTCCGTAATTGTGACCCCGCCGGTGGGGGCCGACAGGTTCACTGTAAAGGTTTCGTTGTTTTCAAATGTTGTGTCACCCACCACCGCGACAGTGATCGCGGCTGATGTTTCGCCATCGGCAAACGACACAGCCCCGGTCAGGGCACCGCTGAAATCCGCCGCATTGGTGGTGCCGTTGGCCAGTGTCCAGGTGGCGCTGACGGCCCCGGCACTGCCCGCGCTGCGGGTAACGGTGAAGCTGAAACTGGTGGTTCCCGCATCGCCCTCGGCCACGGTTACATCGCCCATGCTCAGCGTACCGACTGGTGGAGGCAAATCGTCGTTGGTAATCGTGCCCAGCGCCTGCGCGTCGGTGATGACTACTCCCCCGGTCGGGGCGGACAAATCGATCGTGAAGGTCTCATCGCTTTCAATCGCCATGTCGCCAGCTACCGGGATCGTAATCGTCGCGGTGGTTTCACCATCGGCGAAGGCCACAGTGCCAGCGAAAGTCGTGGTCGCGAAGTCATCGGCGGCGGTGGTGGTGTTGGTCAAAGTCCAGCTTGCGCCAACCGCGCCCGCGCTGCCGCCGTTACGGGTGACGGTGAAGACCATGGCGGCGGTGCCAGAGTTGCCCTCGGTGATCGTGACGTCGCCAATGCTCAGCGCGCCGACCGGCGGAAAATCATCGTTGGTGATCGTGCACTGGCCTTGGGCATCGCTGATTGTCACGCCGCCAATGGGGGCGGTCAGATTGACGAAGAAGGTATCATTTCCTTCGATCACCAAATCTCCCGCGACGCTGATCGTCACAGTTGCAGAGCTTTGCCCGTCGGCGAAGCTGACGGTGCCGGTCTGCGGCGTGCTGATGAAATCGTCGGCCAGGGCGGTTCCGCTCAGATCAAGCGCCCACGTCGCGCTGACCGCGCCGTCGGTGCCGCCGCTGCGAGTGACGGTGAACGTTATGTCCGTGGTTCCGGCATTGCCTTCGGCCAGCACGACATCGTTGATCGCCAGCACGCCGAATAAAGGCGCTGCGGCGCGCGGGGTGATTGTGAAGGTATCGATGCCCAGACCGTCATCAGCGCCGGCGGCATTGGTGTCGGTCCATCGGATCCAGAATGACTGGCCCGAAGCCACGGCTGCGGCCAGCACCAGCGAATAGGAAATCGCAGTCTGGCTGGCGACCGCGTTGCCGCTAAGTGCGCCCACTGTGCCGGTGGTGATGGGGGCCGTGAAAGTCAGTTGCGATACGGTGGTCCAGGTGCCGGTGACCAGGCTGGTGGCATCAAAACTGATCTGGAACACCAGACTGTCCGCGCGGTTCAACGTGCCCAGCCGCCACTGTTCGCCAACATACGCGATATCGAGCGAGGCGATCACCGCGCCGGTGTTGTTGGTGAATTGCGCGCCCAGCGTGGGGATGTTGCTGGCGCTTTGCAGTGTGCCAAACGCCCGATCAGAACTGGCAGCGGTACCATAGCTGTAGGTGTCCCCGGTTGTCGCCGCGCCTCCGTTGGTAGCGTAAATGGTGTTCGCGTTTGTGCCGACTTCGTCGAAGTACCAGCCGGTGGGCAGAACTGACGATGTGCTGTTGTTCGCCAGCGTATCAAAATCCTGCGTCACAGCGGTACCGATGACGGCGAGCGAGACCGCCCCCGTGCCGGTCAGTGCAGCGGGCGCTGGGGCTGCATCGGGTTGGTCCTGCGCTGCTGTTCCGCCCGGTGCTACCGGCGCTTCGGCCGTTACCGAGGTATCGGCCTGAACCCCAGAACCAATCGCTGCACCAGCCGCAAATGCGCGCTGCACCCCGCCCACGCCGAAAACGCCATCGGCAGCATCATCAAAGGTCTCAGAAACTACGCCGGACGTGAGCGAAAAATTGGTATCGGTCATGGAGTTTGCCCTAGATTATCCCGCCACCCTGCCTTCGGAGGTTAAGCGGCGGTATACAATTCAAAATAGATGGTTATGCACGAATGAACATTAAGTATTACACCTTAGCGGCAGCCCCAACCGGTCTCCCCGGCGGGGAAGGGTTGGGGATGGGGGAGCGAGGCCGATCGGCCTCGCGTCTACGCCAGCGCCGAACCCCCATCCCCGCCCCTTCCCCATGGGGAAGGGAGTAAAGAAGGATTGCGTCACTCCGATCCAAGCCCCTTCACCATCTGCCCCAGACCCGCTCATGCTGAGCTTGTCGTCCCGCAGGGGGCCGCAGGCCAATAAGGCAGGGTAGCGTGCGCACGATGGTCCTTCGACAGGCTCAGGATGAGCGGGAATTTAGCCACGTGAAGCTGGACTTGCGAAGCGCGTGGAACCCTCAGCTCTCGCCAAAGCTGAATGGCTCCACCCCGCGCCGCTGTTCATCGCCGATCACTTCGCGGCCCACCGGCGGCGCGGCGCGCGCGGTGCAGGCGGCGCGGTTGCACAGGCGGCAGGTGACGCCGATGGGGGTCGCGGTCGCCTGGGCCGGATCAAGCCCGCGCGCATAGACCGTCTCGGCGGCGTGCTCGGCGGCGCAGGCCAGCGCGATGGCGCGGGTCACACCGGGGCGGTCATGGCTGCCCCCGCCCGCGCTGACCGTGCGGGCGATCGAAAAGAACCGCTGGCCATCGGGCAGTTCCAGAAATTGCGTCACGATCTCGCCGGGGGTGCGGAACACTGAGTGGACCGACCACAATGGGCAGCCCCCGCCGTGCGCCGCGAACGGAAAGCCCGCGCCGTCCAGCCGCTTGGAGACATTCCCGGCGGGATCGACCCGGATGAAGAAAAACGGGATGCGGCTGGCACCGGGGCGCTGAAGCGTGGTCAGCCGGTGCGCGACTTGTTCAAAGCTGGTGCCGAACTGGCGGCTGAGCGCCTCCACATCATAACCGCGCGCCTGCACCGCGCGGGCGAACTTATCGTACGGCATCAGGATCGCGGCGGCGCTGTAAGTCGCCAGCGCGCGGCGGACCAGCGCGGCGGCGGTCGGGCTGGCAAAGGGGTGTGCGGCGATCAGCGCGCTAAGCTCCTTGCGCATTGCGGCATAGGCGATGTGCGTTGCGATTTGAAAGGCGCGGCTCGCCCGGTCGAGCGTGTCATCGATCAGCAATTGCGCATTGTGCCGGTCATGGCGGCGCAGCGCCTGCATCATCACGTCAGGCGGCAGATAGCGCACCTTCAGCCCGTGGTGGGCGCGCAGCCATTCGCCCGCAGAGCCTTTGCTTTCGATTTCGGCGGCGAGTTCCTCGGCGCGGCTGTCCAGCGTGGGGAAGTAATTGCGCGCTTCGGCCACGAACCGCCGGGCTTCGGCCACCGGATCGCTCGCCTGGGCCGCGCCGGGGCTTTCGCGCTGTGCCGCCAGCGCCTGTTGCTCGCGCGCATAGGCCCCGTGCAGCCGCAGCAAGGCCTCGCTGATCCCGGGGAACGACGCGGCCAGATCGGCCACTTCCAGCGGCGAAACCTCGATATCGGACAGCAGCGGATCGCGCAGCACGGTGCCCAGACGGCGCGCGTAATCCGCGCTGTCTTCGCCGGCAAACTCCGCCAGATCAAACCGGTAACTTTTGGCCAGCCGCAGCAGCAGTTCGGCGGTCAGCGGGCGCTGGTTGCCTTCCAGCAGCGCGACGTAAGACGGCGATACCGCCAGATCGCTCGCCATCGCTTGTTGAGTCAGCCCCAGCTCGCGGCGCAGGCGGCGCAGGCGCGGACCAAGGTAGAGGGCGCGGTTCTCGTTCATTGCAGCGCGTATTGTCAAAGCGTGACAACTTTACAAGGAAAACTTGTAAAGCCTTACAAGCTGACTCCGCCACCCCTTCCCGCTGCGCATCGTTTCGCGGATGTACTTCATCAACAAGCGCCCCGGCGCAGCAGTTCAAGGACCGCCAGCATGACTTACCAGCAAACCATCACCGAAGCCGGCCAGACCATCGCCAAGTCGGCACAGACGTGGAGCGGGATCGACGCGGAAAGCGTCGCGCGGATGCGGCTGCAGAACCGCTTTCACACCGGGCTGGACATCGCCAAGTACACCGCCGGGATCATGCGGGCCGATATGGCCGCCTACGATGCCGATCCGGCGAACTACACCCAGTCGCTGGGCTGCTGGCACGGGTTTATCGGCCAGCAAAAGCTGATCAGCATCAAAAAGCACTTCGGCACCACCAAGGGCCGCTACCTGTATCTCTCGGGCTGGATGGTCGCCGCGCTGCGCAGCGAATTCG
>JANORN010000051.1:0-7840 GCA_031415355.1 Novosphingobium sp. | reverse complement strand
CCAGTTCAGCGCCGCGCGGGTCGCCACGATTTCATCTGCCCCCAGCGGCGCACCGTGGACGTTGTGCGTGCCTTGCTTGTTCGGTGCGCCCTTGCCGATCACCGTCTTGCACGCGACCAGCGACGGGCGCGGATCAGCTTTTGCCTCAGTCAGAGCGCGCGCGATATCGGCGTGATCGTGGCCATCGCAGGCCACTGTGTGCCATCCGGCCGCCGCATAGCGCCCGAAAATGTCTTCGCTGGTGGACAGCGAAGTCGCGCCATCGATGGTAATCCGGTTGTCGTCCCACAGCACATTCATCCGGCCCAGCTGCAGGTGCCCCGCCAGACCAATCGCTTCGTGATTAATCCCTTCCATCAGGCAGCCATCACCCGCAATTACCCAGATGTGGTGATCAACCAGATCGTCCCCAAATCCGGCGTTAAGATGCCGTTCGGCCAGGGCAAAGCCCACCGCCATCGCCAGACCCTGCCCCAGCGGGCCAGTGGTGCATTCAACCCCGGCCAGCTCCGTGTTTTCCGGATGACCCGCACAGGGGCTATGCAATTGGCGGAAATTGGCGATGTCTGCCATCGTTGGCGCGGCATATCCGGTCAAATGCAGCAGCGCATAGACCAGCATCGATCCGTGTCCTGCGGACAGGATGAACCGGTCACGATCCGGCCATTTCGGTGCGGCGGGATCAAACTTCAGGAACTGCGCATAGAGCACCGTCGCGACATCGGCCATGCCCATCGGCATCCCGGGGTGCCCGGAGTTGGCTGCCTGGACCGCGTCCATCGAAAGTGCGCGGATGGCATTGGCCATGGGCGCAAGGCGGGACGGATCAAGGGTCATGCAGGCGGGCTCCCGGTGGGCAGCAAGGGCGCGGCGATTCGGTGTCCGGCTTCCCTTGCGGAACGCCCCGCCTGCGTCAAGGCGAGCGCCCGGTCAGGCCAGGGCAGTTTTCCTCCACTTCTTGATAACTTGCCTTTGCAAAGCTTTGCGATGAAGCATTTTTGCGTTAGTAGAGCGTCATGGAACGAGAGCGGACTGAGCGCGCGGTTGCGCGGATTGAGGCAGCACTGGCCCGCTTGGAAACAGCGGGACGGGCTGCTCCAGTTGCGACACTGGCGGAAGCGCGTGAACGGCATGACCGGCTGCGGACTGCCGTTACCGATGCGCTGGGCCAGCTCGACGCAATGATTGCTGGAGCGCGGTCATGAGCAATGTGACGCTGCGGATCGGCGGGCGGGACTACACTGTGGCCTGCGCGGCCGGCGAAGAAGACCACATCAACGGCCTGGGGCGGTTGATTGACGCTCGCATCCTAGGGCTGGCGGGATCGGCCGGGATGAGCGAGACGCGGCAATTGTTGTTCGCCGCATTGCTGCTGGCCGATACCCTGCACGACAGCGAAAAGGCGGCAAAACCGGCCGCTAAGACTGGCGGTCCCGATACAGCCTGGCTGGAGGGTCTGGCGGACCGCTTGGAAAATTGTGTCAGCAGCCTTGAGCAATAGGCAGCAATGCCCTACCTAGGGCTGCGACGGGTACTGCCCGGTGCGAGCCTTCGAAAATCCCTGAGGCTATAAGCAAATCCATGGGGGCTGTCCCTGGTCCGACCCTGGTCTGGCACACACGGTTCCCACCTGACGTGAACGCGTCAGAGGATTTCCCGGCAACGGCCCATGGTGGTCCCGTCACCCCATCCGTAGGGAGCACGCATGATTGAGAAGCAGGCCTTGCGCAGCGAACTGCGCAAACGCCGGACTGCCGAAGTGGCGGCGCTTGCAGATGGGGTCAAAGCCCTGCTGTTTCGCGTGCCGCCCGGCCCGTTGGCCGCGCTAATTCGGCCTGGTGCGATGATCGGCTTCTACGATCCGGTGAGCAGCGAGGCGCCGCCGACGCGGTATGCACAGTGGTATTTTGAGCGCGGTCACCAGTTGGCCTTGCCGTGGTTCGCGGCGCGCGGTGACGACATGGAGTTTCGGCTCTGGGAAAACCCCTTTGACGAAGAACTGCTCACTCCTGCTCCCTATGGCGGCCGCCAGCCGCTGGTTGATGCCGTTGCGGTCTCGCCGGATGTCCTGCTTGTTCCAGTGTTGGGTTTCACCGCGCAAGGCGCACGGCTTGGTCAAGGTGCAGGACACTATGATCGCTATCTGGCGCAGCACCCGGCGGTGGTGCCAATCGGGGTCGCCTGGGATAGCCAGCTGTGCGACGCACTACCCCAGGAAGCGCACGACATTCCCTTGCGCGCAATCGCCACCCCTTCACGCCTTTACGGACCATTCTGATGCGCAAAGAACCGACACTGCGAATCCCGCTGGGCGTTCTGGCGCTGTGTCTGGCATTGACGGTCTATGGCCTACTGGTCGCTTGGCTGATTCCGCCGCTGGTGCAGCATTGGCCTGGCCTGGCGCAAGTGCCGGTCTATCTGATGATCGGATTGATTTGGATCCTGCCGTTGAAGCGCTATCTTCGCTGGATGGAAACCGGCCACTGGCGCTAGGCCACACCATCCCAAATCGACAGAAAATTCCCAAGTGGCGCGAGTGACGGGGCTCGAACCCGCGACCTCCGGCGTGACAGGCCGGCACTCTAACCAACTGAGCTACACCCGCCCACAAACAAGCGGTGCCACTTGGGAGCAGCGCCACTAGGCCAGCGGACAGAGGCTGTCAACCGCCTTCGCGCAGTCATTTTGAGGCCTGCTGTGGCCTTTCCGCAAACATGCGAAAGCCCGCGTTAACCAAACCTTTGCCGCTTGTCCGCTAAGCGCGGAACATGGCCTTTTGGGGCGGTCGAAGGGGGTTTCAGTTCGTGTCTTTCACTCGCACGCTTGCAGCATTTGCAGGCTATGGCCTGCTGGCCGCAGTATCGTTGGCCGTGCCGCAAACCGCGCAGGCTGAACCAATCGTTTCCCTGGATAGCACGGCTTTTGTCGAACGGCTCGATCAAGGTTCCCGGCGGTTAGAACCTGCCAACACGCTTAATCGCGGCGACCGGGTGATTTATGTAGTCAGTTGGCAACGCAGCGCCGGCAGTGGACCGTTTACAGTGACAAATCCCCTCCCCCGCTCGGTCTATTTCCAAGGAACCGCCAATGGCGACGAGCAAGTCTCGGTCGATCGCGGTCGCAGCTGGGGCCGGATCGGCGAATTGCGCAGCGGCGAACGCTTGGCAACGCCGGAAGACGTCACCCATGTTCGCTGGCAAGTCCCTGCTGCCTTGGCCGCGCGCGGAACAGGCCGGATCGCCTATAGCGCGATAGTGCGCTGATTCAGCGCACTATAGTCCCTCAATCCGCCAGCAGCAGCACCGGTTTTTCCAGCAGCTTTTTCAGCGCCTGAATATAGCTGGCCGCATCCCAGCCATCAACCACGCGGTGATCGCAGCTGATCGATACGTTCATCAGCTTGCGCTTCTCGATCCGCTCACCGCCAAGTCCATCGCTTACAAACATCGGGCGCTCGACAATCCGGTTCGGGCCGATGATCGCGACCTCCGGACGGTTGATTACCGGCGTCGTCGCGACCCCGCCCAAGGGGCCGAGCGAGGTGATGGTCAGGGTCGAGCCCGACAGTTCCTCACTTTTGGCACTGCCGGTGCGCGCGGCCTCAGCCAGCCGGCCTATTTCGCGCGCGAGTTGCCAAAGATTGCGGTCCTGCGCATCCCGGATCACCGGCACCATCAGCCCGCCGTCGGTCTGGGTCGCCATGCCCAGGTGGACACTGCCGTAGCGCGTTACCACCCCCGCCTCATCATCATAGCGCGCGTTGAGCATCGGGAACTGCGGCAGCGTGCGGCAGATCGCGGCGATGAGCAGCGGCAGCAAGGTCAGCTTTGGCCGAGGGTCATCAACTCCGCCGCGCGCAGAATTGAGCTGCGCACGCATTTCCTCCAGCGCGGTCACATCGCATTCTTCGACATAGGTGAAGTGCGGGATATTGCGCTTTGCTGCAGCCATGTTCTCGGCAATCCGTCGGCGGAGGCCAATCACCTTGATTGCTTCATCGGGGCGTTTGACCCCGGCACCGCGGTAGGCACCGTTGTAGCTCAGGAACGCGTCGAGATCGGTATGCCGCACACGCCCTTCCTGGCCGGGTTTGACTTGCGCGAGATCGATCCCGAGGTCGGCGGCGCGCTGGCGGACGGCGGGTGAGGCTAATACCTTGGCTGCCGGGGCCGCGCTTGGGGGTTGGCCTACGGCCGCCTTCGGCTCGACAGGCTCAGCCTGAGCGGGTGTTAGTTTGGGTTCAGAAGTGCTTTTTAATTCAGTTGAATCTAAATTGAGGTCCGCTCGTGCTGAGCCTGTCGAAGCACCACTTGCAGCGTCTGCCGCTGGCTTTGGTTCGCTCACAACTTCCGTTTGCTCTGAGCCTGTCGAAGGGTCGTCCGCACCCTCTGCCCCATCTCCCTCAACTTCGATCACCACCAACGGCGAACCGATTGCGATCATGTCGCCTTCGGCGCCGGCCACTTCCAGCACGGTGCCAGTCACCGGGCTTTCCATCTCGACCGTGGCCTTGTCCGTCATCACGTCGGCGATCTTGCCGTCTTCTTCGATCCGGTCGCCGACCTTGACGTGCCAGGCGACGATTTCAGCCTCGGCAATGCCTTCGCCGATATCGGGCAGCCGGAAGGTGAATTTGCTCATGATCTTACGCCTTCAACAACCGGTCAACTGCTTCGCCAATGCGAACGGGACCGGGGAAATAAGCCCATTCCAGACTATGTGGATAGGGCGTGTCGAACCCGGTCACCCGCTCGATTGGGGCTTCCAGGTGATAGAAGCAGCGTTCCTGGACCAGCGCGGACAGTTCGCCGCCAAAGCCGCCGGTGCGGGTGGCTTCGTGAACGATCATGCAGCGCCCGGTCTTGCGCACGGAGGCTTCAATAGTCTCGATATCCAGCGGGACCAGCGTGCGCAGATCGATAATTTCGGCGTCGATGCCCTTTTCGCGCATCACCGCCTGGGTCACGTGGATCATCGTGCCATAGGCCAGCACGGTCAGCGCCTCACCCGGCTGCACAATCCGCGCCTTGCCCAGCGGGATCCGGTAGTGGCCTTCGGGCACTTCGCTATCGGCATGGCGCGCCCAAGGTTCAACCGGCTTGTCATAAAACCCGCTGAACGGTCCGTTGTAGATCCGCTTGGGTTCAAAGAAGATCACCGGATCGTTGTCTTCGATCGCCGCAATCAGCAGGCCCTTGGCATCGTAGGGGGTGGACGGGATCACCGTCTTCAGGCCGGCAACGTGGGTGAACAGCGCTTCGGGTGACTGGCTGTGCGTCTGCCCGCCAAAGATCCCCCCACCAAACGGCGAACGCACTGTCATCGGCGCGATGAATTCCCCGGCCGAGCGATAGCGCAGCCGCGCAGCCTCGCTGACTAGCTGGTCCAGCCCCGGATAAATGTAGTCGGCGAATTGGATTTCGGGCACCGGGCGCAGACCATAAGCCCCCATCCCCACGGCAGCGCCGATGATCCCGCATTCGTTGATCGGGGTATCGAACACCCGGTTCTTACCGTACTTATTTTGCAGGCCCGCCGTGGCGCGGAACACCCCGCCGAAATAGCCGACGTCTTCGCCAAACACGACCACATTGGGGTCGCGTTCCAGCATCACGCTCAGCGCATCGTTGATCGCTTCGATCATGTTCAAGCGGCGCGGGGGCACAGCAACTGTGCTCATGATTCCTTCCATTCCGGCCATTTGATTCGCCGCTCGCGAATTGCCTGATCAGCCTGCTCCTCTAAGTGCCATGGCAGTTCCTCGTAGACATCTTCAAACATGGTGTGGAACGGATGGTGCAAGCCGTGGCCGAGTACGCCATTTTTTTCGGCCTCTTTGGTCGCCAACTTGACCGACTCGACCAGCTCCGTGTCCATCACCGCGTGCTGCTCTACCGACCATTCGCCCAATGCGATCAAATGGCGCTTCAGCCGCATGATCGGATCGCCCAGTGGCCATTCCTCGCGCTCATGCGCCGAGCGGTATTGGCCCGGATCATCCGATGTGGAATGCCCTTCGGCGCGGTAGGTGAAGTGCTCAATCAGCGTCGGGCCCTGATTGGCGCGCGCGCGGTTGGCGGCCCAGCGCGCCGCAGCATAGACCGCCAGCGCATCGTTACCATCGACGCGCAATCCGGCAATCCCGTAGCCGATCGCCTTGGCGGCAAAGGTCGCGCGCTCCGCTCCGGCGAAGCCCGAAAAGCTCGAAATTGCGAACTGGTTGTTGACGATATTGAACACCACCGGCGCGTTGAACACCGTGGCGAAGGTGAATGCGGCATGGGCATCGCCCTCGGCGCTCGATCCTTCGCCAATCCAGGTGCTGGCGATGCGGGTATCGCCTTTGATCGCCGACGCCATCGCCCAGCCCGTCGCCTGCGGCAATTGCGTCGCCAGGTTGCCGCTGATCGTGAAGAATGAATGCGCGCGGCTGGAGTACATGATTGGCAGCTGGCGGCCCTTCAGCTTGTCCGCCTTGTTCGAATAGATCTGGTTGATCATCTCGGTCAGCGGATAACCGCGCGCGATCAGGATGCCCTGCTGGCGATAGCTGGGAAACACCATGTCATCGTCCGCCAGCGCGAAGGCTGAGGCAACGCTGGTCGCCTCCTCGCCGGTGCACTTCATGTAAAAGCTGGTCTTGCCCTGGCGCTGACCGCGATACATCCGGTCGTCAAACGCGCGGGTCAGCGCCATAATGCGCAGAATGCGGCGCAAGGTATCGGCATCCAGTTTCGGATCCCAGGCTCCGACGGCGCGGTGCTCATCGTCCAGCACCCGGATCAGGCCGTGGCACAACGGATGGGTTTCCACGGTTGCGCAGGCTTCATCCGGACGCGGCAATGTGCCAGCCGCCGGAATGTCGAGCCACGAATAGTCAACCGGATCGCCGGGCCGATAGGGCGGTTCGGGCACATGCAAGGATAGCGGCGCAAGGTTGCCGCGCTGTGCTTCGCCAGGACCGGGTCGCTGGGCCATCTCGCGCTCTCCCGCTTCCCACAGATGCGGAAGCAATGTTACATACCTGCGATATATTATTTCAAAGTCAGGTTCCCGTCAACTACACCGCCACCGGAGCTGCGATGTGCGATTGCGGCGCATAACCATCGACCACGAAGTCTTCGATCCGGTAATCAAACATGCTGTCAGGCTTGCGCGCAAACTTCAGCTTGGCTTCGCCGGAAGGCACGCGGCCCAGCTGCTCCTCCACCAGCTCGGCATGGTTGAGATAGAGATGGACATCGCCGCCCATCCACACCGCCTCTCCCGGTTCCAGATCACATTGCTGCGCCAGTATCCGGATTAGTGCTGCCAGCGACCAAATGTTGAACGCAAAGCCCAGCCCCAAATCGCAGCTGCGCTGGTAAAGCGTACCCGACAGTTTGCCGTCGGCGACATAGAACTGATAGCTCTTGTGGCACGGCGGCAGCGCCATCGCGTCAAGTTCAGCGACGTTCCAGCCTTCGATAATATGGCGGCGACTGCCCGGATTTGTCCGCAGGCTCTGCACCACTTCGGCAACTTGATTGATGCCCTTGCCCGATTTGAACAGGCCGGTGCCGTCTGGTGCATAGGTTGGCCAATCGACCCATTGCTTGCCGTAAACCGGTCCCAAATCGCCCCAGCGCGCCGCGAAGTCGGCATTTTGAACGATCCTGTCCGAGAAGACTTCCTTGCTGAGCATTTCCCCAGTCTCGCGCTGGAACCGCTCCAGTGGCCATTCGGTCCAGATCTGCACCCCTTGCTGGCACAGGCTGCGAATGTTCGTATCGCCGGTCAAGAACCACAGCAACTCGCGCGTTGCGGTCTTCCAGTAGACCCGTTTGGTGGTCAGCAATGG
>JANORN010000050.1:0-3402 GCA_031415355.1 Novosphingobium sp. | reverse complement strand
GCCATCACTTCGCGCCCGGCCTCCCCTGCCAATCGCGCGGTGATCAGCGAGCCAGACTTGGGCGCGGCTTCCACCACCAGCGTCCCCGCCGCCAGCCCCGCGATGATCCGGTTGCGCGCGGGAAAGTGCCGCGCCAGCGGTTCGGCGCCGGGGGGATGTTCGGTCAGCAGCAAGCCCTTGGTCGCGACCTCCTCCTGCAAGTCCTGATGCTCAGGCGGGTAGGTCACATCGATTCCGCTGGCGATCACGCCGATGGTCGCGCCATTCGCCAAGGCCCCGCGATGCGCCGCGCCATCAATCCCGCGTGCCAGACCCGAGACCACCACCAGCCCCGCCTCTGCCAGTGCGCCGCCGAATTCGCGCGCCAGCTTGACCGCCGCCGCCGAGGCATTGCGCGCGCCGACAATCGCCACGGCAGGCTGCGCCGCGATACCCGCCACGCCGCGCGCGATCAGGATCGGCGGGGCACTGTCACTCTCGGCCAGCAGCGCGGGATAGTCTGGCGAATCGTGGAACAGATAGCGTGCGTCCGCGCGGCTGACCGCGTTGATCTCTTCCACCACCCGCGCCTCGGGGGCCACACGGTAAGCCCCGCCGCCGCGCGCCGCCAGATCGGGCAAGGCCGCCAGCGCCGCCGCCGCCGTGCCAAACCGGCGCAGCAATTGCGCATAGCTGACCGGGCCGACATTGGGCGAGCGCAGCAGACGGATCCGCGCGAACGCCTCGGCTTGCGAAATGTCAGCCATCAGCCTTTGGCACCGACTTTCGGCTCGGTCCCGGCGCAGAGCCGCGCGATGTTGGAGCGGTGCTGAAAGATTACGATCACGGCGATGACCGCGAACACCGGGACCAGGGTTGTCAGCCCCAGCCACCACGCAGCAACCAGCGCGCCAAGCACCGATACCATCGACGATGCCGAGGAAATCCGCGTCAGCGCCAGCACTGCCGCCCAGATCGCTGCTGCTGCCAGCAGCACCTGCCACGACAACGCCAGACAGACCCCCGCCGCTGTTGCGAAACCTTTGCCGCCGTTGAACTTCAGCCAGACCGGAAAGCAGTGCCCGAGGATTGCGCCAACAGCGGCAAACCCAATACAATCGGGCAGCCAGCGCGCCGCGATCCACACAGCCAGAAAACCCTTGGCCGCATCAAACAGCAAAGTCGCCGCCGCCAGGCCCTTGTGCCCGGTCCGCAAAACGTTCGTTGCGCCGATACTGCCCGAACCGATGCTGCGCAGATCACCCGCACCGAACGCCCGCGTCAGGATCAGGCCAAACGGCACCGAGCCAAGCAGGTAACCGAGCGCCAGTGCCAGAATGGGTTCGATAGGCTGCGACATCCAGAGCTCTCCTTGCTCAAAGGGTTAGCGCTTTGTTCCATTTTCCGCAAGTCGCGCTTGCAGGTCTGGTCTAGTCTAGTTTATAGTCAATCCATGACGCTGGTGACTGTAACTGAGGCGAAGGCCAATCTCTCCAAGTTGCTTGCAATGGTCGAGCGGGGTGAGGAAGTGGTAATCGGTCGCGCCGGTCGGCCGGTTGCAAACCTCTCGCCGATTGCGAAAAAGTCAACACAGCACGGTTCGGGTTTGGGCGTGCGCAAACTAGGTGCGCTGGAAGGCCAAGGTTGGATGGCCGACGATTTCGATGAGTGGCCAGAAGCAGAAGCGCGCGCGCTCGGCATCATTGACTAGATCGCCGCCAAGACATCTACGCTGGCCATGGATATTCTGCTCGATACTCATATCGTCTTCTGGTCGATCACCGCCCCAAACCGGTTACCTGCCGGGTTTGCCGGGCAGCTTGAAAACCGTCGCAATCGGATTTGGCTGAGCGCAATCTGCCTCGCCGAACTTAATATCAAACAAAGCATCGGTAAGCTCACCATTCCTGAGGGATTCGACAAGGCATTGACCGATCTGAACCTCGAAGCTCTGCCGTTTCGCGCCGAACACGCTGCGATGCTGGGAACGCTCGCGCTGCATCACCGCGATCCGTTTGATCGCATGCTTATCGCGCAGGCTCTGGTCGGCGACATGGCCATCGCCACCAAAGACGCGGAGTTTCGCAACTATCCGGCGAAGCTGCTCAAACCCTGAATGGACCCCGCCGCCCCGATCCTGCTGTTCGATTCGGGTGTTGGCGGGTTGTCGGTGCTCGCCGAATTGCGCAAAGCTTTGCCCGCTGCGCCGGTGATCTACGCCGCTGACAACGCCGGGCTGCCCTATGGCACCAAAAGCGAAGCCGAGATCGCCGCGCGGGTGGCGGGGCTGCTGGGGCGGATGACCGAGCGCTATCGTCCGCGCCTCGCCTGCATCGCCTGCAACACCGCCTCCACTATCGCGCTCGCCATGGTCCGCGATGTGCTGGCGATACCGGTGGTCGGCACGGTTCCCGCGATCAAGCCCGCCGCCATGCTGACCCGCAGCGGCACCATCGGTTTTCTGGGTACGGCGGCGACGATCCGGCAGGGCTATGTGGACCGGCTGGAAGCCGAGTTTGCCGGGGGTAAGCGGCTGCTCCGCGCTGCGGCCCCCGAACTGGTCGGGGCAGCGGAGGCCAAGCTGCGCGGCGAGCCGGTAGATCCGGCGGTCTATGCTCGCGCGGCGGCCGCGCTGACCGACCAGCCGGGCGGCGCGGAGATCGACATCGTCGTGCTGGCCTGCACGCATTTTCCGCTGGTTGAGGCCGAGCTGGCTGCCGTCTTCGCGCCCGGCACGCAGTTCGTCCACGGCGCATCAGGAATCGCCCGGCGCATCACGGTGCTGACTCAGGGCCAGCCGATGGAACGCGCGCGGCCAGACCGGGCGGTGTTCACCCGGCTGGACGAAAGCGTTGCCTTGCTGGCGGTCGTACTCCAAGACCACGGTCTGACCGAGCGGGAGGAGCTCTGAATCATGCGGATCGTCAAACGTGGGCTGCTCGTGCTGCTGGTGGTGCTGGTTGCAGCGGGATACTGGCTGCTGGTGGACAATCGCCCCGGCAATGACCCGCCCAAGCCGATCACGGTGGCGCAATTGCGCGCGCTGGCGGCGGCCATGCCCGGCCAAGCCCCCAGCGCCGTCGAAGTCGAACGCGTGACGGGTCGTGCAGTGCCCGCCACACTGTTCGCGGCGGGCCTCGCCCCGCGCCAGCGCGAAACCGCGGTCATGGCGTTTCGCTTGCCAGTGCCGGGCGGACAACCGGTGATGATCGATAGCGGCCTGTCGCGGCAAGCCGCCGAAGCAATGCAGTTTTCGGATTACGATGCGACAGCGCAGCAGCAGATCGATGCTCAGCTACGTGGTGCGGGACTGGTGCTGTTCACCCACGAACACATTGATCATCAAGGCGGCCTGCTGGCGCTGAATGACCCCGCTGCCCTGGCCAATGCTCGGTTCAATCCCGGCCAGCTGCCCGGCAACCG
>JANORN010000049.1:0-23063 GCA_031415355.1 Novosphingobium sp. | reverse complement strand
CGGCGCGGGTGGCGCGGCTGGCGCTGTACCGGCGTGCGGCCTTCGGGCTCGCCAATGCAGCTGAGCAGGCCGCACTGGCGGCGGCCAATCCCGGCTGGCACCCGCGCGGTGCAGTGGCCGATCCGATGAGCGACGCTGAGGTGCCGGGCGATTGCAGCGACGATGCTATCGATGATGATGACGAAGACGACGATGATGATTATGCAGCGCGCGAGACCCTGTGAACTTCGTCAAGTTCCGCGGTGCGCGCGGCCAGCGGATTGTGCCGGAACGGGCGCTGCGGGCGCGCGTTCCGCAATTCTTGCTTGGTTGCTACACCCCTAAGGAAATCAGCAGTTTCGGCAAGTTGATGGCAAGACTCTATCCGAAATGGACTCAACTGCGTTTGACAATTATCCAAATATCTCAGAATATTACTCCATATTGGATGTATTTAATGGAATGTTTCCCGCCCGCTGCGGGGCGGGATTGCGAAATTGCATGTGGGTTACTGATAAATGGGCGGCAGACGACAAGATGGGGTGCGGGATCGGGGGCGCGGTTCGGCGATTGTGGCCCAGCAATTGCCTGGCCGGGGCGGCGTCGGCCAGGTGGTGAAAATGGCGCACTCCGCTCGCCCCGGCTTGCCCGATGCGCGCACGCTGCGCCGGATCATCCGCGACCGGCAGGCGCGCGGGCAGTTCCTGTCGCGCAGCCTGTTTGCCGATCCGGCGTGGGACATGCTGCTGGATCTGACCGCCGCGCGGGTGGAGCGGCGGCGGGTGTCGATCTCGTCGCTGTGCCTCGCCTCCGGGGTGCCACCTACCACGGCGCTGCGCTGGATCCGGATGCTGGAAGACGCGCGGCTGATCGCGCGGGAAGAGGATGCAGGCGATCGTCGCCGTTCGTTCGTGGTGCTGACCGACGCTGCCGCTTTGGCGATGGCGCGGTACTTTGCATCGATCGGGGCAAGCGGACGCACGATCATTTGAGCGAAGTTTTGCGGCAGTATTCCGGAATGTGACAAATGTCACATTGGTGGAAATCCGGGGTTTATTCGTGATTTGCAAACGAATAGCTGCTTTCAGGGCTTGCAATCAAAGTATCGTTACCCGATGGTCACGAAAATAGGAACGGAGATCGCAATGCGAAGTTTGCTGATCGGGGTTGCAGGGGCTGCGCTGGTGATCATTTCAGACATTTACTTGTTTGGCTGGAGCGGGAATGACCAGACCATCCGGCTGGGCGTGGCGGTAACCGCCTTTTTGATCGTCACTGCTGCGGTCAGTTCGCTGCTGGATGAGCCGGACCAGAACGGACCGCAGCTCTGAAGCACGCTGGCGGGGCGCGCGTCCGTCCCGCTTGCCAAGCGGGGCTTGACCAGTCAGGCTGGGTGCGGTGACTAATCAGCCAAGATGACTAACCAGCCAAGATGACTAACCAGGAAAAACTGCGCGGCATGATTGGATTGCGAGAGCTGGGCGCCGGTCTGCTGATTGCCGGTCTGCTGTTTATCGCTATGCTGGGCAGCCCAGCGGCGGCGAAACCGGCCAGCGAACTGCGCTGCATCGAAGCCATGTTCACCGACGAGCAGGCGCGCACTATGGCACAATTGGGCGCGGCCGATGAAGCCGTTGCGAAGGCGGCGGCGGACAAGCTGAACTGGATGGTGCTGGGCCTGCAATCCCGGATGTGCGCGATCCGGGGCAAGTGGAACGACGCCGAATATGGCAATGCCATCGGCTATATGATGGCCTGGCCGACCGCGCGCGGGCTGCGGCTGGCGGGCGAGGCGCAGGGCTATGCCGCGCTCGACCAAGCCTATGCCGCGCGCGCGGCGGACCATGCCAAAGCCAAGCGGCTGAGCGAGGAGCAGGTGGACGAGCTTATCGCGGCGGCGGCGGGAAGCGGCCTGACGCTGGCGGAGGGTGCGATAGCGGCCAAGGACGCGCGGCGCTATGTCGATGCGCTGCACCAGCTGGACGCGCTGCGCGCTGATTTTGCCGCCGGGCGTAAACCGCGTGGAATGGCGGACTGACTGCGCAAAGGCCAGCTTAGCGGTTTCCTCCATGCCCCAGCTCTGGCATGGCTTGGCTCGCGCGGGCTTTCGGGGAACAAGCAATGGCCGGACTGTGGTTTGATGAACTTTCGGTGGGGCAGCGGTTCGATCATCCGATCCGGCGAACGGTGACTGAAACCGACAATGTGCTGATCACCACGCTGACGCATAATCCGGCGGCGCTGCATCTGGATGCTCATGCAATGGCGGACAGCGAATTTGGGCGGGTGCTGGTCAATTCGTGCTTCACCTTGTCGCTGATGGTCGGGATTTCGGTGAATGACACCACGCTGGGCACGGCGGTAGCGAACTTGGGTTGGGATGAAGTGCGCTTTCCCGCGCCGGTGTTTGTCGGCGATACTTTGCGGATCGTTACCGAAGTTCTGGACTTGCGCGCCAGCAAGTCGCGGCCCGACGCCGGGATTGTGACTTACCGGCACGAGGCTTGGAATCAGGCGGGGGTGTTGGTGGCGAGCTGCAAGCGCTCGGGCCTGCAACGCCGGAAACCACTTGAAGCCTAAAGCGCGCTTTTGCCCAGCAGCACCGCGCCGGTAATCCCGGCCTGGTCGCCAAGGCCTGGGGTCACGATGTAGCGTTCCAATCCCGGATCAAGCTGCGCCGCCTGGACATAGCCGCCCAGGCGGCGTTCCGTCTCAAGCCGCAGGGTTTTGATCAGGCCAGGGGCCTTGATCACCCCGCCGCCAAAGATCAGCCGGTCGGGCATGTGCAGCAGCACCAGATTGGTCGCCAGTTGCGCGAGGTAGCCAGCGATGATCGTGACCTGCTCCGCCGGCGAAGCTAGCTTGGACAGACTGGTGCCCCAGCGCGCTTCGATCGCCGGGCCGCTGGCAAGACCTTCCAGGCAATCGCCGTGGAACGGGCAAGTGCCGGGGAAGGGATCAAGCAGGGCATCGCGGGCCATGGCGATGTGGCCGGTTTCATAGTGCGAGAACCCCAGCAACGGCCGCCCCGCCTGGACGATCCCGGTGCCGATGCCAGTGCCGACGGTGGTGTAGGCCAAGGTGCGGGTGCCTTGGCCAGCGCCGGCGGACCATTCGCCCAGCGCCGCGCCGTTAACGTCGGTATCGACCACAATCGGCGCGCTAAACTGGCTCAGCACGTCATGGAACCGCGCCCCGCTCCAGCCGGGCTTGGGAGTGGTGGTGAAGGTGCCATAGGCGGGCGAGGCGGGATCGATGTCAATCGGGCCAAAGCTTGCCACGCCCAAGGCGGACAGCGCGCCATGCTGGGCCACCGCTGCCTGAAAGAACGCGGCGATGGCGGGGAAGGTCTCCGCCGGGGTCTGGGTCGGGATCCGGGTTTCGGCGATGACCGTGCCATCTGCGCGCGCCACGGCAAGCACGAACTTGGTCCCGCCCGCCTCAATCGCCCCGATCAATTGTTTGCTCATGTGCAGTCACCTATCGTCCAGCCAGTCCGTTTGCACAGCAGACCGGCTTCTGCAATCGGTTGCATACGAATGAGGATCAATCGCGCCGCGTACTCGCCCGGGCTAGCAACGTCACCGGCACCCGGCGTTGATCGTGCGGTTCGCCGGCAATGGTAGCGAGCAGCTTGTCGACCAGCAGCGCCCCGGCGGCGGCGAAATCTGGCTGGATGGTGGAAAGCGGGGGCATGGCGTGGGCGCTGGCGCGGATTCCGTCGAACCCCATCAGGCCGACGTCGTCAGGCACCCGGCGGCCCTGTTCGGTCAATTCGTGTAGCGCTCCTAGGGCGATTTCGTCGCAGACGGCGAACACCGCGTCGAACGACTGGCCGCTGGCGAGCAGCGTCTGCACCGCGCGGCGGCCTTGCTCCTGCCGGGCGAGATCGTCCTCGATTTCGATCAGATACGGCGACAGCCCGACTTCGATCAGGCGCTCACTGAAGCCGTCGCAGCGTTCCTTGAACTGGCGCTGGAGCGAGCTTTCTGCGCCGATGCAGGCGATCTGGCGATAGCCTGCGGCGATCAGATGGTCCGCCGCCAGCCGTGCCCCGGCGTGGTTGTCTGAGCGGATCCATTCCAGATCGTCAAACGGGCTGCCCCAGCAGACCCAGTGCATCCCCGCCTGGCTCAGATCGCGGTAATAGTCCCAGGCGGGCAAGTTTTGCGTGGTGCCGATCACAATCAGGCCGTCGGCCTTGCGCTGTTCCTCGTACCGCCCCGCCAGATTGTTGGGGCCGTCCTGAAAGCTAACCAGTGTTTCATAGCCGCGGCTGGACGCCGCCGCGCAGATCGTGCCGAGCAGCGAATAGGTGAACGGATTGAGGTCTTTGCGGTCTTCGTCGGGGCGGCAGATCACGACCACTGCCAGCGTCCCGGTCTTGCCGGTGCGCAGCCGCGCCGCGTTGTTGTCAACGTAATAGTTGAGCCGCTTGGCGGCCTCGGCCACGCGCAGCCGGGTCGCTTCGCTGACCACCGGATCGCCCGCCAGCGCGCGGCTGACGGTCGATTGGCTGACCCCGGCCTCGGCGGCCACGTCAAACGAGGTGACGCGGTACGTGCGCGGTGACTTGGTTGCAGGATCCCCCATGCGGGAGACCCTACATCGCCGAGATGCCGCCGTCGAGTTTGAGTTCGGCCCCGGTCATGAACCGGCTCTCGTCGCTCGCCAGATAAAGCACGCCGTTGGCGATCTCGATCGGTGCACCGACGCGCTTGAGCGGGATCTGGCGCGAGAGCTTGTCCATGATGACGCTCTTCTCGCGGCCCGAACTGGCGACCATGCCATCCAGAATTGGCGTATCGACAAAGGTCGGGTGGACCGAGTTGCTGCGGATATCCCAGCCCATCTTGGCGCAGTACAGCGCGACCGATTTGGACAGCATCCACACCGCCGCCTTGCTGGCGTTATAGCCTGGCATGGTATCGCTGGCGATCAGGCCGGCGATCGAGGAGATGTTGATGATCGAACCGGGCTGGTGGTCTTTCATCAGGGGCAGCGCCTTCTGACAGCCGAGAAACACCGAATCGACATTGACCGCAAAACCGCGGTGCCATTCGTCCAGCGTGCAGGTTTCGATATTCCCGCGCACGCCAATGCCGGCGTTGTTCACCAGCACGGACAAGCCGCCCATGCTGTCCGCCGCCATCGCGACTGCCGCTTCCCAGGCGCTTTCGCTGGTGACATCATGCTGCATTGCAAAGGCGGTGCCCGCGCCCAGATCAGCGTTGATCGCCGCAGCCTGTTCCGCCGCACCGGCGCCGTTGACATCGGTCAGCAGCACCTGCGCGCCTTGTTCGGCCAGCAACCGCGCATGCGCCGCGCCAAGCCCCTGCGCGGCTCCGGTAATCAGGGCCTTCTTGCCCGCAACGCGTCCTGCCATAGTTCAATCCTCTCTCAAAATCTGCCCGCCGAGCAGCAATAGCAGCCGCACGTCGATCCCCGCACCGCGCGCGCGGCATTGCTCCAACCAGCCCTGCAGTGCGCCCAACGCCACACGATGGACAACGATCTCCTCGCCGTCCACCCCGCCGCCGTCGCCCACTTTGACCAGATCGTGCGCGCGCAGCAAGGTGAAGGCTTCGCTGACCATGCCGGGGGAGGAATAGAATTCGCCCACCACGGTCATTCGACCAGCGCGATAGCCGGTTTCCTCTTCCAGTTCGCGCTGGGCGGCGGCAACCGGGTCTTCGCCGGCGTTGCCCGCGTCATCACCGATCAATCCGGCGGGCAGTTCAATGCAAGACTTGCCCAGCGGCACGCGGAATTGCTCGACCAGCAGGACGTGCTGCTCGGCATCAATGGCGAGGATTACCGCCGCGCCCATATTGCGCGCGCGGCTGACATATTCCCATTTGCCCTTGGTCTTGGCGGTGATGAACTTGCCCTGCCAGACGGTCTGTTCACGATCGCTGGCGCTCACACTTCGATCAGCCGGTCGGGCAGTTCGTTGACGTCGTCCGCTGCGCGCGGGAAATGCGCAGCGATCACCGTGCCGACTTCGCCAATCGCGGCGATCATTCCGTCGGCCAGCTGCCCGGCGCGGATCGGCTCCAGCATGGCCGCCATCGCCGCGCCCCAGACCGCGGGGGCAACCTTGCTGGCGATCGCTGCATCGGCGACGATTTCGGCGCGGTGTTCACGCAGCGAGAGATAGATCAGTACGCCTGTCCGCCCGGTAGTGCGCCGTTCGGCCCCCACCTTGAACAGCGTCACCGCGCGGTCACGCACCCGCGCCGCGCGCACACTTTTGGGCACTAGCCAGAACTTCAGCGGCTGCCACAGCTGCGCCGCCAGCACGCCCAGGAACTTGAGGATGGTCAGCGTCGCCGCGAAAGCGAGGATGCCGCGATGGCTCCATTCGCTGCCCCAATCCCCCAGCACGCGGTCGTAGAGACCCAAAAAGACATCGGGGAGCAGCGAAAGCAGGGTCAGGGCCGTCAGCGCGGCAAACGCAGCCCAGGCCAGCGCGACATCGGTGTAACCGTCCGAGCGATCAGCCACGATGGTAACTATCTCCCCCGCACTGGTGCCTTCGGCCGCAGCGACCGCTGCTGAGATCCGTACGTGATCGTCCGCGCTCAGATGGATTGCCGTCCGCCGTGCCATTACCAGTCCCCCGAGGCGCCGCCGCCGTCAAATCCGCCGCCGCCGCCGCCGAACCCGCCGAACCCGCCGCCGCTGTCTCCGCCGCCGCCGCCGCCAAACCCACCATCGCCATTGCCGTTAAAGGCGGCGTTAATCGCGACATTGGCGGCAACGTTGGCGGCAAATTCGCCGATGTCCCACAGATCGATCCCGCGCTTGTAAGGGCTGCGGTGCCCGCCAGAGCGGCGGCGGCTGCGGGCGATCACCATAATCAGGAACACGACCAGCACGATCCAGAAGATGACACCGATCACGCTGGTCCCGCCGCCAGACGCAGCGCGATCGGCCTGCGCCGCCTCCGCTGCTTCGGCCACGGCCTTGGCGTCAGTTGGGTCGCGATCCAGTTGGGTGATGATCTGATCGACACCCGCGCTGATCCCGCCGCCAAAATCCTTGGCTTTGAAGCGCGGGGTGATCGTTTCGCGGATGATCCGGCTGGCCAGCCCATCGGGCAAGCGGCCCTGCGATCCGATCGCGGCGTGAATCCGCAGCTTGCGTTCGGTCGGCGCGACCAGCAGCAATACACCTTCGGTGCTTTCCTTGCCGCTAATGTCCCACGCCTGCGCTAGCTCCTGTGCATAGCGCGCCACATCCTGGCCATCGAGCGAGGGCACCGTGGCAACAATCACCGCGCGCCCGGTTGCCTTGTTGTAAGCCCGCAATCGGGCATCCAGCTGAGCTTCCTGATCATCCGGAATGATCGCCGCGAGGTCTGCCACCGGCCCGGTCGGACGCGGCGGCAGTTCTGCCCAGGCGGGGCTGCTGCCAAATGTGACCAAAGCCAGCAGCCACAAAATTGCGGTGCGATACACGTTCATCCGGCAGTGCCCTTTGGTTCGTGGCAGGACGTCCGATCCAGACTGTCAGTACCGCGCCCAGCGTCGAGACGAGATATCAGCGCGTCAACCCCGACAATCGTCCCGCCAGCCAGATCGCCCTTCCGGTAGAGCGGAGTAATCGTGCCTCGGATGATTTCAGAGGCGATTTCGTCCGTGATCACCCGGTTGACCGCGCTGGAGATTTCAATTCTCAGCTTGCGATCATTGGGTGCAACCAACAACAGGATTCCTTGCGCCGTGTGCCGGTCGCCGATGTTCCAGCTTCGGGCCAGCTCGTTGGCATATTGCGCAATCGGCTGTCCTTTCAGGCTTGGGGTCGTCGCAACGATCAAGGCAATGCAATTGGCGGCGAAGAACCCGCGCAGCTTTGCATCAAGCGCAGCTTCTGGCCCGCTGGGCAGCACTGCGGCGTAGTCCCCGATGGGGCCATCCGGGCGAGGCATTGCGGGCTGAGCAGGCTGAGTGGGCTGCGCACAGGCCAGTGTTCCCGCAGCGAGCGGGAAAACTGCCATTGTACGCAGCAGGCGGCGCAAGGCGCGCTCCGCCATGGTCCGGCTCAGTTTGTCGCGGCGCTGGACGCAGCGGGTGCGGCGGGCTTGGCGGCGTTATCATTCGCGCCAGCCGGAGCGGCCGCTGGGCCGGTGCCGAAGTTCACTTTCGGTGCGCTTTGGGCCGCTGCTTCCGCCGCGAATTGCAGCTTTGGCTTGGCTCCGTAAAAGATCTTCGCGCCGATCGCGTCGGGGAAGGTGCGGATGGTGGTGTTATATTCCTGCACCGCGCCGTTGTACTTCAAACGCGCTTCGTTGATCCGGTTTTCGGTTCCGGCCAATTCCGCAGACAATTCGTTAAACCCGCGCTGGCTTTGCAGGGCCGGATAGTTTTCTACCACGGTCCGCAGCTGGCCCAGCGCTTGGGTCAGCTGGTTTTGCGAGGCCTGGAACTTTTCAAACACTGCCGGATCCGAAAGATCATCGGTGGTAATGTTGATTGAGGTCGCGGCGGCGCGCGCCTGGGTCACGTTGGTGAGGATTGCCGATTCGGAGGCCGCCGCCGCCTTCACCGTTTCGACCAAATTGGGGACCAGATCGCTGCGGCGCTGCAATTGCGCCTGGATATCGCCGAACCGGGCGTTCACAGCTTCCTCAGCCGTCGGCACGCTGTTGAGCCCGCAGCCAGCCAGCGAGAGCGCGGCACCGGAAACCAGAGCGATACGGCCATAACGCGAAACGAATGAAGCGGTCATCGTGCAACCTCAAGCTAGCGCGCGGCACAGACCGCGCTGGTGGTGCAGATGTAACCTGTTGCCAGCGGCTTTCAAGGGCTTGGCGCTGAAACGCGGAGACTGCATCGACTGTTGTGACGTCATGCCGTTTGTGGCAGCGTCCCGGCAGCCTCAATGGAGGAGGCGAGGGGAGTACAAAAAATGTCTATCGGGTCGGAATTCAAAGCATTCATCGCGCGCGGCAACGTGCTCGATCTGGCGGTCGGGGTGATCATCGGCGCAGGGTTCGGCAAGATCGTATCATCGCTGACCGATGATGTGATCATGCCGGTGATCGGTGCGGTCATTGGCGATGTCGATTTTTCGAACAAGTATACCGTATTGAGCGGGACTGTAGCGGAAGGTGCAACACTGGAAGCCGCCAGAGCCGCAGGGGCGAACGTAGTGGCTTGGGGATCGTTTGCGACTGCGATCATCAATTTCCTGATCCTGGCGCTGGTGATCTTTATGATCGTCCGGCAGGCCAACAAGTCCATGCCGCCACCCGCCGCAGGGCCGAGCGAAGTGGATTTGCTTACCGAAATCCGGGATTCGCTCAAGAAAAGCTGAGCGGTTTCGCTGCTTTGCAGGGGCGGGGGCGCAGCACGCGTCGCCGCCCCTTTTCTTTTGCGTGGCTGTTCCTTATATCAGCCCTGCCGGGTTCGCCCGGCTATGGTGATAAATTGCAGCGTGCAATAGGCACAGCGGACCCGGGGGCGGTACCCGGCGGCTCCACCACCAGACCTGCCCAGGCAGGGATGATGACGGGGCCGAACTAGGATCGACGTGTGTTAAAAAGCGTTGTTTTTGCCCGGGCTGAGTAACCCGTTCAAGGCTCAAAACGCATAAGTGCAAACGACAACGACGCACTTGCTCTCGCAGCGTAATTCTAGGGGCTAACGCCCTGAAGTTACAAAGTTAGAACGCGGTTGGACCGACCGGGCAACAGAACGGAGACCAGCGGCCCGGGGGTGCCGGGCAACAGAAACCCCCACTTTAGCCTTCCAGTTGTGCAGTCAGTTCCGCGACCCGCTTTTCCAGGCGGATGCAGTCGAACATCTTGGCTCCGGCCAGAAACACCGATCCGGTGCAGGCGGCGAACAGCAACCAGCCGCCGGTGCCCGGAAACACATCCAGATAGATCCGCCCACGCTCGACCGCGCCCAGCCCCAGCGCGTAAATGATCAGCCCCGCTTCGAACCGGGTCTTGATCACAAACAGGCGGCCGATTTTGCGGAGCATGGTTTACCTCTGGTTAGGTATAGTTCTTCGCAATGTTCATGCCAGATGCGGGGCGCTGCGGGAAGCGCTGGTTAACACAGCGGCGTGATGTAAGCCGCACCGACAGAAGTCAGGTTAATTCGCGCAAATCCAGTGCGGCGAGCAGCGCGGCGCGCGCGGCGACGATCTGGGAGGCGAGCACCGGATCGCCAATTTGGCCCGGCGCAATCTGCTCTGGCCAGTGCTGCGCAATCACCGCTTCGATCATGCTCGCCTTGGCCGGATTAAGCACAAACCTATGATCGATGGCAGCCGGATCGGCCACCACCCGCAGCCGTAAGCAGGCCGGGCCGCCGCCGTTGGCCATCGATTGGCGGACATCAACCGGCAGCACCCGCCGGATCGGCCCATTGCTGGCGAGCATCCCGTCGAGCCACGCCCGCACCGGCGGGTTGTTCCACGCCTCCAGCGGGATCACCAGGCCCATTTCTCCGCCCGGCAGAGTCAGCAACTGGGCGTTGAACAGGTAGGAGCTGATCGCATCCGCCAGGCTGACCGCAGCTGCGGGAACCACCACGATTTCGGCCTCAGGCAAGCGTTCACGGATCGCCGCGTAAGTGCCATCCGGATCGGCGAAGGCCTGCTCATGTGTGAACAACACGCGCTCATTGGCCACCGCGACAACATCGTTGTGGAAGGCTCCGGCGGCGATTGCAGCGGGGTTTTGCTCGACGAACAGCACCCGCGCCGGATCAAGCCCATGGCGGCGGGCGACAACACGGCCGGCCTGCTCGTGCTGGCGCGCGGGGAAGGGGCCGCCGCTGCGGCCATAGACAAAGATCTCGATGCCCGCCGCGTCATGCCGCACGCTCATCCGCATGTGGTTGGCCGCGCCCTCATCGCCGAAGCAGGGCGGGACCGGGGCGTGGACGGCAAAGGCCTGCTCATTGCCAAAGGCCAGCTGCAATTGCCGGAGGGTATCGGGCCATTCTTGCAAACGATGCGGCATCGTCACCAGATTGGCAGCGGTCAGGTGGCAGCGGCCGTCGGTTGTATCAGCGCCGGGCGAGACCGTCGCGGCATTGGCGGTCCACATCGCGCTGGCGGACCAGGCGGCGGCTAGTAGGCGCGGGTCCTCGCTGCCATCGGCGGCGATGCTGTGCAAGAACGCAGCATTGGGGCGGGGCAGGGGCAGCAGGAACCCTTGCGCCAGCCCCAAGTCCAGGTTGTGGCGCATCTTCGCCAGTCCTTGCAATGCGGCGGCGCGAGGATAGGAGACTTCGCCCGCGTTAGAGGCCGAGGCGATGTTGCCCAGGCTGAGCCCCGCGTAGTTGTGGCTGGGGCCAACGATACCGTCAAAGTTGATCTCGACCGCCGCCATGGTCACCACCGCGGCACTCGCGTGACCAGATCTTCGGGGCCAACGCGGAGCACGGCGGCGCTGGCGGGATCGAGCGCAATCCCGCCGTCCCGATTTTCCGCCCAGCCATAAGCGGTGCGGAAATCAGCGAAGCGTCCGGTCGAAATCAGGAATTTCTCGCCAGTGCCGTGCTCGCCCAGTCCAGCGTCCAGCGCGACGATGCGATCATCCTGTGCCTCGCGGACTGAGCGGATTTGATCTGTGCGCACGGTCATACTGGGTCCGCCATCGAAGATATCGATGTAATTTTCCCAGGCAAACCCTTCATTTTCCAGCATCCGCATTGCGGCCCGGCCCGATGGATGCGGAACCCCGATCACCGCGCGGGCATGTTCGGACAGCATCGCGATATAGACCGGGTGCTTGGGCATCAAATCGGCGATGAACTGATTGCCATGCTTGCCGTTGAATTCATCCGCGTCTTGAAAGTTCATCCCGAAGAACCGCCCCGCGACCCCGTCCCAGAACGGCGAGCCACCAGCTTCATCAATCACTCCGCGCAGTTCGGCGAGCGTCCGGTCGGCAAAGCGGCTGCGGTGATTGCGGATGAACAAATAGCGACTGCGGGCGATCAACATACCCAGGCCCCCGGCGCGCTCACCCGGGTGCAGGAACAGCCCGCCGACTTCGGAGGCCCCTTCCAGATCGGTTGACAGGTTCAGGATATCCGCGCGGAAAGTGCGCCCCAGCTCTTCGCTGTGCTGGGTTAAGGCCCCGATCCGGTAGGAATAAAACGGCCATTTCAGCCCGACCGAAGAAAAAACCTGGCAGGTCCCGCGCACTTCGCCGGTCGCGGTGTTTTCCAGCACGAACACATAGAGGTCATTTCCGACATCGTCGCCGACCCGCGCAAAAGCTTCCGCCGAGCGTTCCAGCTTGGCGGTCAGCGCTTTGCGGTCTGGCGGCAGGTTAGTGAAGCCGCCGCCAGTGCGCTTGGCCATTTCATAGATATGTTGCAGATCATCAAGGCCAGCGGCGCGGATTACGAAGGTCACAGGGCAGCTCCGGCAGCAAGACGATGGAGGACGAGGGCTGAGAGCGCCGCGCGCTCAGCCAGGCTGGAAACGATCAGGAATTCGTCGGCGGAATGGATCGAACCGCCGCGCACGCCCATGGTGTCCACCACCGGCACCCCGCAAGCGGCGATGTTGTTGCCATCGCAGACCCCGCCCGAGCTTTGCCAGCGGATTGCCTGGCCCAGCGCCGCGCCGCACTCCTTGACCAAGCCGAACAGCTTTTCCGCCTTGGCATCGAGCGGTTTGGGCGGGCGGCTCATCCCGCCGTGGCGGTGGACCAGCACCTCGTGGTCGTGCGAAACCCTGTCGATCAAGGCCTTGATCGCGGCCTCGAACAGTTCGATCAGACCGTGTTCGCGCGGGCGAATATTGAACCGCAACACCGCGTGATCCGGCACAACATTGTTGGCCGCGCCGCCCTCGATTTTCGCGGGGTTGATGCTGAGCCCATCGCGCTCCAGCGCCTTGAGACCAAGCACGAGCGCCGCCGCGGCGACAATCGCATTGCGCCCCTCATGCGGGTTGCGACCAGCATGAGCAGACTTGCCGGTAATGACGAGCGAGTAGTTTCCGCTGCCGCCGCGCGCCCCCGCCAGCGTGCCATCGGGCAGGGCGGACGGTTCATAGGTCAGCGCGGCGAACTTGCCCGCCGCACGCTCGGCAATCAGCCCGGCTGAGGCCAGGCTGCCGGTTTCCTCGTCCGAATTGATCAGCACGTCATAGCCAATCCGCGCTGCTGCGGGGGAGCGTTCCAGCGCCTGCAACGCCGCCGCCAGCACCGCAATCCCGCCCTTCATATCGGCGACACCGGGACCGTTCAGGGTATCGGCATCCAGCCACTTTTGCTGCTGAAAAGCATGATCGGCGGGGAACACCGTGTCCATATGTCCGGTCAGCAACAGCCGCCGCTCTGCATCAGGCCGCACGGACAACAGCAAGTGCGCGCCGTGCGGCACCGCAAACGGCTGGCCATCGGCGGCAATCCCTGTGACTGGAGCCGGCTCGATCAGTGCGAGCGTGCCGGGCAGGCTCGCAAAGGTATCGGCCAAGGCGGCGGCTTGTTGCGCCAGTCCGTCCAGATTGCGCGTGCCAGTATTGATCCCGCTCCAGGCTTGGACTTGCGCCAGCATGGCGGCACCATCGATCCCCTCCATCAGCCCGGCTTCGGATGTGCTTACCTGTTGCATATGCAACAGTCCTAGCCGAGCGATCGCGCTCGACCAACCCCTGTTGGCGCTGCTGTCCCCGTTGCCAAGTCTTCGCGGCTGCGGCATAGGCGCTCGCGTTCCTCCCCAGGATACGACATACCGCCGCTCTGCTGCCGTTTCAGGCGCGCAGACCTGATTGATGCGAGGAACAATGACCAATCGAGTGGAACGGGCCGGGTTGACGGTCGATGCGGCATTGGCGACGTTTGTCGAGACCGAGGTGCTGGCCCCGGCCGGGCGCGATGCGGCGGCGTTCTGGAGCGGTTTTGCGGCGCTGCTGGAGCGGCTGGTGCCGATCAACCGCAGCCTGCTGGCCCGGCGCGATGACTTGCAGACGCAGATTGACGCCTGGCACCGCGCCCGCACGGGCAAGCCGCTCGATCCGGCCGAATACAAGGCGTTCCTCATCGAGATCGGCTATCTTGTCCCCGAGCCCGCCCCGTTTCAAGTTACCACGCAGCACGTTGACCGCGAGATCGCGGCGCTGGCCGGGCCGCAGCTGGTGGTGCCGATGCTGAATGCGCGGTTCCTGCTCAATGCCGCCAATGCCCGCTGGGGTAGCCTCTATGACGCCTATTACGGCACTGATGCCCTTAACGCACCGTTTGCGCGGCCCGGCGGCTATGACACGGCGCGCGGGGGCGCAGTGATCAAGGCGGGGCGGGCGTTCCTCGATTTGAATGTACCGCTCAGCGCGATGAGCTGGAGCGACTGGGACGGGCAGGGCACCCCGCCGCTGGCCGATCCAGGGCACTTCATCGCCGCCAAGCCGGGCGGGATATTGCTGGCGCATCACGGCTTGCACATCGAACTGGTGCTGGATCGCAGCCACCCGATCGGCGCGACCGATCAGACCGGGATCGCCGATATCGTGCTCGAAGCTGCGCTGACCACGATCTGCGATCTGGAAGATTCGATTGCCGCCGTCGATGCCGAGGACAAGCTGAGCGCCTATCGCAACTGGCTGGGCGTGATCCGAGGCGATCTGGTCGAGAGCTTTGACAAGGGTGGGCAGACCTTGACCCGAACCCTCAATCCGGATCGGGTATGGGGCGATCTGACTTTGCCCGGGCGCAGCCTGCTGTTCGTGCGGAATGTCGGTCATCTGATGACCAATCCGGCGATCCTGCTGGCGGATGGCAGCGAGATTCCCGAAGGGATCATGGACGCGGTGCTGACCAGCGCGATTTCGGCGCAGGATGTCGCCGGACTGGGGCGCTATCGCAACAGCCGCGAAGGTTCGATCTACATCGTCAAACCCAAGATGCACGGGCCAGATGAGGCAGCGTTCACCAACGATCTGTTTGATGCGGTGGAAGACCTGCTCGGCCTGCCGCGGCATACCGTCAAAGTGGGCGTGATGGACGAAGAGCGGCGGACCTCCGCCAATCTAGCCGCCTGCATCCACGCGGTGAAGGAGCGGATCGTGTTCATCAACACCGGCTTCCTCGACCGCACCGGGGACGAAATCCACACTTCGATGCAGGCCGGGCCAATGATCCGCAAGGCGGAGATGAAGGCCAGCGGCTGGATCGCCGCTTACGAGGCGCGCAATGTCCAGATCGGCCTCGCTTGCGGACTGGCGGGCAAGGCGCAGATTGGCAAGGGCATGTGGGCCGCACCCGATCTGATGCATGACATGATGGTGCAGAAGATCGGCCATCCCCGCGCCGGGGCGAACACGGCCTGGGTTCCGTCGCCCACCGCCGCGACGCTACACGCGATGCATTATCACCAGGTCGGGGTGTTTGATGTGCAGCGCGATCTGGCGAGCCAGCCGACACCGCCGGTCGATGCGATTCTGACCATCCCGCTGGCGCAGGGCACCAATTGGTCGGAAGAAGAAATTCGGGCTGAGCTCGACAACAACGCCCAGGGCCTGCTCGGTTATGTCGTGCGCTGGATTGACGCCGGGGTGGGTTGTTCGAAAGTGCCGGACATTAACGACGTCGGCTTGATGGAAGACCGCGCGACCTTGCGTATTTCCAGCCAACACATGGCCAACTGGCTGCTGCACGGGGTTTGCACCGAGGCTCAGGTGCTGGACTCGCTGCGGCGGATGGCGGCCAAGGTCGATGCCCAGAACGCGGGCGATCCGGACTATGAACCCATGGCTGGCAACGAGGGCGGGGCGGCCTTCCAGGCCGCGTGCGATCTGGTGTTCAAGGGCGTCGAACAACCGAGTGGCTATACCGAGCCACTGCTACATGCATGGCGGTTGCGGAAGAAGGCTGGAGAGTGAGACTTGCTTCTGAGCTTGGAATATCCTAGGATATCCCAAGATAAAGGAGCAAAGATATGACCAAGGCCATTGTCGGTAAATGGGGCAAGAGCCTGGCCATTCGAGTGCCGCTGGATGTTGCGCGTACCATCGGTCTTGGCGAAGGCGAACAGGTAAGCATCGAAGCGGTGCAAGGCGGTCTCCATATTCACCGCGAAACGGTGAGTGAAGAGGCGCGCCGCCGCGCCAGGATAGTGATCGCCGAGATCAAAGCCGAGGCAAAAAATCATCGGTTAAACGGCCTATCGATTCGTGAAATGATTGATGAAGGCCGTCGGTGACTCTGGTTCTCGACGCCTCAATGGCCATAGCTTGGCTCTTTGATGACGAGAGTTCCGAAGCAGCCGATGCAGCGATGGAGCACGTTGCTGACTTCGGCGCAGTTGTGCCATCCTTGTGGCGATTGGAAGTGGCGAATGTACTCACAATCTCAATGCGGCGCGGTCGTTGCGATGCAGATTTTGTTGACCGTTCTCTGACCAGATTTGGCGAACTCGCAATCGAGGTTGATGATGCGACCAGTTTCCATGCTTGGAACCAAACATTGCGGCTCGCGTGGGATCATGGTTTGACGATTTACGATGCCAGTTATCTGGAACTTGCCTTGCGGCGTGGCTTGCCTTTGGCTTCGTGCGACAAGGCGCTTAACAAAGCGGCGCTGCGAAACCGCGTCGAACTGATCGCAACCTAGGGCGCGGACTCAGTCCTTCCCCCGCTCCATCAGGTCCAGCCGCCGCGCGGTTGTCAAGGTCTGCTTGATAAACAACACGTTGAGCAGCACTGCCGCCGCGCCGACGAACAAGTCAAAGCCGGACCACATTGAAAACACGCGTCCGTCCGGTCCGAAATACAGCATCGCCAGCGTCAGCCCGATCAGCACGAAGCGTAGCTCGGTGGGGCCACCGAACATATAGCTCAGCTTGAATTCGCCCAGCACCCGCGCGCCGAGATAAGCGTGGATTGACAGCAGCAGGTAGCCCGCGAGCGCGAACAGCGCGACGTCCATCCGCACATAGGGGCTCCAGCCGATCCCGGCCATAATCAGCAGGATCACCAGCCCATCGACCGAATGATCAATGAAATAGCCGAATTTGGGCCGTTCGATCTTACGCCAGCGCGCCAGGCTGCCGTCGAGCGAATCGCCGAACCACTGGAACACATAGCCCAGGATTGCGAACCACAGCGTCAGCGGCGACCATGCACTGAAGGCATAGCCGAGGAACACCACCACCGCGCCAAAGGTGCCGAACCCGGTCAATTTGTCCGGCGTCACCCATTGCGGCAAACGCGGGCAGATCCAGTTGAGCAGGCGGCGCTCGGACTTGGCCAGCATATTCTGCTGGATGCGGTCAAGCGGGGTGACATCGGGGGCGTTCTGATCGGTCATTGCTGGTCTATCTGCTTATCAGAGCCTGAAGGCAAATCAGGACTTGGGTTCGAGCATCTGCGCCAGGCTGACGAACTCGGCGACACTCAGCGTTTCGGCGCGGCGCTGCGAGTCTATCCCGAGTGTTTCCAAGGCGGCAAGTGCGCCAGGCACACCCTTCAGGCTCTGGCGCAGCATCTTGCGGCGCTGGCCAAAGGCGGCTTCGGTCAGGCGCTCCAGCCTGCGTGCGGAAACCCCGGGAGGCATGGCAGCGGGGGTGACGTGGACGATCGCGCTCATCACCTTGGGCGGGGGAGTGAAGGCGCTGCGGTGAACTTTCAGCGCGATCCGCGCCGCGCTGCGCCACTGCGCCAGGATCGCTAGCCGCCCATAGGCATTCGCTCCAGCTGCGGCGACGACGCGCTCGGCAACTTCCTGCTGGAACATCAGCGTCAGGCTGGACCACTGCGGCGGCCAGGCCTCACCCCCAAGCCAGCCGGTGAACAGCGCCGTTCCGACGTTGTAAGGCAGGTTGGCGACGATATGGAACGGCCCCTCGATGCCATGCCCCACTTTGGTCGCGTCGCCTTCGATCACGCGCAATTGATCCGGAAAGGTCTCAGCCAGTTCAGCCAGCGCGGGCAGGCAGCGGCGGTCCATTTCAATCGCGGTAACCTGCGCCCCGGCGCGCAGCAGCGCACGCGTCAGCCCGCCTGGGCCGGGGCCGACTTCGAGCACTTGGCTACCTGCAAGCTTGCCGGGGATCGCGGCGATCCGGTCGAGCAATTGCTCGTCGAGCAAGAAGTTTTGCCCCAACGCCTTGCTGGCTTGCAGCCCGTGCCGGGCGATGACCTCGCGCAAGGGGGGGAGTGTTGGGGCTATCATGGTAGCGATGCGATTGGCGTAATAGAACGCCAGAGCTTCGGCACGCAAAGACGCAAAGACGCAAAGACGTTTCTCCTGCGGCGACGCCGCATTTCATCGCTAGTGATAAACCAAATGCGACCGCTGCGAAGCTCGCCTAGCCTTTGGCAAACACGACCTCTTTGCGTCTTAGCGTCTTTGCGTGATGAAATCTTCATTCTTCCAGCCGCCGCGCCGCGCATTCGTCTGCCATCCGGATCGCCGCGATCATCGCCCCGGGATTGGCTTGACCCGTTCCCGCGATCCCGAAGGCCGTGCCGTGATCGGGCGAGGTGCGGATGATCGGCAGGCCCAGCGTGACGTTGACGCCCTGATCGAAGTCGAGCGCCTTGACCGGGATCAGCGCCTGATCGTGATACATGCACAGCGCCACGTCGAACGTGCTGCGGCTATGCGGTGCGAACAGTGCATCGGCGCTGTGGGGCCCGCTCGCGGAGATCCCTTCAGCTTGCAACGCGGCCACGGCGGGGGCGATGATCCGCTGGTCTTCATCGCCCATCCGGCCATCTTCGCCCGCGTGGGGATTAAGCGCAGCAATCGCGAGGCGCGGATTGTCGATGCCGAAATCGCGCCGTAACGCCGCAGCCACGATGCGCGCCTTGGCCACGATCATGGCAGTCGTTATCAGGCCGGGGACGGCGGCCAACGCGACATGGACAGTCAGCGGCACCGTCCGCAGGCTCGGCCCGGCGAGCATCATCACCGCGTGCTGCGTTGTGATCCCGCAGGCGGTGGCCACAAATTCGGTCTGGCCGGGATAGTCAAAGCCAACCTCGGCCAGCCGGGCCTTGGCAATCGGGCCAGTGACCAGTCCCGCTGTCTCGCCCGCGACAGTCAGCCGGATGGCCTCGGTCAGCGATGCGAGTGCAAGTTCGGCGCCGGCGCGATCAGGCTCGCCCGGGCTATATGCGCCATCGATCCCGGCCAGCACAGGCAGGCTGTGATCGAACGCCGCGAAGGCCTCGGCCGGGTGGAACAGTTCGGCGATCCGCAGGTCAAGCCCGCGCCGCGCCGCTGCTGCGGCCAGCAGATCAGGCGCACCGGCAACAAAGAACGGCGGCAGGTTTTCTGCATGCCGCCGCGCCCAGGCAGCGACAATCAGTTCGGGCCCGACCCCGGCCGGATCGCCCAGCGAAACGGCCAAGGGGGCTGGCAGTTCAAGCACGGTCAGTTGTAATCGATCACCGCATCGCGGCGCAGATCGCGCATATAGGTCTGGCCGCGCTTGGTGATCCGCTCTTCTTCGATTTGCGACTGCATTTGTTCGAAATCGGGTTCGCCAGCCGCCGCCGGATCATCGCGGCCGCACAGCACCAGCATCCGCACCCCGTCGGCAATCGAGCCAAATGGCGGGGTTGCTTGTCCCGGGGTCAGCGACAGCAGCAGATCTTGCAGCGGCTTGGGCAGATCGCGCACCTTGAGCTGGTCATTGGTCACAACTTCCGCGCCGACCGCGCCAGCCGCCGCTTCAACGCCCTGGCAGCCGCGCGCGCCATTGACCGCTGCCGCCAGTTGATCAGCGCGCTGGCTGGCCTGGGCTTCGGTCGCACCAGCGGCAAAGCTGATCGACACCTGCTTCAGGCTGAGCGTCGCATCGCGCGGGTCGGCGGTCAGCACTTGGCGCTTGTCGATCAGGTAGACGATCACGAACCCGCCGCGAATTTCGATCGGACCGACCAATTGTCCCGCCGCCATCTGCCGGATCGCGGTGTCCATTTCCGGCGGCAGCACGCCCAGCCGGGTCCAGCCGAGATCGCCGCCGACCGCTGCCGTCGATGATTCGCCAAACTGGCGGGCATAGGCGACAAAGTTGCCGCCACCCTTGAGCTGGTCCATGATCCGGGTGGCATTTTGATAGACAGCAGCCTTGTTTTCTTCATTGGCCGAGAGGAAGATTTCGCCCACGCGAAATTCTTCCTGCCCGCGCGAGGCTTTCATCCGATCCAGCAGTTCCTTCACTTCTTCGTCGGACACGTTGACGAACGGTGTGATATTGCGGCGCAGCAGGCGCTGCCACGAAAGCTCGCCGCGAATTTGGCGTTTTAGCGAGTTTGGCGAGGAATTGATCCGGGCCAGATAGGCATCCATCGCCTTTGGATCAGAGCTGAAACTCTGCTGCGCAACGCGGGCGTAAGTCTGTTCGACTTCAGCCTCATCCACTGCGATTTCCTGCACCTTGGCTTCCTGAATTTGCAGGGTTTCGTCCATCAGGTTGCGCAGCACTTGCTGGCGCAGGCGGAGCACTTCTTCGGGTGAGACCTTGCCTTCGTTAGCCGCGACAATCAGCGCGAGCCGCTGGTCCACATCGGTCCCGGTGATGACTTCGCCATTCACGATCACCGAGGCCTTGCGCAGATTCGGATCGTTCTGGCTGAAAATGGTCAGGTTATCGGGGATCGTGATTGCGCCGAGCGATCCGTCCTGAGCGATAACAGCCGTAGCGCCAGCGCAGGCGAGCACGAGGCCCAGCGCGGTGCGGACGGTGACGAGTTTGGAAAGTTTACGTGACACTGTGGCTTTATTCCTGTCTGCGGCCTGCCAAAGCAGACCCACTCTTGATCCGGCGCAGTGACGCCCGGCGGCTGAACCGAAGCTGAGCACGCGCCGGATAGCCGGTTTGTGCATGGCTGCCAACGCTTGGCCTGCCAATCTCACCAATTCCTTGTCAAAAGCCCAGATTGCGCAAGGCAACGTGGAACTGAAAGGTGTTGCCTTTGCGGGCGTCACCGGTGGCGACATAGTCGCGCCGCCAGGTGAGCGACAGCTCCAGGCAATCGTCCTGATAAGCCACCCCCAGCCGGGTCCGGAGAACCTGAAATCCGTCCGACCCCAGCGTGGGATCCTCATCGCTGTTGGTCAGGTTGAGCACACCCGAACCAAATACTGACCAATAGCGCGCGAACGCGACGCGCCCGGCAAAGCGCAGTTCCTCGCGGTCTTTCAGATCTTCGAGGCCAGCCGCGATGTTGCGGTTGAGCCGGAGATAGCCGATTTCTGCGTACGTGCTCTGCGTTCCGACCGTGGCGTCAAATTCATTGCGGCGGATTGCGAAGTTGTCTTTATCCAGCCGGAACCGGTGCGTGACTTTCACGAAATCGCGATAGCGCACCTCAGTGCGGCCGACGATGTCGGACAAGCGTTCGGACAGGCCGGTACCGTCGGGCAGCAAGGTGGCGCGCTGGGTCAGGCGATAGGATTGGCCAATGGTGGTGGCAATCCGCCAGCCGGGCCGCTCCAGCTGCCAATCGACGCCATAGGTGAACCGCACACCGTCTTCGATCCGGTCATAACCGGGGAAGCGGTTGAGCGCGAACAGGTTCGAATCTTCCAGATCAATCGCGCGGGCATCTTCGTTGGGCACGTCCAGGTTGGCGATTTGCGGACTTGCGACGATCTGGAGTCGCGGGGTCAGCACTTGGGTTCCGCCCCACAGCGATCCGACTAGCGGCCACTTCGCGTCAATCGCCACCGTGCCAATTGCGCGCGCCTGCCACCCCGGATTGCCGCGATAAATGGCGGTAGAGGTCAACGCGTTTTCATCGGAGTGGTAGATATCCCCGCGGCCCAGCGCCGAGATAGTCAGTTCCTGGCCCATCCCGGTGATATGGCGCAGGTCCCAGCGGGCGCTGGCGAAGGCGCGCTGCGTATCCTGCCCGGCGGTGCGGGTGATCGCCAGGCTGTTGGCTTGCAATTCGATCCGCCCGCCCAGCAGTGGATCGGTCATCCGGCGGCGGTAATCGATCACGGGCAAGGCAATCGGCACTTGCCCCTGTGCATCGCCCACCCGCAGCGTCTGAGTGGCCCAGCCAGCAATTGACAGATAGCTGTTCGCGTCAATCCGTTCGACATCGATCATCGAACGCAACCGGTCATCGCGGCTGATGTCATAGCGGCGCAGAAAGGTCCGGTCAGAGGCCAGCCGCAGCGATCCGGTTACGCTCCAGTTCGGATTAAGCTGGAACTTGCCGTTGCTGAACAAATAGCCGCGAAAGTCGCTTTCAGTTGTCGGCACACCGGCGACCGAAATGCGCTCGCTGCGGGTGGCATAACCGGTGACTTGATAGGCCCCTTTGCCGGTCAGCGCGCGGTACTGCGCGGAAATCATCGGCAGGGCTTCGGTATAGACATAGCCGGTGATTGCCAGATCGCGGTTTTCGTCCAGCCGCAGGTAATAGCTGTCAGACAGTTCGATCCCGTTGGAGGCGGATAAACGCACGTCCGGAATCAACAGCCCGGAAATCGCGCGGCCGTCGGTTGTCACCACCAAGCCGGGCAGCGGCAGGATCGAAGCCCCGAACAGCTCCAGCCGGGCTCCTTTGAACCGCAGCCGCTTGCCGACGGGATCATAGACCACCCGCTCCGCCAGGATGCGCCAGCTCGGCTGTTTGGGGCAGCCCGTTTCATCTTCAACCGCGCAGGCCGAATAGGCGGCGCGTTCCAGCTCGACCGTGCCATCACCCTTGCGCTCGCCGCGAACCGCCGCCAGCCGCCCGCCTTCGCGCATTGCCAGCAGCAGGTTGGTCATCGCCCCGGCCTTGAATTCGTCGGTCAGTTCCAGCGTTTCGGTGAACAGCTGGTTGCCGTCGGCATCGACGAAGCGGATATTGCCATTGGCGACGATTTGCCCGCTGGTCCGGTCCCAGCTGATCGCGTCGGCCCGCACTGATTGCTTGCCCCGGCGCAGCACTACGTTGCCGCTGGCGGTCACCAGTTCGCGGTTGCTGTCATAACTCAACCCGTCCGCCTCGAAAGCGACCGGGCCATCACCGAGCGAGGGCACATCAGGCGGGCCGGACGATTCGGGCGGGGTGGGGTTGATCGCGACATCGATCGGCTTGCGGCCTGCATCCGCCGGATTGGCCGCTTCGGGCGGGGCGGGCAACTCCAGCGGACGCGG
>JANORN010000048.1:0-7995 GCA_031415355.1 Novosphingobium sp. | reverse complement strand
CTGCTGCGAACGGCGCGGAATTTTCGCGGCGCATGGCGGGAGAACTGCCCGCCGATACGTCCGCTGTGCAGGCCCATCTCGCCAGTCTCGTGGCCGAACCACCCAAGGTTGCCACCCGCAAGTCGAGCGAGATGGCGCTGGACGTGCTGACGGCGGCGATTCCGGAACTGATCGGCGGCTCAGCGGACTTGACCGGATCAAATCTGACCAAAACCGCCTCAACCCCGTCAATCACGCCGGACGATTACAGCGGCCGTTATGTCAACTATGGCATCCGCGAATTCGGCATGGCGGCGGCGATGAACGGCATGGCGCTGCACGGCGGGATCATCCCCTACGGCGGGACGTTTCTGGTGTTTTCAGACTATTGCCGCAACGCGATCCGGCTGTCTGCAATCCAGCACGCCCGCGTGGTTTATGTGATGACACATGACAGCCTGGGCGTGGGCGAAGACGGGCCGACGCATCAGCCGATTGAGCACGTGATGAGCCTCCGGGCGATCCCGAACCTGCTGGTATTCCGCCCCGCCGATGCGATCGAAACGGCCGAGAGCTGGGCGCTTGCATTGAAGGAAAGCAATCGTCCGTCAGTGTTGGCACTCACGCGCCAGAACCTACCCGCGCTGCGCACTGCCGCCGATATGCAGACCGCACGCGGCGGTTATCGGCTCAAAGCGGCGATTGCTGCGCGGCAAGTGGTGTTAGTCGCCACCGGGTCCGAAGTGTCGCTGGCGGTGGAAGTTGCCGCTGCACTCGAAGCCAAGGGAATCGGTGCTGATGTCGTCTCAATGCCCTGCGCCGAACTGTTCGACGAGCAGGACGCCGACTATCGTGCCAGTGTGCTGCCGAGCGACACGCTGCGGGTTTCCATCGAAGCCGGGGTCACCCTGGGCTGGCAGAAATATGTGGGTGAGGGCATCACCATCGGGATCGACACCTTTGGTGCATCGGGTCCGGCCGACCAATTGTTCAAGCATTTTGGTTTCTCGGTTGAAGCCATTATTCCAAAAATCGAAGCCCGTCTGGGCGTTTGACAGGGAGTTCTGACATGGCAACTAAGGTTGCAATCAACGGGTTTGGGCGCATCGGGCGCAATGTTGCGCGGGCAATTCTGGAGCGGACCGATCACGATCTGGAACTGGTGTCGATCAATGATCTGGCTGATGCCAAGGCCAATGCGCTGCTGTTCAAGCGCGATTCGGTCCACGGCGCATTTTCCGGCACGGTCGAAGTTGACGGCAACGATCTGATCATCAACGGCAAACGCATTCAGGTGACCGCAGAGCGTGACCCGGCCAACCTGCCGCATGGTGCCAATGGCGTCGACATTGCGCTGGAATGCACCGGCTTCTTCACGGACCGAGCGTCCTGCGAAAAGCATCTTGCCGCCGGGGCCAAGCGCGTGCTGATCTCTGCGCCGGGCAAGAATGTGGACCTGACCGTGGTGTTCGGCGTCAACCATCACAAGCTGACCGCAGAGCATGTGATCGTTTCCAACGCCAGCTGCACCACCAATTGCCTCGCGCCGTTCGCGAAGGTGCTGAACGATGCGATCGGGATCGAGCGCGGGCTGATGACCACGGTCCACGCCTATACCAACGATCAGAAGATCCTGGATCAGATCCACGAAGACCCGCGCCGTTCGCGTGCCGCCGCGATGAACATGATCCCGACCACCACCGGCGCAGCGCGTGCGGTGGGGGAAGTGTTGCCCGAACTGAAGGGCAAGCTGGACGGCTCCGCCATCCGCGTACCGACCCCCAACGTGTCGGTGGTCGATCTGACCTTCCAGCCAAAGCGCGACACGACCAAGGAAGAAGTCAACGCGCTGCTCAAGGCCGCCAGTGAAGGCGCGCTGAAGGGCGTGCTGGGCTATTCGGACGAACCGCTGGTGTCGATCGATTACAACGGCTGCGCTGATAGTTCTACGATCGACAGCCTTGAAACAACGGTGATCGATGGCAAGCTGGTCCGTGTGCTCAGCTGGTATGACAACGAATGGGGCTTTTCCAACCGCATGGTCGATACGGCCGGGGCGATGGGAAAGCTGCTTTGACCTACCGCCCCGTTCCGCTTGCGTGGCGGGGAATGGAGTAACGAATGTCGTTCAAGACCATCGATGATCTGCCTGCCGATCTCAGCGGTAAAGTTGCGCTGGTCCGCGTTGACTTGAACTTGCCGATGCAGGATGGCGCGGTGACAGACGATACCCGCGTGCGCGCCTCTGCGCCGACGATCCTGGAACTGGCGGGCAAGGGTGCAAAGGTATTGCTGCTGGCGCACTTCGGACGGCCCAAAGGCGAGAAAGTCTCCACCCTATCGGTCTCGATGACACTGGATGCCGTGCAAGCGGTGTTGGGCGAAGAGGTGATGTTCGTGCCCGAAATTACCGGGCCGGTGGTGGTTCAGTCGATCGGCATTCTTAGCCCGGGCGATATTGCCATGCTGGAGAACACGCGGTTCTGGAAGGGCGAAGAAGCCAACGATCCAGATTTTGCCAAGGCGATTGCCGCCAATGCGGACATCTATGTCAACGATGCCTTCTCCGCCGCGCACCGTGCCCATGCCAGCACCGAAGGGCTCGCGCATCTGCTGCCGGCCTATGCCGGGCGCGCGATGCAGGCAGAGCTGACCGCGCTGGAACTGGCGCTGGGTAAGCCAGAGCGCCCGGTTGCGGCAGTGGTCGGCGGCGCGAAGGTGTCGTCCAAGCTGGACGTCCTGACGCATCTGGTGACGCAGGTCGATCACCTGATCATCGGCGGCGGGATGGCCAACACGTTCCTCGCCGCGCGCGGTGTGGCGGTCGGAAAATCGCTGTACGAGCACGAACTGGCTGCCACCTGCGAGGCAATTCTTGACGCCGCCGACAAGGCGGGCTGCACCGTCCACTTGCCTTATGACGTGGTGGTCGCGAAGGAATTCGCTGCAAATCCGGCCAGCTTGCGCATCTGCAACGTCCACGAAGTTGCCGCCGATGAGATGATCCTCGACATTGGCCCGCAAGCGACCGAAGCCTTGGCCGACGTGCTGAAGACTTGCCGCACGCTGGTGTGGAACGGACCGCTTGGCGCGTTTGAAACCAAACCGTTCGATGCTGCCACGGTTGCCTTGGCAAAAAGCGCGGCGGCGTTGACCCGTGAAGGCGCACTGATTTCGGTAGCGGGCGGGGGCGATACCGTCGCTGCGCTGAATCAAGCCGGAGTCGCAAACGATTTCAGCTATATTTCAACCGCTGGCGGGGCTTTCCTCGAATGGATGGAAGGCAAGGGATTGCCCGGAGTGCTCGCCTTGACGACCTAAGTCAGCAGGGTTATGTTTAACTTGTTAAACGGAGGCTGAAATGCTGGGTATTCGTCTCAAGCCGGAAGTCGAAGCAAAACTGGAACGACACGCCAGGGCACTTGGCCGACAAAAGAGCGCGATTGCGCGCGATTGGATTGTTGAGCGACTGGACCGCGAGAGTATCGACGAACAGATGCGCCGTACCGCGCGAGTTCTGGCGGAGCACGATCGCGTAGACGACTACACCGAAAGCGACATGGATGATTGAGCTCCGTCGTGGTGACTTGGTCTATTATGGGGAGCGCGGGGAATATACCGGCAAACTTCGGCCTGGCGTGGTGATCCAGCACAGCGCGACACTCAGCGATGCTCCCTCGATAACACTCTGCGGACTGACCAGTACCGCCATTACGGCCAATAGCGCGCGCATCGCAATCATCCCATCAACACATAACGGCCTCAAATTACCCTCGTTTGTCATGATCGACAAAATCGCATCGATCAGCCGAGACCGAATTCGGCAGGTCTTTGGCAGACTTGAACCAGACAATCTGGTGCAGGTTGACCATGCCTTGCGCAATTGGCTCGAACTCTGACTTCGAGCGATAGTTAGCACTCTTGCGGCACTGCAACATGGTCGCTAAGGCCCGCGCATACATACGTATGTAATGACAAGGCCGAACCAATGAATTACGCTGAAATGACCGCCAAGATGGCGTCCGGTAACGGCTTTATCGCCGCGCTGGATCAATCGGGCGGCTCTACTCCCAAGGCGCTGGTCGGCTACGGCGTCAGTGAAGACGCCTGGGCCAGCGAGGAAGAAATGTATGGCCTGATCCACGCGATGCGCAGCCGGATCATCCGCTCGGCCGCGTTCGATGGCAGCAAGGTGATCGGCGCGATCCTGTTTGAACGGACGATGGACGGCACGGTCGATGGGGTGCAGACCTCGGCGGCACTGCTCGCCAAGGGCGTGGTGCCGTTTATCAAGATCGACAAGGGGCTGGAAGCCGAGCACCACGGTGTCCAGTTGATGAAGCCGATGCCCGAACTGGACGGGCTGCTGGCGCGCTCCAAAGCGCTGGGGGTTTATGGCACCAAAGAACGCTCGGTGATCAACTCTGCGCATCCGGGCGGAATCGCCGCAGTCGTCGCGCAGCAGTTCGAAGTCGGCCAGCAGGTGCTCGCGCATGGGATGATGCCAATTCTTGAGCCCGAAGTGAATATCAAGAGCGTAACCCGCGCAGACTGCGACGCGATCCTGCTCGAAGAAATGCTGACCCAGCTCGATGCACTCGATGCGCAGGTCATGCTCAAGCTCAGCCTGCCGGTGGTGCCGGGCACGTTTGACGCGTTGATCCGTCATCCCAAGGTCCTCCGCGTGGTGGCGCTGTCGGGCGGTTACGCGCGACCAGAAGCTTGCGTGGAACTGGCCAAAAACGCTGGCATCATCGCCAGTTTCAGCCGCGCGTTATTGCAAGATTTGCGCGCGCCAATGTCTGACGCGGAATTCGATGCGGCCTTGGGCGAAGCCATCGACGCGATTTATACGGGCTCCACCGTCAAGGCCTGATCCGCCAGCCACGCCGCCAAGTCCGCCTTGGCCCGCGCGGTATAGGCTTCCTTGCGCTGCTTCTTTTTCACGTCGACGGGCGGGGTTGGAAACAGCCCGAAGTTGACGTTCATCGGCTGATAGGTCTCGGCCTCGGCGTCGCCGGTGATGTGCGAGAGTAATGCTCCCAAAGCAGTGGTGCGGGGCGGGACGGTCCAGTCCGTCCCCAGCAATTCCGCCGCTGTCATCAACCCCGCCAGCAAGCCGACCGCGCCGCTTTCGACATAGCCTTCGCAGCCGGTGATCTGCCCGGCAAAGCGGATGTGCGGTGCAGCGGCCAGCCGCAATTGCCGGTCCAGCAGCTTGGGTGAATTCAGAAACGTATTGCGGTGCAGCCCGCCCAGCCGCGCGAACTCTGCGTTCTCAAGCCCGGGAATGGTGCGGAACAAGCGCACTTGCTCGGCGTGTTTCAACTTGGTCTGAAATCCGACCATGTTCCAGATCGTGCCCAGCTTGTTATCCTGTCGCAGTTGCACCACCGCGTGAGGCCAGCGCCCGCTGGGAAATTCCGGCGTAGCATCGTGCGGATTGTCCAGCCCCACCGGCTTCATCGGCCCGAACCGCAAGGTATCAAGCCCGCGCGCCGCCATCACTTCAATCGGCATGCAGCCTTCGAAGTACGGCGTGCTGGCTTCCCATTCGCGGAACTCGGTCTTTTCGCCATCGAGCAAGGCCTGATGGAACGCGGCATATTGTTCGCGCGTCATCGGGCAGTTAATGTAATCCTTCGTTTCGCCCTTATCCCAGCGGCTGGCCATCCAGCAGACGTCCATATCGATGGATTCGCGGTAAACAATCGGCGCAATCGCATCAAAAAATGCCAGGCTGTCCGCACCAGTCGCTTGCCCGATGGCGGCTGCCAGCGCCGGATCGGTTAGCGGCCCGGTAGCGATGATCGTCAGCCCGGCGGCGGGCAAGTGCTCCACTTTCTCGCGTACCACATCCAGCGTGGGCAGAGCGGCCAGCCGCCGCTCCACCTCGGCTGAAAACACCTCGCGGTCCACCGCCAGGGCAGAACCGGCGGGAACCTGCGCCACCACCGCCGCGCCCATCAACAGCGAATCGAGCTGCCGCATTTCGTGGTGTAGCAGGCCCACCGCATTCTTCTCGTGATCATCCGACCGGAACGAATTGGAGCAAACCAATTCGGCCAGGCCCGTCCCTTGATGCGCCGGAGTGGTCGCTCCGCTGCCGCGCATTTCTGAAAGTCGCACCTTGAGCCCGCGCCGCGCGAGCTGCCACGCCGCCTCGCTGCCCGCCATTCCGCCGCCGATGATGTGTACGTCATATGCCATCGCGCGGCCCTAGCCCTTGCGCGGCGGAATATCCAACGCCAAGCAGGGCGGACAAGGAGTTTACCCCATGCCCAAACGTGCGCTTTCCGAACAGAGACCGTGGCTGCTGGCCAGTCTGGTCGCGGGGATCAGTTTCTGGCTGATTAAGGATGGCGCGCTGGGCGGGTTGTTCAAGATGGCGTGGAAGGGCGCGGGCGTCGCCTTTCTGGCGCTCTATGCGCTGGTGCGCCATCCGGGGCGCGATGCGCGGCAGATTGCGCTGGTCATGGCGCTGGGGGCGCTGGGTGATATGCTGATCGAATGGCGGCTGGTGGCGGGAGCAGCCGCGTTTCTGGTCGGGCATCTGGTGGCGATCCACCTGTACCTGCGCCACCGCCGCGCGCATCTGCCAGCCAGCCAGAAGGCCGCCGCGCTGGCCATGCTGGTGCTGATCCCGCTGGTCAGCTTCCTGCTGCCCGCCGACCGCAGCGCAGCACCGGGCGTCGCACTCTACGCGCTGGCGCTGGCGGGGATGACCGCCGCCGCCTGGACCAGCAACTTCCCACGCTACCGCGTTGGTGTGGGTGCTGTGCTGTTCGCCGTCTCGGACCTGCTGATCTTCGCCCGGCTCGGGCCACTGGCGGGAAGCGCGATCCCGGACCTGCTGATTTGGCCACTGTACTATTTCGGCCAAGTGCTGATTTGCACCGGGGTGATTGGGACATTGCGGGAGCGCGATTTGGGCTGAGCGCAGCACCGCTCGCCGAGCGCCGGGCGTCAACGAGGACAGCCGTGTGAGCCCGCTAAGGTGACAAAGTTCCCCATGAAACGCGGTCCAACTGTTACCTTTTGTCACCTTTGCAAGCCGATTATCGCCTGAACGTTCCGCGAAACCGGCAGAAACCAAGTGTTCGCTTGAGCGAAGCGATTGGCAGCACCTGCGTTGCATTCGTGATCTTACAGCAGACGAATTCCTACATTACGAGAACTTTTGATTGAGGTTGAGGGAGAGCCCGAGCGTCGGTGCCGCTATGACTTGGTCAGTCGGCCTCGCTCCCCATCCTCCCCGTCCGGGGAGGGGGCCCACGCAGTGGGGGAGGGGCACAAGCAATTACTCCTGACCGCGCAGAACCGCGCTTTACCACAAAGCCGCCCGCGCGCAGCCTGCCCGGCGAGGCCCGGACTACCCGCCCGTGCCACTCCACCACTGCGTGGTCCCCCTCTCCCAAGGGAGAGGAAGCAAGCCGCCCCTGCTCGGTGGAGAACGGAGAGTGAGGCGACAAGCGGTTATGCGCAAGGCACGAAGAACAAAGCAGTGCTTCGACAAGCTCAGCATGAACGGGTTTGGTTTGGGTTTTGGGACCGCGGCGCTAGATTCAGTCCCCGGAATCCGGTGCAATTTCAGGGGCAGGGCTGTCACTGGGCACATCCGCTGTGTTTGCTTCAGCACCCTCATCCACCGCTTCACCCTCAGCCAACCGCACCGCACTCACAACATGCTCATTATCCGCCACGTTGAACAGTCGCACGCCCGCCGATCCGCGCCCGATCACCCGCAGGCTTTCCAGCGGCAGGCGGATCAGCTTGGCCTGGTCAGTCACCAGCATCAGTTGATCGCCCTTGGTGGCGGCGAAGCTGGCCAATACCGGCCCGTTGCGGGCGATGTTGTCGATATTGGTGATGCCCTGGCCGCCGCGCCCGGTGCGGCGGTATTCGTAGGCAGAGCTCAGCTTGCCATAACCGTTGGCGCAGACGGTGAGGATGAACTGTTCGCGCTCCGCCAGTTCGGCCATGCGGTCAGCGGGCAGGGTGCTTTCGCCGTCCTTT
>JANORN010000047.1:0-19023 GCA_031415355.1 Novosphingobium sp. | reverse complement strand
TAGACCATGCCGTTCTGCGCTCCGACCCCGCGCACCACCAGCTGAAACTGCCCGGCCAGGCCGCCGCGATCACCCAGTTGCGAGGCGCGTGTCACGGCTTCCACGGGGTTTAGGCAGCCACTGGCGCAGGGCTGGGCAAGCATCACCACTTGCGGCGGATCGCCCATCGGGATCGCGCCGGGCGAGGTGGCTTGAGCCAAGACTGGCACCGCCGCCGCCGCCAGCAGGGCCAAGAGCGTCAAGCGTGTGTTGCGCGGCCTATTCATAGACGCACGCATCCAGCGCTTCGTTGCGCACCACGCCCGAGCGCGCAGCAATGGCGTTGCCGTGCCGCCGGGTGAAGCCGGTTGCGCCGTTCACCGCCCGTTTGCGCGGGCTGGGGAGCGCGGCGGCGATCCGCGCGGCCTCGACCCGGCTCAGCCGCGCGGCGGAGTGCTTGTAATAGCGCTGCGCTCCGGCCTCTGCCCCATAGGTGCCGATCCCGGTTTCGGCGACGTTGAGGTAGACCTCCATGATCCGGCGCTTGCCCCAGATGTTTTCAATCAGCACGGTGAACCACGCCTCCAGCCCTTTGCGGACATATCGGGTCCAGCCGGTGCCTTGCCACAGGAACACGTTCTTGGCGGTCTGCTGGCTGATGGTTGAGCCGCCGCGCAGCCGCTTGCTATTCGCGTTGCGCTCCATTGCGCGTTCGATCGCCTGCTGATCGAACCCGGAATGGGTGCAGAACTTCGCATCTTCCCCCGCAATCACCGCCGCGACCATGTTACGATCAATGTTGCTCAGCGATTCCCAATCCTTGGTGAAGCCGTTCGGATCAGCGATCATCGTGATCGTTACCGGCACCGGCACGAATTTGTACAGCACGGTCAGCCCGAATGAGCCGACCACAAACCAGATGATGATCCGCCCGATCCACCAGCCAAGATTGTACATCGCGCCATGTTTGGCAGCGGGGCGGCTGGGGCGGAGGAATTTGACCATTGCCGAGGGGTGTAGCGGAGCTGCCCTGCCCAGGTAAAGCACCCGCTTCAAATGACTGCTGCGGCACCATCTTCGCGCAGTACTTGTAGGAACAATTGCAGTGGCTTACCCCTCGGATTGGGGAGTGGCTGGACAGCATGGATCGTCGCCGACGGTTGATCGAGGGAGCTGGGATGGCGGGACGATGCTGCTGGGCGGTTGCGGCAAGGCGGCGGAAGGCTGTGCTAATGCCAGCAGCTCTGCGGCGCACGAAATGCCGCTGGAAAGCGACGCACACGAGCGCACCTTAATGCAGTGACCGGTCAGTTTGGCGGTCTATGATCGCGCACGCCAGCTGCTGGGACAATCCCAAGCGCAACCGCTTGCCCCGCGCCGAGATCGAGGTGCGGCTGCTGCGCGCGCTGGGTGGGCGCAATGATCTGGGCACCGGGGGTGAAGGGCAAGGACATCACCGATCACCACATCGATGCACTGGCGCGGTTCGTGGCACCCGGCAAAGTGCTGATCCAGTTGGGCGAACAGGTTGATCCTGCTGACCAGTGGTCGGTTTCCGGGCACGAGACGCTAGGCATTCTAAGGGCAGCGCGCGATGCACGCGGCCAGCCGCTGGAGCTGGTGCGGTTGCCCGATCCGGTTGATATTCGCAGCTCTCAGCCAGATTTCGTCGCCAGTTACGTCAGTTACTACGTCTGCAACGGCGCGGCGATCGCCGCGCAATTTGGGGATAAAGTCGCCGATGGCTGCGTCAAAGAGCTGTTGCAGCAGCTCTATCCGGGCCGGGTGGTGGAACTGCTCGATATCGATGCGATTGGCGAATCAGGCGGCGGAATCCATTGCGCCACGCAGCAGCAACCGCTCGCGCGGCGCGCATGAAACGCTGGCTGGAACAGCACGCCAAGGCGCTGCAAGCGCTGGGGGTGATCGTGACCATGCTGGCGGTGGTGGCGGCGCTGATCGGCATCAAGGTGCAGATCGACGCCTCGGCGCGGCAGGCGCGCGAACAATCGGCGCGCGATATCTAACGCGAATACCTCAATCTCTCCATCGCCCGCCCCGAATTTGCCGACCCGAATTACTGCGCGATTGCCGGATCTGCGCGCGCGGTGAGTTACGAAAACTACCTTGAATACACACTCTACACCGCCGAACAGTTGCGCAGCGTATCGCCCGAATAGGATGCGACCATGCTCGATCATCTGACGGCGTACCGGGCCGCACTGTGCGCTGATGCCGATTGGTCAGACGATACGCCGGGGGTGCGGGCCTTGCTGACGCAATACCGCGCGGCGCAGTGCAAGTTGCTGGTGGAGCCGTGCGGCGATTAAACGGCAGGCAGCAGTTTCCGCTCACCCGCGATCCGCAGCATTGCCTTTTGTAGCTTTTCAAAGGCGCGCACTTCGATCTGGCGCACGCGTTCGCGGCTGACGGCGTATTCCTGGCTCAGTTCTTCCAGCGTCTGCGGTTCATCGATCAGGCGGCGCTGGGTCAGGATGTGCTTTTCGCGGTCGTTCAGGCTGTCCATCGCTTCACTCAGCAGGGCGTGGCGCTGCCCGGCTTCCTGCGCTTCGGCCACGGTCTGGTCCTGCAACGGCGCGCTGTCTTCCAGCATGTCCTGCCACTGGCCTTCGCCGTCTTCGTTGAAGCTGATGTTCAGGCTGGCATCGCCGCCCATCATCATCCGGCGGTTCATGTTGACGACTTCGTGTTCCGCCACGCCCAGTTTGGTCGCGATTGCGGTGACGTGGTCGGGATGCAGATCCGAATCCTCGTAGGTATCGAGGTTCTTTTTCATCCGGCGCAGGTTGAAGAACAGCTTCTTCTGCGCCGCCGTGGTGCCCATCTTGACGAGGCTCCAGCTGCGCAGAATGAATTCCTGGATGCTCGCCTTGATCCACCACATGGCGTAGGTGGAGAGGCGAAAGCCGCGATCCGGTTCGAATTTCTTGACGCCCTGCATCAGACCGATGTTGCCTTCGCTGATCAGTTCGCTGACCGGCAGGCCATAGCCGCGATAGCCCATCGCGATCTTGGCAACCAGCCGCAGGTGGCTGGTCACCAGCTGCGCGGCGGCCTGCGGATCCTGATGTTCGGCATAACGCTTGGCGAGCATATATTCCTGCTCCGCCGTCAGCACCGGATACTTCTTGATCTCGGTCAGATAGCGGTTGAGGCTCTGTTCGCCGCCCAGTGCAGGCATGGCAGACAGGCTGCGTCCGGACTTGGTCATAATCGTAACTCGTCCTTTCAAATCGTCGGCCCGCCCATGTTAGACCCTTAAGAGGCATCTGCGGTGGGGGCCACATACACTTTAGTTACTATCACGAAGTTCAACTTGTAACGCGCAATTCGACCAACAGTTCCCTCATGTCGTCCGGCAGCGGCGACTCGAAGCGCAGTGCCTCGCCGCTGACGGGGTGGATGAAGCCGAGTACGGCGGCGTGCAGCGCCTGCCGGGCAAAACCGAGCCGGGTGAGCAGCGGACGGAGCTTTGCGGGGTTTTTACCATAGACCGGATCGCCCAACAGCGGATGACCAATTGATGCCATGTGAACGCGCACCTGATGCGTCCGTCCGGTTTCCAGCCGACATTCAACCAGCGCGGCTGCGGCGAAGCGTTCCAGTGTCTTGAAGTGGGTGGTGGCGTGCTTGCCGCGCTTGTTCAGTTCGTGCAGCATCGCCATCTTCTTGCGGTCCTTGTCTGACCGGCCGATCCAGCCAGACACGGTCCCGGCGGAGGGGGTAGGCAAGCCGCCGACTGCGGCCAGATAGGCCCGCTCAATCGAATGATCGGCAAACTGCCGCGCCAGCCCCTCGTGCGCCGCATCGCTCTTGGCGACGACCAGCAGACCCGAAGTCTCCTTGTCGATCCGGTGGACGATCCCCGGCCGCGCCACGCCGCCAATGCCCGATAGCTCACCCCGGCAGTGATAAAGCAGCGCATTGACCAGCGTGCCATCGGCATTGCCAGCGGCGGGATGCACCACCAGCCCGGCGGGCTTGTCGATCACGATCAGGTGTTCGTCTTCGAACACCACGGTCAGCGGGATGTCCTGCGGCTGCGCGGCATCGGCAATCGTTGCTGGCAGTGCGATGGAAAAAGCGGTCCCGGCAGGCGGTTTCAGGCTGGGCTGCGCTACCACTTTGCCGTTCAACGTGATCCGGCCTTCGCCCAGCAGCGTCTTGATCCGCTCACGCGACAGCCCGGCCGCCTCGGCCAGCGCCTTGTCCAGACGCTCGCCGCTTATACCGATCTCGCCGGAAATGATGGATTCTTCGCCCCCCATGGTTAGGGAGATGGGCATGGACCTGGAAGTGACAAGTGGCGTGATGGCCACACTGCGGCAAGAAGCGGCTAAGGCGCATCCGCTGGAATGCTGCGGGCTGTTGTTGGGGGATGGGGTCCGCATCACAGACGCAGTTTCGGCGGCCAATGTCCATAGGCAGCCCGAACGGCACTTTGAAATTGATCCCGCCGCGCTGATCGCCGCGCACCGCGCCGCGCGGGCAGGCGGGCCGCAAGTGCTAGGCTATTACCATTCGCATCCGGTCGGCGCAGCGGCACCCTCCGCCACCGACCGCGCGCTGGCCAGCGGCGACGGGCGCATCTGGGCGATTGTGGCGGGCACTGCAATCGGCTGGTGGCGTGATACGCCGCAAGGGTTCGAAGCAGTCGTTTGCGCGCGGTCCGGCACAGGCGGCACTCAACCCCGCGAAGCGGCTAAGCAAGCGCGCAACTAAGGTTGGGGCGGGTTCCTGCGCTTCATGCGCAGGAATTCCTCGGCGGCGAGGAAAGTCTGAAACCCGGTATCAGGGTCGGTTTCAAGCAGACGCAGGAACGCGCGCGCGCATAGCGCCTGCGGCCCCGCTATCGATATGGCGTCTGCAATTGTCCGCTCAGCTGCGGCACGTCGATCGGCGCGTGTCGTCGTTTCGCGAACCTCCACATTTGCAAAAATCGACTGGATCACCCGGAAGCGGTCTTCCCACAGCTCCTCGCGGTCGTTCAGCCCAAAAAAGTCGATTGTCACCCGCGCCCGCTGGTGCTTTGCGCCGGTCTTGGCTTTGGGGTGAATCAGAATGCCTTCGAACCGAAACAGGCTGGCTGGATCGTCGCCCCAGTTGCCGAACGGGAAAACGATCAGCGGCTGTTCCACCGCGTTGAGTTGCCGAAGCGATAGTGCCGCATCACCGCGTGCGCCACCGATTGGAAACGCATCCGATTTGCGCGTCGAATTGCATGGCTTGCACGAGGCGGCGTAATTCTGAAGCGCGAAAGCCAGCCAGTAATACCCGTTTGGCTTCGGATCGCCTGTCGAGAAGCTGTACGAAAGGCCGCTGGCGGCTTTTGGCCAGGCAGAAATTCTACCCTTTGGCCGGTAATGTTCGACATCCTGTTCGACCCTGCCCGCGACCAGCCCAGCGAGCGGGCGCTCGCAATAAATGCATTTGTTGAACTGCACCCGCATGTAGGTGGGCTTGATCTCGCTCCAGATCGAATCCGCGTGCGTCAACGCTGCGTCGGCAATATTTTGCGCAGTCATCGTCTCGGCCCGCTGCTGCCATGTGGCGTTTTCAGCGACGATCTTCGCATTGAGTTGGGCTAGCGTGATCGGATAGCGAACCATCGCAGCTCAACTCTTCCGAGCCATTTTCTTGAGCCATTCGGGGGTCGGCGGCGGCTCTACTTGCAGGCAGTGTTCGGCACCCGCGCCGAGCGCTGCCTTGCGCATGAACGCCACCGCTGCGCCGGCCTTGCCGTCTTCGGCATCCTGGCGCGTTGCAAGCAGATCAGCGCGAAAATCCGGGTCGCGAGTCGATTCCAGCCCGAACAGATCGGTGCGCAGGATCTGATCCGAACTCAGCCCGTACATTTCGATCTCGGGCGGCTCCACGATCGGCGGACTGCTGCCGCGGCGCGTCACCACATTGATATTGGCGCGTTCCAGCGTACCGGTGATTAATGGGCTGTGGGTGGTGAAGATGAACTGGATCTTCGGGAAGGCTTTGGCCAGCGCCCCGATGATTTCCTGCTGCCAGGCAGGATGCAGATGCGCGTCGATTTCGTCGACCAGCACGACGCCCGGCAGCTCATTCAATTTCAGTTTGGGGGGTGCGACATCCTGCAGGCGATAGAGCATATCCCCAACCCAGCCGAGGTGCCCGCGATAGCCGTCAGACAAAGCGGAAAACGGCGTTCCAGATTGCGAAACTTGAAAATCATTTCGCCGTGTGGGCTGATCTTCCCGGCGAACCGGACGGTCTTGGGGGTTGCCTTGTTGATCAGCGCAATGATTTCATCGCGGCGCGCTCCCGTGGGAATCGCCGGGAACCAACTGCTGAGTGGAATCAGCGGCACGTCGTCTTCAAACAGTGTCGCAACCCGGTCATAGCGCGCCGATCGGCGTTTCTGCCGCGATGCCAGCAGCTCGCTCTGATTCAGCGCTTCAACCCGGCGGAACACGCCATAGCCCAGCAGCGTGAAGGCTGGACTGCGATCCAGAAACAGTTCCTTAAAGCGCGCATCGCCGGTTTTTGGACCTTCGAGAAATTCATAGTCGCCTTCGCGCAGCACCTGGCATTTAAGCTCATCATCCCACTGTTCCTGCCCGGCGCCGCGCACTGAATCGATCGGATGCAGCACCAGCTCCAGCTTCACTTTGGCACAGGCCAGCTGCCCGCGATTGCTTTTGCGGATCAGCGAATTGGGGACAAAGCCATTTTGCGGGATCGGGGACAGCAGGGCGAGCGCGATCGCATCAAGCACGGTGCTCTTGCCCGATCCGTTGACGCCCAGCACAATGTTCATGTTGGCGTGCCGTGGGTCGGTCAGAGCGGTGCGGCCAGCGCTGGTGAAGGGGGTCGTAGACAGTTTTCGCCCGGGATACAGAAATTCAAGTCTGGCCTTGGCAAAGGCCCGCAGGTCCGTCAGGTCGATTGCGCGAATGTACATGATCCCAAACTATCAGACGCCAAGCCGTGATGAAAGCGGCAAACAGGCCCGGCGCAGCACTTTCCCTGCTCATCGGACCCCGCTAAGGAAGGCCAAATCCTCCAATTCAGGGGCGTTGGGGTGATCTACACAGGAACCTGCATGACCGATTCGCTTGAAACTTCCGGGCTTGAACTCGCCAGCCTGCTCGCTTCGCGGCTGTGCCACGATCTGCTCAGCCCGGTGGGGGCGATGTCTAACGGGCTGGAGCTGCTCGCCGAGGAAAAAGACCCGGAGATGCGCAAGCGCTGCATGGAGCTGCTGGAGCAGAGCGCGAAGACGAGTGCGGACAAGCTCAAGTTCTTTCGGCTCGCCTTCGGCGCAGCGGGCGGGTTTGGCGAGCTGGTCCCGGTTGAAGAACCACGCGCGTTGATTGATGCGCTGGTCAGCACCAATGGCCGGATCACCGTCAACTGGGCGCTTGGTGCGCCAAGTCTGCCCAAGGCGGCGGTCAAGGTGCTGCTTAATCTGGCGCTGATCGGGATCGATGCCTTGGTGCGCGGCGGTACGCTGGATGTGGGGGCGGAACTGCGCAGCGCTGATGGTGGCAGCGCCAGCGAAATCGTGATCCGCGCCACCGGCCCGAAGATCGCCTTCGATCCGGTCATCGGGCGTGCGCTGGACGGGACGCTGGCAGCGGGCGAGCTATCCAGCCGAACCGTGCCTGCCGCGATGATCCAGCAACTGGCGGCGTCGCGCGGTGGCGGTCTGCAATTTGCTCTAAGCGACGATGCGCTGGTCATGGGCGCGGTATTGCCGGGGTGAGGATAACGTGTCCGAACTGATCCACGCTGAAACGCCATCGCCCAACTGGAGCGAGCGCACTGTGCCCGTCTCCCTGGTCGTGCTGCATTATACCGGAATGCAAAGCCCACAGGCGGCACTGGCGCGCTTATGCGACCCTGCCTGGGGTGTATCGGCACACTATTGCATCGAATCGGATGGCACCGTTCACCGGCTGGTGCACGAAAACCGCCGCGCTTGGCACGCTGGGAAAAGCTATTGGCGCGGGATGACCGACGTCAATTCGGCGAGTGTGGGGATCGAGCTGGTTAATCCGGGGCACGATTTTGGCTATCGTCCATTCCCGAACGCCCAGATGGCGGCGCTGCTGCCGCTGTTGCGTGATATTACGCAGCGCCACGACGTGCCGCGCGCCAATGTCGTCGCCCATTCGGACGTTGCACCCGCGCGCAAGGACGATCCTGGCGAACTGTTCGATTGGGATCTGCTCGCCGCGCACCGGCTCGCGCTGCGCTCCCCCCGGGTCACCGCACCCAGCCCGTTCGAAAACGACGGCGCGTTCTTTCTGGCGCTGGAACGCTGGGGCTATGACATCACGGACACCGCCGCCGCCACCCGCGCCTTCCAGCGCCGCTGGCGCCCGCACAGCATCGATGGCCTGGTCGATGGCGAGTGCTCGGCGATGCTGTTTTCGCTGCTGCTCGACCGGGACAGCGGGAAGACGCGGTAGCGCTCGCGCCGCCCAGCCTACTTCGCCGCCTCCGCAGCCGCCGCCTTGAACCCGCACTGCCCTTGCTCCATGCCAATCTGCTTGGTGATCCGGGTGGCGTTTTCGGCGTAGGCCTGCGTTACCGAGCCTTGATTGACCTGCTTGCCGCGCAACGTGCTCACGTTCTGGCAAAGGTGGAACACCAGCGCGTGGGGCGACTTCTTGGCCCCGCCCTCGGGCGCGATCCAGTAGACCACATCGAGGCCTGCGGGGTTCTGCTCGCTCTTGGTGGCTTCGGCCACGGCTTCGGAATCCTTGGCGATTTCCTGTGCTTGCGTGGCGACTTCGGGCGAGCAGGCGGTGGTCGGCTGCTTGGCTTTGATCTGCGCCGCGCACTGGTTCATGTCCTGCGTATACTGCTCGGTCGAAGGCGGCTTGAAATCGATCCCGACCACCGTGGCGAGCAGGGCCAGCGCGACGCCGACACCGCCAGCGATCTGCTTGTTCTTGGGGTCCATGTCCTTGTCGAGGAAGATCAGCGCCAGCAGCGGCAGGAACGCGATGACGGTGATGATCGCCCCCAGCTGGTTCTGGACGAAGAACCGGAAGCCATCGGCGCGGCTGGCCGGATCGTGCTTGTTGGCGCTCTTCCACAGCAGGCTGCCCGCAATCGCGAACACCGCGATCCCGACCAGAATGCCGATCAGCAGCGCCAGATTGCCCTGGTTGAACGTGCCCTTTTTCAGCATCACGATCCCGAAAATCTCGGTGCCGATTGCCACCACCCAGCACAGCGCGGCGTAAATTCGCAGGCGCTTGGCCTTGCCCTGCTGGTCCTGCGTTGCAGCCCAGGCTTTGGTCACGTCGGTTTCGGCGGCTGGTTGATTGTCAGTCATGGTCGGAGCTCCCCTTAGCGCAATTGCGTGCCTACAGCGCACCAGTGCCAGCGTCTATCCTGATTGTGGCGGTACCTTGCGGCGGGGCTGGCGATGCCCTACTGGCTCGCTTGCCAGGGGGCCGGGCAGCCGCGTCCTTCGACAAGCTCAGGATGAGCGGAATCGAAGGCCGAGGAAAGTCCGGGCTCCACGAAACAAGGGTGGCGGGTAACGCCCGCCGGGCGCGAGCCTAGGGAAAGTGCCACAGAGAGCAGACCGCCTCATTTATGAGGTAAGGGTGAAAGGGTGCGGTAAGAGCGCACCGCGCGGCTGGTAACAGCAGCGGCATGGTAAACCCCACCCGGAGCAAGACCGAATAGGGGCGGCGCGTTTGGTCGCAAGATCAAGCTGGTGTGTTTCGCACCGATCGCCCGGGTTGGTTGCTTGAGCCACGCGGCAACGCATGGCCTAGAGGAATGGCTGCCAGTGCGGATACGGTCTCAGCTGAGATACCGTCCGCGCTACAGAACCCGGCTTACAGGCCCCCTGGCAACTCGATCCTTCCCATTTGTGACATTCGTCAAAAATGGAAAGGATTGAAGCCTGTGGTCACGCGCTGGCCACACCAACGCGCCTTGACCCTGCCGATGATCCGCCGGATTGCCAAAGCATGGCATGTGCCGGAACGGCTGCCGCACAGCGGATGAGTTAAGCGTGGCACCAGCCTTCCTCTCCCGTGGGAGAGGGGGACCATCCGCAGGATGGTGGAGTGGCACAGCCCTTCCTCTCCCACGGGAGAGGGGGACCATCCGCAGGATGGTGGAGTGGCACAGGCCGGTACTCCTGACGGCGCAGTATCAGCGCTGGCCGGAGGCGTCAGGAGTACCCGCACGTGCCCCTCCACCCCCGCCGATGGCGGCGGTCCCCCTCCCCCATGGGGGAGGACGGAAGCAAGTGGTGAATTCACTTGACATTACGAACCATATTGGTTATATGCCCCACCGTCAGATGCGCTGAAGAAGCAGGGCTGACACAGCGGCGGGTGCGGAGCGGTGAGCTCCCGGCTTTCGCCCCGCACGGCCGGCGCGTTCCTCAGCGGAGGCGTCCGCGCTCATAGATGCAGGGAGCTGGCGGCGATCTCCGCCAGCACAAATTGGAAGTATGCTTCCACGTCCGGCGGTTAAGGTGCGAGTCCGACCCGCTGCGCCCGGCACTCAGGATCGAGTTTTGCGAGAATCCGGCGTTCCGCTCCAATCCCATTCGCCCAATGGGAACGCCAGGCAACCCTGTGACGCCCAGGGGCCACGCGCCGGCCAACCCGTCCGCGTTTTCCGATTGGCGTAATGGTCCGGGCTCGCCGCCGGATAAGCCAAGCTGCGTTGCATGTCAGTGCAAAATGAAGGGCGCGAAGGTTGATGGTCCTTCGCGCCCTTCAGGGGTTCCAGCCCGCCCGTGGTCGCGCACGGGGCGGGCCGGTCTCATGGCCAGGTCATGGCTGGCCGGAGTTTGTGCTCAGCAGTCCTTGCAGGCTTCGGGGCTGACGGCGTCAGAGTTTCGGCTTTCACGGGGGTCGGCGCGGGTGGTGTTGCCAACTTCCAGCTTGTCGTCGCACCGGCCCTGGGCCATGCCGTTCAGCACCATGCCGAAGGGGCCACCGCCCAGATTGTCGACTTCGACGCGGATCGTGTATGTGCCCGGCGCGGTGAAGGGGGAGCTTCCACCAAGCTGGTAGCTGAAATTCCTGATAGAGGCTGTCGGAAAACCAGCATAAGGCGGGGACGAAGGTGAAAGCGGCACTGCTCCGCCGCCCGGCCCGTCAACAAACACAAGGCCCTTGTCATCGGCGGCCAGGCGACCGTTGATCACCACTTTCTGCTTGATCGAGCAGTTCGGTACGCGGATTTTCAGCTTGTACGTGACGTGTCCGTTAGGGAAGCTGGTATACGTCCCGCCGGTGACCGGGCCGGGTTGCAGCCACACGGCTGGGGCCAGACTATTGGTCCAGGTGCCGGGTAGCGGGTTGGGGCCGATGTTGCCCGGCATGATCAGCGGTGATGGGTTGCTTGGCCCGGTCAATGCGGCGACTGGCCAGGCCGGAGTAAGCACACTCGAAACCCGCCACGGGGCGGTGCCGGTGCTGATGTTCACCGCGCCGCTTTCCTGGCCAAGGCATTTGCAGCACTTGATCACGATGTCGCCTTGCGGGCCGCCCGGGTGCGGCACGGGCAGCGGGCGGTCGGCGGCATTGCCTTGGGCCTGAACGATTGATCCGGTCGCCGCAGCGGCCAGTACCATGCCCAGCATGGCGCGCCGGGTATTGCTTGAAATACGCATTGGAGTGTCCTTTCTTCAAATCGATCCGCGAGGTCGCCTGGAGGTCACAGTAAGGTCGTGGCGGCGGTTGATCCGGTTCAAAGGTGGTTCAAATTTATTTTCGCGGGCCGCAAGTGGCGGTCAGCCGCAGCTGTGCGAGCAGGCCCAGCAGCGCCTGATTGCCGGTGCCATTGGGCAGTTTGATTTCCAGCCGGTACAGTCCGGGGCGCTGGCCCAACCGCTTGCCGCTGGCATCGGAACTGTCGATGATCTCCACCGTCAGCACCTCGTCCTGACTGGCGCGGCCGGGGCTGTCATCCATGCCGCCCACGCCGCCGCCGATGAAGCTGCCGGGCGGGGAGGGTTCGATCAGCGTCAGGTCCAGGCCTTCATCGGCCACCGCTTCGCCTGCCAGCACCAGCCGAGGCAAGCGCTTGCTGCGCGGGACCGAGAAGGTGAGTTCGAACTGATAGTCACCCGGCGCGTGCGGTGCGGCATCGGCCTGCGGCACGCCTTGCACCCACTGCGCGCCGGGCAGCCGCGCAGACCAGCCATCCGGGATCGTCGCGGCCAAAACCTGCGTTGCCAGCGCCTCCCCGTTCGGAATGCCGGGGCCGCGCACCACCCACGGGGCGACGCCAGTGGACAGATCATAGACCTTTTGGCTCGCGCCTTTGGCCGGGCATTTCAGCACCGCGAACGGGCCGCCGTTGGTTTCGCTCGCCTTTGCGCCGGTGGACAGAGCAGGCTGGGCGAGCAGGGCCAGCAGGGCGGCGGCAATCGGGATCAGGCGCATCGATATCTCCTGTGACAAAAGAAGGGGTCGCATCGACCCGCGTTTTGGTTCAATGGCCTCGCAAGCGTCTGGTTCAACGCTTAAAAAATAGTTGTGCCGCCATTGAACCGTTTCACCACGCGGCACGACTGGGTCTGCGTCCTGCCCTTTCCGGGGGCCGGCGCACATGCATGTACAAATACGGAAAGGAGCCTTTATGGCGAATATGAAGAGAAAGCTGGGGGCCGCATTGGGCGCCCTGGCGCTGATGGTCGGGGCGGTTCCTGGCACGGTCGGGATGGCCTCGGCCTATGGCGTCGATGGTCAGATTATCGATCGTGGCAGATTTCCGCGGACCATCCACATTGTGGCCATACTGACCGTCGCGGCAATCGTTGCGGGGATCCTCGTGTCCCGCAAGGGCAACGACACGCCAGCCAGCCCCTGATTGGGTTGGAATGGGGTCGGCGCGGGAACACCCGCGTCGGCCCTTTCGCTGCGTTACTTGCCCAATCGGAACAGCCCAGCGCCAAACACCGGATCGCGGCCTTTGGGGCCAAGGTCTTGCGCCAGCGCGGCCAGGCCAGTGCGCATCCCCGCCGGATCGCGCCCGCCGTTGCAGCCATGGAACCGCAGCAGTGCGCCCGAGACCACCGCCGTGGCAAAGCTGGTGCCCGATACCGCCCGCCGCCCGCCCGGCACGGCGGCGTTCATATCCACCCCCCAGGCGGCGAGGTCGATCTCTGGCCCCTGACTGGCATGGGCATAGGCGCGCTTTTTGCCGTCAATCGCGGTTACCGCGATGGAATTGCCCAGCCGCGCCGGGAACAGCACCGGCTTGCCGCTGCCATTGCCCGCCGCCGCGACCACGCAGGCGCCTTCGCTCTCAAACCGGGCGAGCAGCCGCCGCAGCGCTTCATCATCGCGCGCGGCCCCGAACGACAGATTCACGACCTGTGGGCGCAGCTTGATCCCGGCGTTCATCGCCAGCGCCAGACTGCGGGTCTGCGATAACCACGATTTTTCGCTCGCTGGCGCAAAAGCGGCCAGGCTGGCAATCGTCGCGCCTGATGCAACCCCGCTGAACGGGCCGGTGCCGACCAGAATCTCGGCAATCGCGGTCCCGTGGGGTGATGGCGCGGCGTCGATCCCGAACAGCCGCTGCTGGATCGCCGCGCCTTTGAGTGCTGGATTGGTCAGGTCCACCGCACTATCGATCAGCACGATGGTGCCAGTGACGCGCACCTTGGGGCCGATGGCGAGCTGGTGCAAGGCGAGGCCCTTGTCGCGGCTGCTGCTGCCCGCCAGCACTTGAAACTGGTGGTTCGGCTGGGCCCATTCGACCCCGCCTTGCCCCGCCACCCGCGCGGTCGCCGCCTCCACCGTATCACCCGGCGCAATCCGGGCGAGCACCATGAATACGCCCAATTCATCGAGCGCTTCGGTGCTGGTGATGGTCAGCCGCGCGGTGCGCGCGAGCTTGCTGATCTGCGCGGGATTGCCCTTGGTGAAGAACAGCACCTCGCCCGGTACATAGTCCGCAATCGCTTCGTCCTGCATCTGCAAGGCCGGGCCGGTCAGCGGCGGCTCCTTGAACTTCTTGCCCCCCAGTGACAGCGACAGGCCGATCCGTGGCAGGCCAATTCCGCCGCTGCTGCTGTCGCCGCTTGGGGGGCGGGGCGGATCCACCGGCCCGCCGGGACGCGGGCCGACGACTTGCGCCAGTGCCGGAACCGCCAGTAGCGCGGTGAACAACAGGACCGCCCGGCGCGTCATGCCGCCGGGTCTGCGCTGGCGACCAGTGGCGAGGCGCGCAGCCGTTCGATCAGCGCCTTCAGTTGCAGGCCCTCGCGCCCGGTCTTCACCGTCAGCACGCCCAGCCCGCCGCTGCGCGCAATGCTCAGCTCCTCGTCATCAAGCATGGCGGCCACATCCTTCCACGGCGCGGTCTCTGCCAGCTCCAGCTGGATTGCGCCAGCGGGCGGCCGATCATCGCAGGGGCCAGACGCCAGCTGGAAGTTTTCATCCTGCAACCAGGCGATCTTGCCGGTTTGCGTGGCGATCACTGCGGCTTGCGCGGGCACTGCGACCAGCAGGCACAGCGCCACCGCCGGATGCCAGCGGCGCGGGTTCAGGAAGGCCAGGCTGGCAAACAGCGAGCTGGGCGGCGGCGCTGGTTGCGGCGGGGGTGGCGGGACAGCTGCCGCGGCAACCGGCGCAGCTTCGGCTTGTAGCTGCTCCGCCAGTGCGGCTTGTCGCCCCTCGAAGCCCGGCTCGCTTTCGGTCAGCACCGCTTCCACGGCTTCCCGGTGGCGCGCTTGCAATTGCTCCTCCTCGCGCAAGCCGGCGCGCAAGGCCGCCGATCCGGTGAGCGCCGTTTCCAGCGCCGCGCGGTCCGCCGCACCAATCGTGCCGTTGACATAAAACGGCAGCAGTTTTGCCAGCGCATCGGGATCGTGGGGGGCGGTCATGCCAGGGGTTCCTTTGCTGGGCGGGAGGGGGCGTGCAGGGCAACGTCGGTCAGCCAGCCCAGTGCTGAGCGGCTGGGCAGAAAGAAGTATCCGCCGCCCATCGTGCGAATGTGGCTGCGCAGTCCGTCCAGCCGCACCGGGCCAACGGCGGTGGGGATCGTGAAAGACCGCCTGCCGATCTGGCCGTGTTGATCCAGCGGATCGCAGCCAGAGATCGGATCGGGTTCCCCCACCAGCCCGTGAAAACTGGGGGCATTGGCCCAAAGCTGCTGCACAAATTCAAACTGCCGTTCGATATCGGCGCAGACGGCGGCGAACAGCAGGCCTTTTTCGCCATCGGGCCGCTGATAGGTGCGGCCCCGGCGCAGCAAGCGGTGGCGGTTGGAGATCACCTGCTCATTGACGTCGCCAGGCTGCTTGCTGTCGCGCGGGTTGGTGCGGCGGATATGCGCGCCGAACGGACAGGCCAGCCCTTGCGGATCATCCTCGCCATAAGTGAAGTCATTGGCAATCTCGGCGTCCAGCGTTGCCGGGGATGAAGCGCGCGCCACCGGGTTGCCGATCAAGGGCCGCCCGTTGGGCCAGCGGCCCATCAGCTTGGCCTTGATCCAGTCACGGTCCGCCGATTGCCCGGTCAGGCGGTACAGTTCGCACAGTCCGCCGCTGTTCAGTTGTTGCGCGGCAGTATCGACCATGTCTTCAAACCCCGCCACATCCTGGCGCAGTTCGCGCAGCACCAGGAAGGTGCCGTTGCGGCCCAGATCACGCGGGCCGGCGCTCAGTTGCTGGTCACCGAAGTCGGTATAGCGGCTGAGTGCTTCCAGCGTTGCGGCGGGCAAGGCGCTGCGCACATCGGCTTCGGCGGGCAACAAGGGTGAGGGCGGATAGTATCCAGTGGTGTTGCGATAACCCAGAATGAACTCGCCCGGCTCCAGCTGGTCGCGCGCCGGGGCGGCGTTGGTGGCGCGGCTCGTGCCCTTGATCACCGGTTGCGAGATGCCATCGCGATAGCCGAAGTGTTCGAAATCGGCCTTTTCCGGTTCGGCAAAGGCGGGGGCGCAGGGTACGTCGGAAATCACCTCGCCGCCGTGATTGAGCAGCAGCGCACGGTGGACCTGCACCAGCCGGTCCAGCCGCTGCGGCGTGGAGGCATAGGCCATCAGCACCCCGTCGCTGCCGCCTTGGCCGGTGGGATCATCCTGCCAGCGCCAGTTGGCCGGGGCGTCGGGGCCGAAATCGCCGTTGATCTTGGCGCGCGCGGCCATGCCCATCCGAAACGCATAGGGAAACCCTTCGATCAGGGTGCCATTGGCGGTGTTGGGCGCTTCAAACCGCGCCATCCCGCGCGCAGACAGCCCCAGGAACACCGCCTGCGTGCTGGCGGAGGCGGCATCCTTGCGCACCGCTTCTCCGCCCGGATAGAGCGGCGCGGCGCTGATGACATCAACCTCGCTTTGATCATCGCCTGCCAGTGGCCGGTCACCAAAGGCCAGCGTCAGCGAATGGGCCAGGGCATATTCTGCCGTCTGGCCCGCCGAGCGCGGCACGGGCAGCAGCACGCCTTCATCAATCAGCGCGGCGAACTGTGCCGGGTCGCTGTGCTGCGCCAATTGCATCGGCCGCCCGCGCACCCAGCTCAGCCATTCGCCCAGTCCCTCTGGCTCAGGTGGCAAGCGCAGCGCCAGCGCGGCGCTGTAGGGCAGGCGCTTCATCCCCCGGAACACCAGCGCCTGGACTTCGTCGGTCTCGATCCGGTTGTCGACGCGTGGCATCGATCCGAAGCAGCGGGTCCATTCCTCGCACTCGGTCGCACTGCGCGCCAGGCCGGCGCCCGAATGGATCAGCGCATTGTTGCGGATCTGATCCGATGTCAGCGCGGGAAAGCGCGAATACCAGAACGGCACCAGTTGCTGGACATTGCGGGTGAAGCGCTTGAACGCATCGCCATCATGCGCGCCTTGCGTGATCAGGAACCTGGTGCGGGGATAGCCCTGCCAATTGCTCCACGCGGCTGATTGCCCCTGGCGCGCGCGGGTGATGAAATCCTCCAGATAGCTCTCCCAGCTGCCATCGAAGTTGGCATAGAAGCAGGCCTTGTTCGTGCCAGGCAACCGGAACCAGCGGGCATAGTGGATCGTGCCCATGTTGATCACCAGTCCGGGGCGGAACGCATGGACGACCATCATTCGGATCGCCCACAAGGCGAAGGCGTGCGTGAACGCGCGGAACCAGCCGGGCTTCATCGTAGCCACCGCCAGCACGTGATTGTGCGCGTAGCCCGGCGGGTTTTCCTGGGCCATAATCGCGCGCAGCTTGTCCAGCGGGGCCTGGGTGGGATCGGGCACATCGGTGGTCTCGGCGCGGCGCAGCAGCACCAGGAACAGCCCGATCAGCGCCCCGAAAATCAGCGTGGTCGCCAGCACCGCGCGCGCCGCCGTGCTCAGCATTTGCCAGGTCAGCGGGCCGCGCGCTTCGGGCCAGAACAGGTATGCACAGACCGCGATGCAAGCCAGCACCGGCCAGACCACGATCCGCCCATCGCGCGAGGCGAGGAAATTGAAGAACGCCTTGGCGTGCGAAATTTCCCGGAACCGTGCCAGTTTCAGCCGCGCTGCGGCCGTGGTCAGGTGGAACGCATCAAACCCGCTGGCGGCGGCCTCATCGATCAGCGCGGTTTGCGCCGGGGTAGCCTCAGCGCGCAATGACGGATCGCCGCGCAGGATCCGCCGCAGGTGCGCCATCGCCAGCGACGCGTGGCTGCCGCGCGAGGTTTCGGTGGCGACAAAATCGCGGAGTACCCGCCCGGAGAAGTCCGCGAAGTCGACCTGCTTGGCCACCATGCGCACCGGAAATTCACCCAGACCGTTATAATTCAGGCCGTTCGCGCCCCATGGCTTGCCGTGCAGTTCCACCACGTGGCGGGTCAGAAAGGCGGCAAAGTCCTCGCCGTCCGCCAGCCCGGCGTGGCGAAACATCGGGCGCAGCAGGGCTGCGGTCTTGGGCGCGATCGCCGCAATCGCCTCGGCAATCGAACCGTCGGTGCTCAGTTCGAACGACAAGAGCAGCGCGTCGTCCGCCAGGATCGTGGCGAGCGAGGCGAAGTGGACCAGCCCGGTCGCGTCCAGCGCCGCGCGGATCGCTGCCTCGGCGGGGTTGCCCAAGGCGGCCAGTTCCTTGTCCACCGCATATTTGCTCGCCCCCGAGGTGACCGGGGCGATGATCAGGAACATCGCTTGCTGTGCTGACGGGCTGGCATAGGTCATGGTCAGATTGCGCGGGAACACCCCGATCGAGGCCATTTTCCCGGCCTTGCCGGGGGCCGAGGCAATACCCGGCGCGGCCAGCAGCACCAGAAACGCTTCGGTAATTTGTTCGATGGCGACGTATTTGCCGATGCAGTCATGCACCCCGCTGCCAAAGATCAGGTCGGGCTCAACCCAGTTGCCCGAACTGTCAGTACGGTCCGGCCAGAACGCGGTCGGGCGCGGCATCCGGCGGCGATCGCGCATCGCGGACATGGTCGAGACCAGCAACAGCGTGCCCGCCTTGAGCTGGCGTGGCTCGCCGCTGATCTCAAGCGTGCAATCGCGCTGGCAAATCCGGAACTGCCCCGGTGACAGCGCGGGGTTAAGCCGCCCGGCTTCGAGCAGGATCCGTTTCAGCCCATCGCGCTGACCGCCCGCCGCAGCCGCAATCGCAGCGCGCAGCGCCGCCGGGCGCTTGGTCAGTTCCTGCAACATCTTGCCCGCCGCCAGGGCATTGGTCGGGATGAAGCCCGTGACCAGGCCATAGAGGATCGCGCGAATCTCGGCGTCGCTGACCGGATCGGTCGCCGCCTGCTGTGCCTGCACCACCACCAGCCGGTCCACCAGCGACAGGTCCGCCAGCGGCGCATGGCCATAGCGCTTGATCCGGACTTTGGAGCGCTGCACCGCATCGTCGATCACCGCGCGCAGCCGCACCGCGCCGTTGAGCGCCAGCGCGCGCACTTTGGGATCGCCAAACGGATCGGCAAACAGCAGGGCGGAGGCAGAGATCGTCCAGTCGGCGAAGGCATCGGGATCATCGCTGCTGAACCCGAAATAGCGGATGCAGACTTCGGTGACGGTGCGGGTCAGGTAATCGCGCATCGCGTCGATCCGGCCAGCAGAATTGTCCAGCAA
>JANORN010000046.1:0-9672 GCA_031415355.1 Novosphingobium sp. | reverse complement strand
ACTCGCGATTGCCGGTAATCTGCCGCGCGGTGCCGGGCTGTCCTCGTCGGCCTCGCTGTGTATCGCGATTGGCCGCGCGCTGAGTTCAGCAGCATCAGCGGCAAACCCCGATCCCACCAAACTGGCTTTGGCCGCGCAGCGCGCAGAGCACGATTGGGCCGGGGTGCGATGCGGGATTATGGATCAACTGGTGATCGCTGCCGGACAACCCGGCACGCCATTGCTGATCGATTGCGAAAACCTTGCAGTGCGCGCCGTGGCTTTGCCAGACGATTGGGCAGTGCTGATCGTGCAATCTGGCGTGCAGCGCGGGTTGGTTGATGGTGAATACAATTCCAGGCGCTCCGATTGCGCCAGCGCAGCTGCGGCGCTGCGCGTTTCAAGCTTGCGCCAGTTGCCAGATACTTCACAACTGACCGAACTTGATCCGGTCCTGAACGCGCGCGCCCGCCACGTGGTGAGCGAGATTGAACGGGTCAATTTGGCGGTAGCGGCAATCGGGCAGCATGACGTTGCTGGATTTGGCCAACTGATGAACGCCAGCCATCATTCGCTGCGCGATGACTTTGCGGTCAGCCATCCCGACGTCGACCGGCTGGTAGCGATCCTGCAAGCCGCGCTGGGCGATCACGGCGGCGCTCGAATGACCGGTGGCGGCTTTGGCGGCGCGGTGGTCGCAGTCATGCACCGGGACGCACTTGACCGAACCTGTGCAGCCGTGCGTGCGCACTATCAGCCGCCTGGTGGTGGCCCCTTGAACCTTACAATCGCACATGCAGGTGCCCCGAGCACTGGAGTAGATTATGACTGAGCTGGCTCGCGCAAAGCCCGCAGGAGAGCCATTCGGGGCCACTGCATGGCATCCAGGCAGCTTTGCGGCCATTCTTGTGCGCGCGCGGATTGACCCTGTCAGTCCCAGTGATGCACTGCCAATCCTGCCCGAGCTGGACCTGTGGGACAGCTGGCCGTTGCAGCATGAGGATGGCCGCACGGTCAGCCACGGTGATCGGCAGTGGTGGTTCTTCCTGTCTGCGCCCAAGTTTCCCGATCCGGGCGCGCGTCACGATGCCGCGCGGATCCGGCTGGCGTCACTGGGCGCAGATGGCTGGCAGGATCATGGCGAAGTGCTTGATCCCGCAACGTCGCCGGGGTCGCGCGAGTGGGCTGGTTCGGCGGTGCTGCTGGATGATGGAGCGACTGTCATCCTCTATTTCACCGCAGCAGGGCGGCACGGTGAGCCTGCATCGTTCGAACAGCGCATCTTCGCCAGCCACGGCGTAGTGAGCCCTAGCGGCCCCGCGCAGTTTGCTGAACCGGCCGAACAAGTGGTCGCGGACGGCCGCCGCTATGTCGTTGCCCGCGAAGCTCAGGGCGCGCCCGGATTGATCAAAGGATTTCGTGACCCCGCCTGGTTCCGTGATCCGGCCACCGGTCTGGTCCACCTGTTGTTCACCGCGAGCGCGGGCTGGGATGCTGATGACTATAACGGCGTGGTTGGAATCGCCACACGCACCGCCACTGGTGATTGGGTGGTTGGCGATCCGCTGATTTCGGCAGTCGGTGTGAACAACGAGCTGGAACGGCCGCACATTCTGGTGCGTGGCGGACAGTACTATCTGTTCTGGTCAACCCAGAGCCGGACGTTCTCGCCCGCGGTGTCAGCGGGTCCGAATGGGCTTTACGCCGCGACCGCCGAAACGCTGGGCGGGCCCTGGCGCGCGGTAAATGGGACGGGGCTGGTCGCGGCCAATCCCGCAAGCGAGCCGACCCAAGGCTATAGCTGGTGGGTAACAGGCGAGGGCGCAGTCTGGAGCTTCATCGACCATTGGGGTATGGCCGGACGCAGCTTTGCTGATCATCCCGAACTGCTGCGTAGCCAGTTTGGCGGCACCCCCGCGCCCGTCTTTACCTTGTCATTCCACGGCGACACGGTGCTGATCGCGCGCTAGCGCGGTCCTCTGAAAAAGAAAGCTTTATGCGCCCTCACTATCACTACGCGCCGGCCACCAATTGGCTGAGCGATCCGAACGGCCTTGTCCATTTCAAGGGCGAATGGCACCTGTTCTATCAGTATAATCCGCGAGGCGAAGACTGGGGGCACATGAGTTGGGGCCACGCGGTGTCGCGTGATCTGACGAGTTGGCAAGAGCTGGAACCGGCTCTGCTCGACGATGCGCGAGAGCTGATCTTTTCCGGATCGGCAGTGATCGACCCGGATAATCGCGCCGGGTTTGGGGACGATGCGATGGTGGCGATCTATACCGGTGCCGCAATCGGCCCGCCGCCAATTCAGTCGCAGTGCCTCGCCGCCAGCACTGACGCAGGCCGGACCTGGACCAAGTATCCGGACAATCCCGTGCTTGACCGGAGCATGGCAGATTTTCGCGATCCCAACGTGTTCTGGCATGGGCCGAGCGCGCGCTGGATCATGGTGGTCGTGCTTTCGAACGAGCAGCGCGCGGTGGTCTATGGCTCGCGCGATCTGAAGCAGTGGGACGAGCTGTCCAGCATCCCCGCCGCTGGAGCGCCAGGCGAAGTCTGGGAATGCCCGTTGTTGATTGAGCTGCCGGTGGAAGGCACCGCAGAGCAGCGCTGGTTGTTCAAAGTTGATGTGCTGCGCGGTGCCCCCGGATCGGGCGCATTGTATCAGACCGGCACTTTTGACGGCGTCCGGTTTCAGTCTGATGGTCCGGCGCATGCCCCGGTGTGGGGCGTCGCGGATTGGGGATCAGACTTCTACGCCGCAATCGCCTGGCACGAACCCCGCGATGCGGCTGGGCGGCCCGCCTGGATCGGGTGGATGGGTAACCATGCCTACCAAGGGCAACTGCCCAGACAAGGCTGGCGCGGCGCGATGAGCCTGCCGCGGCGGCTGTCGCTGGCTTGGCGCAGCGAGCGCTATGTGTTGGTGCAGCAGGTTGAACCAGCTGCGATTGCCAGCGTACCGCAACTTGGCTGGGGCACTCCGGTGGTCTCGCCAGTTGGCCGTCTGACCTTGCCGCACGGCGATGCCTGGTTGGCGCTGGTCGATGACGTAGGGCGAAGCTTGCGGATCGAACGGCGGAAAAATAGCCTGTTCGTCAGCCGCCGCGATCCAGTGACGCCCGCGCTTGATACTGTCCAGCGGCTTGATGGCGCGGGGTCAGACCCGTTTGCGATCTGGCTGGATCGCGGCAGCGCCGAACTGCTGAGTACGGATGGTTGCCACGCGATTACCGTGCAGCATCGGATGTCGGGGACCAGTTACACAGCGCACTGGTCTTGATCGCGACGGTGCGGTCAGGCCGTATCGCGCTTGACCAAGACTGGTTGCATTTCGAGCGATGGCACGTCTTGTCCGGCGATCCGTTCAAACAGCGCGGCAACCATCGCCTTTGCGCCTGCGCCGATTGACTGACTGATCGTGGTCAGGCGCGGGATCGTCTGCTCGGCCAGCGGCAGATCATCGAACCCGGTGACTGCAATATCGCCGGGTACAGCCACTCCGCGATCAGCCAAAGCGCGCACGGTATGCATCGCGATCAGATCGGAAACGGCCCCGATGCCATCACAACTGGCTTGAATGCTGGCGATGTGGCTGGCGATTTCTTCCTTCATCACGTCCGATGCAACGTGAACGTGGAACTGCTGGGGTGCGGGCAAGCCTGCGGTATGGGCAGCGTCGGCAAAGCCCAGATAGCGCTCGCTGAATTCCGGCGCGTCGATCTCGCCCACAAAGCCGAGCCGGGTGCAGCCGCGCGCAATCAACGCGTCACCCGCGATTCGCCCGCCCGCGCGGTTGTTCACACCAACGGTGCAATGGATCTGCCCGGGCATGTGACGGCCCCAGACAACCATCGGGCGATAGCGGCTCGCCACGCGTTCGATTGCTGCGGATTGATCCGATTGCCCGATCAGCAATACGCCATCAAGCATCCCCGAATCGACGATCCGCTCCAGCCATTCCTCATCATCAGGAATGACCCGGCTGAGCATGATGTCGTAACCGTTTTCGGTGATGGCATCAGCCAGATGGCCTAGGATGGTCATGAAAAACGGATCGGACAGGTGCTGGCGCATTTCGTGGCCGAGCGGCACGACAATGCCGATCACCCCGGTTTGCTGCGTACGCAGCCGCCGCGCCATCTGGTTCGGCCGAAACCCATGTTCGCGCGCGAGCGCCTGAATGCGCTCGCGCGTCTCAGCATTGACCAGCGTTTTGTTGGCCAGGGCGCGTGACACAGTACCGGTCGAAACCCCGGCGATGCGCGCAAGTTCAGCAATGTTGCGAATGCGCGGCGGGCTGGCTCCATCAGTCATGTGTTCGTATCCAGCCCCAATGATTGTTACGCAATATTCATAGCTTACTGCGCCGCTGGCAAGGATTGCAAGTTACCAGCCAGCGACGCCGCTGCCCGGCTTATGCGTTGCAGAATTGCCGCGTTCCAGCAAATTCTCGCAATCGATTGCGAAAGCTGTTGCAATCGATTGTTATTGCTGTCACCTGAATAGCGCCAGTGTTGGCAAGCGATTCTAAAAAGATCGAGGGGAGAGGTTATGAGAAAGTCCGTGCTGAGGAGCTGTGTGTCCGCTGCTGCACTCGCTGTAATGACCGTGAGCACCGCGCCTGCCTATGCAGCAGATGAACAAGATGCCGCTGCCAACGGCGATGAAGACCCCACCGGTCTTGACGTAATCGTGGTTACGGCTTCGGGCCGCAACAAGGCCCAGATCGATTCTTCGATCTCGGTCACCAGCGTTACCTCGCAGCTGATCGAAGATTTCAAGCCCAGTTCAGAAGCAGAACTGCTCCGCATGATCCCGGGCATTCAGGTCGCTGGTACGTCCGGCCCTGGCGGTAACTCAAACATCGCTGTGCGCGGTCTGCCAGTTGCAACCGGCGGTGCGCCGTTCGTGCAGTTGCAAGAAGATGGCCTGCCGGTCGTGCTGTTTGGCGATATCCAGTTCGGCAACAACGATTACTGGACCCGCTTTGACGCGTCGGTCGCCAGTGTTGAAGGCGTGCGCGGCGGGACCGCTGCCACGTTTGCTTCGCAGGCACCAGGCGCAGTCATCAACTACATCAGCCACGATGGCGCCCGCGAAGGCGGCTACTTGCAGCTGAACAAGGGCCTGGGCTTCCAGGAAACCCGTGCAGACTTCCGCTATGGCGGCGATCTGTCCGACACGATCCGGTTCCACATTGGCGGGTTTTTCAAGTCGGGCCGTGGTCCGCTGCGCGCTGATTACAACGTCAGCGAATCGATCCAGATCAAAGCCAACATCACCAAGGAATTTGACGACGGAAAGGGCTATATCCGCTTCCTGTTCAAATATGCCGACACGCAAGAGCCGAACTATACCGGCGCGCCTGCCCTGGCGACGATCAGCGGCGGCAAGGTGACCAGCCTTGAACCATACCCCGGCTTTGATGGCCGGCGCGGATCGAACTATTCGATCTACAACCAGAACTTCCTGATCGTGAACCGCGAAGGCGCGCTGGAAAGCGTCGAAATGAGCGGGATCACCACCAATGCCAAGGCCTTGCAGGCCCAGCTGCACTATGAGTTCTCGGACAATATTGCCGTGGACAACAACATGCGCTGGACCAGCATGAATGGGGCCTTCAGCTCGCCGTTCCTGTCTGCCACCCGCCGGTCCAGCATCATCGGTACGACCGTCAACGGCGGCACCGTGGCTCAGCTGCGCTATGCCAGCGGTCCAAGCGCTGGGCAGGTGTTCACCGGCACTTACGTTGATACCAACGTCAACGTCCGCACCAACATTCGTGATATCGGCAGCTTTGCCAACGATTTCACGATTGCTGCGGATTACGACATGGCGGGCGGCAAGCTGACCGCGCGGGCCGGCTGGTTCTTCATGAACCAGAAGATCGAAATGGATTGGCACGTCAACAAATCCTACCGCGAACTGAGCGGCGATAACCCATCGCAGCTTGATTTGTTCACGGCGGCTGGCGCGCGGTTGACCGCCAATGGCATCGCCGGGTTCAACAACAATTGGGGCAATTGTTGCGCCCGCGATTACGAACTGTCTTACACCGATAATGCGCCTTACGTTGGGCTCGATCTCGATACGGACAGCTTTGCGATCGATGCCAGCGCGCGCTTCGAAATGCTGCATGCGTCGGGCTTTGCGGTCGGTGGTTCGTCCACCGAGTTCAACACCCCGGTATCGTTCAACGGGATCACCACCCAGATCCCGACAATCAACGCCACCGGCACCCGCGAAGTGCTCAACTACGGCCGTAACTACACCACCTGGACTGCCGGTGCGTTGTTCAAGGCGAGCCCGGATACCAGCCTGTTCGCCCGCGTCTCGCGCGGCGGCCGGTTCAATGCGGACCGTCAGACCCTGTCGGGCAAGTTCACCGCCAGCGGTGCGCTGAACCTGCTGGGCCAGACCCCGTCGGTTGACTTCGTCAAGCAGTACGAGCTGGGCCTGAAGCATCGCGGTGGCCTGGGCGGCGGACGCTACACGTTTGAACTGACCCTGTTGAAGGGCAACTTCAAGCGCAGCGACTATGAACCCACCACCACGGCGCAGTGCCCCAGCGGCGGCTGTGTGATCGACACCAAGTACCGCACCAGCGGCGCGGAAATGTACGTCACTTACAGCAGCGGCGGGTTCAACCTGGTTGCCACGGCGACGTATACCAAGGCCAAGCGCGCTGCCGCCGCCGCAACGGTGTTCAGCCGCGCTGACGGGATCCCCGATCTGTCATATACGGTCTCGGCCAACTACGACATCGCGGACATCGTCACGGTTGGGGTTTCGGCCACCGGCCAGACCAACGCCATCGATGGCGGCGGGATCGAATATCCGGGTAAGGCCGTGTTCAACGGCGTGCTGCGGGTTCGCCCGATCGAAAACCTCGAACTCGGCTTGCAGGTCTACAACCTGTTTGACACGTTCGACTTCCGCGGTGCCGGCGGCATCTCGGACAACTCAGTCAACCCCGTGGTCCTCGGCGGTGCTCCGGCACTGGGCCGTACAGCCACGGTTTCGGCTCGGTTCAGCTTCTAAGCTGAACTCGAATGACCGAGTGGGGGCGGTCATTCAATCAGAAGGGGAGCAACTTCAGTTGCTCCCCTTCGCAGTTTTTGCCACGTGCACCGCTATGACAATTTTCCGGCAGCTTCTGCGATGACCATCGATCCCCAGCAATTGGAAGCCGCGCTGGCCACGGCGGCGATGCGGCTGCTGCGCGCCACAGGCATTTCGCTGCAAGACCGGGCGCTCGCGATCAAGCTGGTACGCGATGCGCTGGCGCTTGGCCGCGCCGAGCAGGCCCTGCCGCTGCTGGCGGCACTGGCGCGGCTGGCTCCGCGCGATAGCGAGGCGGTGCTATTGCACGGCGTCGCCTTGCGGCTGGCGCAGCGGCTGGACGAAGCCGACGCGGTGTTTGCCCAGGCGCAGGCGGGCGGCCTTAGCGATCCGCAAATCCTCCAAGGCCTTGCCCAGACCCGCTATGAGCGCGGACTGCCCGCTGCGGAACTGTTCGCGCAGGTACAAGCGGCCACGCCGGACAATCCCGATGTGCTGCGCAGCCGCGCCAATGCCTTGGCTGCCGAAGGGGAATTGCCGCAAGCAGAAGCCTCGCTTGAAACCGCCCTGCGCCAGACCCCGGGTTGGCTGGCCGGTCACAAGACGCTGTCCACTCTGCGCTGGACCAGCGGCGATGCCGCCCGGTTCGATGCCAGCTATGCCGCTGCCTGCCATGCCCAGGCCAACAACAAGGACTTGTGGCTCGCGTGGTTTGGGGCAGTCGCGCAGACCCGCGATTGGGCGGCGACGCGGACTGTGATTGACCGCGCTGAGGCCGCATTGGGCACGTCGCCGACTTGGCAAACTGCGCGGCTGTTTTTGGCGCTGGAAAGCGGCGACCTGCCCGAAGCCGGACGGCTGATCCAGCAGACCGCCAATCTGACCGGCGACACCGTCTCGTTGTGCCGGGTGCGCTACGCCTTGCGCACGGGCGCTTACCGGGAAGCTGCGACTTATTGCGAAGCCCTGGTGGCTGCACCATCCGCGCCGCTGTTCCTGCCGTACCTGTCGCTCGCCTGGCGCCTACTTGGGGATGAGCGCTGGGTCTGGCTTGATCGCCCCGATGTGCTGGTGCGCGCGGTGACCGTTGAGCTCGATCAGAGCGAATTGGCCGAACTGGCCGAAGTCCTGCGCGGGTTACACGTGATGGACCGGCCCTATGCCGAACAATCGGTGCGCGGCGGCACGCAGACTGATCGTTCGGTGATCCTGCGGTACGAGCCCATCATCGCCACCGCCCGGACGCGCTGGCTGGCCGCGATTCGGTCCTATGTCGATACCTTGCCGCCGCTCGAGGACGGGCATCCGCTGCTGGGGCGACCGCGCCGGGAACTGCACATTGAAGGCAGCTGGTCGGTGCGGTTACATGGCCAAGGCTACAACGTTCCGCACAATCATCCGGCGGGCTGGCTCAGCACAGCGTTCTATATTGCTTTGCCCAGTCCGGCCGCGATGGGCCCCGCGCCCAGCGGACACATCGCGTTTGGCGCGCCGCCGGAGGAGCTGGGGCTGGAACTTGAACCTTATGCGACGATTGCCCCCGTGGCCGGGCAGACGGCGGTGTTCCCGTCCTATCTGTGGCACCGGACCTATCCGTTCAATGACGGCGAGCGCCTGATCATGGCGCTGGATATCCGGCCGCCCCGGTTTTGATGGCCCAGGTTTTAATGGAGTAGCAGCGTGACCAATCCGAATGACCAAGCGATCCGCTCAATCGTCATCGTCGGCGGCGGCACCGCTGGCTGGATGACGGCGGCGGCGCTGGCCAACGCGATCCGCCGCGATTGCACGATCACGCTGATCGAAAGCGATGACATCGGCACGGTCGGGGTAGGGGAGGCGACCATTCCGCCGATCCGGACCTTTAACGAGACGCTGGGGATCAACGAGGCCGAGTTCATCCGCGCCACCCAGGGCTCGTTCAAACTGGGGATCGAATTCGTCAACTGGGGCCGCGAGAGCCACCGCTATTTTCACCCGTTTGGCAGCTATGGCCGCAACTTCGATCTGGTCCCGCTGCACCAGTATTGGCTGGCCGCAAAAGCCGCTGGAGATGCGCCCGAACTGGATGAGCTGTGCATGGCCTGGGCCGCGGCCAAGCGCGGCAAGTTTGCGCACCCGGTGCCCGATCCGCGCAACGTGCTGTCAACTTATGACTATGCCTATCATTTCGATGCCGGGCTTTATGCCCGGTTCCTGCGCAGCTATGCCGAACAGCGCGGGGTCGCGCGGATTGAGGGCAAGATTGCGAGCGTGCAGCAGGATGGCGCTTCGGGCCATGTTACGGCTGTAACCTTGGAAGATGGGCGGGCCTTCGCCGGCGATCTGTTTATCGATTGCTCCGGCTTCCGGGGGCTGCTGATCGAAGGTGCGCTGCAAACCGGCTATCAGGACTGGACGCACTGGTTGCCGTGTGACCGGGCGATGGCGGTGCCTTGCGCCAAGGTCGGTGATCCGACGCCGTACACCCGCTCCACCGCCCGCGCGGCGGGCTGGCAGTGGCGAATTCCGCTGCAACACCGCACCGGGAACGGCTATGTCTATTGCAGCCAATTCATTTCTGACGATGACGCGGCGGCAACGCTGCTCGCCAATCTGGACGGCGAGGCGCTGGCCGATCCGCGT
>JANORN010000045.1:0-2386 GCA_031415355.1 Novosphingobium sp. | reverse complement strand
CAGCTCAAGCGCGACTATCCGGCCAGCAGCTGGGCGAAGAAGCTGCGGCTCTATTGGTAATGCGGGGATGTGGGCGGGGATTGTTAGCGGCGCTCACCTTGCTGCTGACCTCGTGTGCGGCCAAGCCGGACCGGGTTAATGTGGCGGACTATGATGCGTTCTACCTCTGGGCCGGGGTCAAACCGCAGCCAGCGCTGGACCGCGCCCGGACGGTCTATATCCTTGCCGCAGAAGTTCGGCGCGATGGTACTTGGGTGCCGCTGCGCGCCGGGGTGCCGCGCCTGCGCCAGCCCGAGCTGTGGCTGGTGATCCGCGCCGCCGCGCTGGACTGGGATGCGGCGGCGCAGGCGGCCTTGGCGCGTGAGATTGCGCGCTGGCGCGGTGGCAACCGGCTGGTCGGGGTACAGATCGATTTCGATGCGGCGACGGCGGGCCTCGCGGGTTATGCCGTCTTCCTGCGCGACTTGCGCCAGACCCTGCCCGCTGATCTGAAACTGTCGATCACCGGGTTGATGGACTGGAGCGCCCACGGCGATCCTTCCGCGCTGGCCGCGCTGAACGGCGTGGTCGATGAAGTGGTGGTGCAGAGCTATCAGGGGCGCAGCACAATCCCCGGCTATGAGGCTTATCTGGCCAAGCTGGCGCGGGTGCCGGTGCCGCACAAGGTGGCGCTGGTGCAGGACGGGGTGTGGCAGGAGCCGCCCGCGCTGCGCCAAGATCCACTGTTTCGCGGCTATGTGGTGTTTCTGCTCAATCCGTGAGTGACAGCCCGGCGGTTGTACCGGCGATTTCGATGCGGTTGCGGCCGCGCTCCTTGGCCCGGTACAGCGCAATGTCTGCCGCGCGCAGTGCAGCGCGGCGATCGGCGTGCAGGAACACGTCGGTGACCCCGCCGGAGAAAGTGACCTGCCCGATCGGGGTATCGGTTGCGCGGTTGACGAAATGACGCGCGGCCAGCTCCTGCCGCAACAGATCGAGCGCATGGACGGCATCTACCAGCGATTTTTCCCGGAATAGCACGACGAATTCCTCGCCGCCATGGCGGGCAACATGGCAGCGGTCATCCGAGATCCGGGCCAGGTTCTGCGCAACAAGCCGCAGCACCCGGTCGCCCGCGTCGTGGCCATGACCATCGTTGATCGCTTTGAAATGATCGATATCACACAGTGCGAGGCACAGCGGCTCCATCGCGGCGCGGGCGGCGCGATATTCGGTTTCAAATCGCGCTTCGAAAGCGCGGCGGTTGGGTAGGCCGGTCAAGTGGTCTTCTTCGGATGAGCGGCGCGCGACCTCAAGATTGCGCTTGAGTTTGCGGGTTTCCGCCTCGCTCAGCACCATCGCCTTCTCGATCTCGCGCGTGCGCTTCAGCATGGCCTTGGCGATATTGGCGAGATCACTGATCACTGCGCCGGCGGTGCCGGCCTGGTCCAGTTCCTCGACATGGGCTTCCAGGGCGGAATTGTAATCGTTGGTGACGCTGCGGGCATCGACGCTGGTCTTGGAAAATTCATCGATGCTGGCTTCCAGCCGCTGCATCAGGGCTGACAATTCGGCCAGTTCATCGACCCGGTCATTGCGGTGATAAACCTCGTCTAGCCAATCGCTGGTGACCGGACTGCCGTCCGCCACCCGTCGGTCCAATTGCCGCGCCAGATGCTGGTCGGTCCCGGTCAGATAACCATGCGCTGTGGTCAGCGTCTGCGCGGACAGCTCCAGCCGGTGCTGCTCCAGAAATTCGCCGATCGCATGCAACTGGTGCTGGCGCAGAGACTCTCGCTGACTGTGCGGCGGCGGCTTTGCGTCCGCGCGGCCAAGGCCAAACCAGTGGAGGATGCCGCCCGCCGGGGCGTGCAGCGATGGATCGTGCGCGGTCATGCCATGGTTAACGGCAAGTGCGCGCCGGAATTAAGCCAGCAGAGAGGTTAGTCTGGGAGCCTTACCGTACCCGCGGCCCGCCAAACGGCAATGGCGGGGGCGGACGGCGGTGGCCGCGCGGCAGTTGCGCCTGATAGGCCCGGCCGCAATGCTCAACGCAATAAGGGAAGCCGGGGTTCACGGCGGACCCGCAAAAGTGAAAGTCCGCTTCGCCTGGATGGCCCATCGGCCAGCGGCAGATCCGGTCATTCAGATCGAGCAAGCTGGTCTTGCCGGCAATATCCGCGCTGGGCTTGGCGGGAACCAGGCGGCGGGGCGGTGCGGGCGGGATCGGCGGTTGCTGATCACCGGGGCCCTGCCGCAAAAACCCGCCAGGACCGACCGAGACGATCCGGGGCTGGGGCGTCGCCGACGGGTTTGCGGGCGGAGCGGTAACCGGCGGCGCGGCCGGGCGCGGCACGGCGGCGGGCGCTGCTGCGCGCTGTGCCGGGCGCGGAGCCGGGTCGGCCGG
>JANORN010000044.1:0-5819 GCA_031415355.1 Novosphingobium sp. | reverse complement strand
GGCCAGCGGGCGCGTGGTGCTGGATGCCCGCTATGCTGATCTGCCCGGGCCGGTCGCTGTTGGTTTGGGCATCCACCGCGCCAGTCTGTTTGACGTGCTGTTTGATGCGGCACGGGTCGCGGGCGTCGCGATTCATTCGGGCTACACGGTCACGGCGAGCACTTTCACTGCGCAGGGCCGTTGGCTGCAATTTGCCGAGCAAGACCCCACGGGACCTTTTGATCTGGTGATCGACGCGCTGGGCCTGCACACGCCGCTCGCTGCGGCCTGCGGCCGCGACCTGCCATTCGGGGCGTTATGGGTCACGCTGCCCTGGCCCACAGACGGACCATTTCAAGCGAACCGGTTGGAGCAACGCTACCGCGCGGCCCGCGAGATGGTTGGGGTGCTGCCGATTGGTCAACGCGCAGGCCACGGGGCGGAACTGGCGCTGTTCTGGTCGCTGCCCGCGAGTGGCTATGCCCGCTGGCAGGATCGCGGGCTGGCACCGTGGCACGCCGAGATCGCCGCGCTATGGCCCGATTGCGCCGCGCTGACCGAACAAGTGACCGATCCGGCGCAAGTGACGATGGCGCGCTATGCCCACCGCACCTTGCCCGCCCCGGCGCAGGACCGGCTGGTCCACATCGGTGATGCCTGGCACACCGCCAGCCCGCAACTGGGGCAAGGCGCGAACATGGCGCTGCTCGATGCGATGGCGGTCGCCGTGGCGCTGCGGCTCAGCCGCGATCCCGCCGCCGTGCCCGCACTGGCGGTGCAACTGCGCGGCTGGCATGTCGTTCTTTATCAATGGGTCACGGCGTTCTTCACCCCGCTGTACCAATCCGAGGCGGCCTTCCCCGCCTGGCTGCGCGACTGGCTGTTCGCCCCCGCCTCGCAATTCTGGCCGGGCAAGCAGGTCCAGGCGCTGCTGATGAGCGGCTTGGCCGGGAGTCCGCTCGGGCGGTTGGGGTTGGAGCGGCAACTTACCCCCGTCCCGCCGCCAGCACTGCGCCAACCTTGTCGCTGATCTGCTGGACCGAGAACGGTTTGGGCAGAAATTCGACGTTGCCCAGGTCCAGCTCCTTGCGCAGCTGTTCCTCGGCATAGCCGGACATGAACAGGATCGGCATCGCGGGGCGCAGTTTGCGAATTTCCTTGGCCATCGCCGGACCGTCCATGCTGGGCATCACCACGTCGGACACCACGATATCAAACTCGCCCCCGGACTGCACCAGTTCGAGCCCTTCATCGCCGTCGCTGGCGCTGGTGACGGTGAACCCGGCGCGGGCCAGCGCGCGTTCGGCGACGGCGCGGACCATGTCCTCGTCTTCCACCAGCAGCACCCGCCCGCCGCCGGACCATTCGGCCTGCGGGACGGCGAGCGCTTTTACAGGCGCAGGTTCCGCCCCTGGCGTGCCGTGGTGGACCGGCAGATAGACGGTGAAGGTGGTGCCGGTGTTCGGCCCCGGGCCGACTTCGCTCTCCGCAAAGATGAACCCGCCCGATTGCTTGACGATGCCATAGACGGTGGAGAGGCCAAGGCCCGTGCCCTTGCCGGTTTCCTTGGTGGTGAAAAACGGTTCCCAGATCTTGCCAAGGTGTTCGGGCGGAATCCCGCTGCCGGTATCCTGCACCACCAGCGCGGTATAGTCTGCTTGCGGCAGGATTTCACTGCGCATGCCGCGCACTGCGGACGCCGTGATCCGGCGGGTCGCGAGGGTGAGCGTCCCTACCCCGCCACTTGCACCGCGCGCCTGCATGGCATCGCGGGCGTTGACGCACAGGTTAACGATCACCTGCTCCAGCTGGGTCGGATCGGCGCGGACCGGGCCCAGATCGCGGTCGTGGGTGACCACCAGCTTGATCTTCTCCCCAATCAGCCGCCGCAACATCTGCGACACGTCGGACACGACATCGGGCAGTTGCAGCACTTCGGGGCGCAGCGTCTGCTGGCGGCTGAAGGCGAGCAATTGCCGCGTCAGGCTGGCGGCGCGGTTGGAATTGGCGCGAATTTGCTGGATATCGTCATAGTCGCTGTCGCCCGGGGTGTGGCGCAACAGCATCAAATCGCAGATGCCCAGGATCGCAGTCAGCACATTGTTGAAATCGTGTGCTACCCCGCCGGCCAATTGCCCGACCGCCTGCATCTTGGTGGCCTGTGCGACTTGGCGTTTGAGCCGGGTTTCCTCGCTGTTGTCGGTCAGACCCAGCAGCACCGCGGCCTCGCCCAGCCCGCGCACGCCCGCCAGGCTGAGCGAGACGGGATCTTCCGCCTGCCCCGCCAGCCGGATCGCAATATCGCCGCTGGAGGCGGGCCCTTGCGCAAACCGGCGGATCGCGTCGGACAGCGGGCCCTTGTCTTCGCGCAGCACCAGATCGGTGGGATAGGTTGGCGGCAGCTCGCCCTCCTTGCCCGCCGCGCTCATGAACGCGGGATTGGCAAACAACAGCCGTCCATCGCGGTCCGCCATCGCCAGGCCCAGCGGCAATTGCCCCAGCAGCGCCTCCAGATGCGGCACGCTCGCCCCGCTTTCGCCCGCCGCGCCCGCACCCATGCCGGTGCCCGCGTCAACCAGCAGCATCAGCGACGGCGTGGTCTGCGGATCGGGCTCGCCCGGCAGATCGGGATCGGCGACCGGCAGATAGAACATTGTCAGCGGCGCGCCCTTGCGCCCGTCACGCGCCCAGGAAATCCGGTCATGCTCATCCTGCAGCAGCAGCGTAACAAAATCCTGCCCGGTCAGCAGGGCATTGCCATCGCCCACCGCGCGCAAAGCAAAGCCCGCGCTGGCGGCACGGATCTTGCCATCGGGATCGACCATCGCGGCGGCAATTCCGGCCTGTGACAGCGCCCGGCCAAACTTGCCATCGAGCAGCAGGACCATTTCGGCCACCGGGTCCGCCGCCTGGAGCGGGGTAAATTTCCACACCAGAAAGTCATCGCCGCGCCCGGCGCGGGTGACTTGGCCGGACCATATCTGAGCGTCCGTTTCGACCCGCTCTGCCTTGCCCGATCCGTCACGCCAGCCTTGCCGCGCGGCGAGCGCGAGCCGCTCCAGCGAGGCCTTGTCTAAGGGCAGGCGCGGCGGGGCATGGCCCGCGCCGAACCAGGCTTCATAGCACGCATTGGCGCAAACCAGCCGCCCGGCGCGGTCAGTGATCGCAATCCCGGTGTCCGCGCGCTCGATCGCTGCGACCGTGACTGACCAATCGGGCAGGGCATATTCGGTTTCGGCTGCGGCCTGCGGCGACGCGCTGAGCATCCACACCAGCCCGCCAAGCGCCAGTACCCCGCCAGCAAAGCCCGCCACCACCAGCGCTTGGCCGCTGACAAACCACAGCACCGCCAGGCTGAGCAGCACCCCGGCCCCGATCAGCAGCCAGTCGCCGCGCGCCGCCGCCGCCTCGCCGAGCGCGGGGGTCATGATCCGGCGCGCTCGGCCCGGATCTGCTCCAGTTTGATCCGGCGCTTGTGCCGCACCCACCAGTTCCAGCCGACCGAGGAGATCACATAGCCCAGCGCGGCGCTGACGGTGGAGATGATGAACAATCCGACCAGCAAGGCCGGGGCCGCATCAGACAGCAGCCAGCCCGCCCATTCGCGCAGCCCCGCCCCGCGCTCATACAGGCCGTAGAACGTTGACAGGTCGGCATGATAGCCCAGCTTGTTGCCCAGCCAGAGCGATCCCGCCAGAATCAGCGGGGTGGTCGCAGGATTGGACAGGAACGTCATCAGCGCGGCAAGCGGGATATTGCCGCGCCCGGGCACGCACATCAGCGCCGCCCCGATGATCTGGATCCCCGGGATCAACGCAAAGATGCCGACCAGCAGCCCGACCGCGACCCCGCGCGGGACCGAACGCCGCGTAAACCGCCACAGTTCCGGTCGCCGCGCCAAAGGCCCGATCAACGGCGTATGCTCCAGGTCTTCACGCCGGGGCATATTACGATTGGCCCAAGCGGCGAGACGGGTAATCGCGCCGCTCATCCGTGGTCCCGCATGATCCGTGCCGATTCGCGCTTCCAGTCACGCTCTTTGATCGTCGCGCGCTTGTCTGCGTTGTTTTTGCCCTTGGCGAGCGCAAGCTCCACCTTGGCGCGGCCGCGGCCGTTGAAATAGACGCTCAGCGGCACCAGCGTCATCCCCTTGCGCTCCACCGCGCCGGTGAACTTGGCGATCTCGCGCTCGTTTAACAACAGTTTGCGCGGACGCTTGGGCGTGTGGTTATGACGGTTGCCGTGGCTGAATTCGGGGACGTTGTAATTGATCAGCCAGACCTCGCCATTCTTCACCTCGGCATAGCTCTCGGCAATCGTGCCTTCGCCGAACCGCAGGCTCTTCACCTCGGTCCCGGTCAGCATGATCCCGGCTTCGAATACGTCCTCGATAAAATACTCATACCGCGCGCGCCGGTTCTCGGCGACGACCTTGGTCTTGTCAAAAGCGGGATGATGCGGGCGGGCCATGGTCAAAGCGCATGTAGGGGGTCGAACGGATTAAGTCAGTAGCCGTGCGAGCCTCGGATGAAGTTTTTCGGTGAACGGGTTCGCGATGGTCACGCCGCGCATGACGAAGCCGTCCTGCATGTCTTCGGAAAGCAGCAGGATGCACTGCGCTTCAGCGGCGGCGGATAGGATCAGCGAATCCCAAAATTGTAACTTGTGTTCGGTTGCAAGGTCGAGCGCAGCCGCGAGGGTCGAGCTTAACGACGCTGGAGCTTCAAAGCCGTCCGCCATTTCAACAACGACTGTTCGGGCTTCCTCAGCCGAAAATCCGTTGCGACGCAGAACGACAAACAACTCGCCCAGTGCCTGGACCGGCGCAATGATGTCTTCCGTTTGACGAAGTTTGCCGACAACTGTTCGCGCCGAAACCACCTTTGATTGGTCTTTTTCGTCCTTCGAAACGCCTGCCAAATAGGCTAGAATGTTGCTGTCGAGTGCAATTTTAGTCATCGAAGACTTGGTCTTCGTAGAGTTGCTCGCGTGTCCAAGGCTTGCCCTGCCGCAAGGGCAAGGTTTCGAGAAAGGCAAACAGGCGATCCATGGCGCGCTGCCTGTCGATCCGATCAACCGGCGTCACCCGCGCAACCGGGCGACCGCGCGAGAGCACGGTAAAGCTATCGCCATCCGCAACATCGCGGAGCATTTCAGAAAAGCGCTGATTGGCTTCGCTGGCGGTGATTGCGCGGTCCATGAGTGACTATTTAGGTGATAACACTAAAATCTGCAAGTCAATCCAGCTTGAGTGTCTTTCGACCATCTTCAATCAGTGCATCTTTGGCTGCCCGCAAAGCTCCAAATGTATCGTCCAGCGATTCAACGTAGAAATTGTTCTGAGCGGCTGAGGCCATTGCATTGTCCAAATCCGCCAAGATGATGCCGGTCTTTTCCGAAAACAACAGCCTTGCAGATACGATGTTCTCATTCAGCCTGCGTCGAGAAAATCGCCATTCGTCCAATTCAATTTCATCCTGTGGCGGCGATGTATCGCGACCTTCGATTGCTCGGTCGAATTGAAGCTCTGAAATACGCTCCATTGCCCCGATAGCGCCAAGAGCGTCAATATACGCAGTCATTCTGCGCTCCCACGTTTTCTCCGACTTATAGCGCTTCAACGCTCAACTCACTGTGAGGCGAGCGACAATAACCGCACTACCAAGCTGCAGGACCAGTTTAACCAGCTCGATAGTCAGGCCTGACAAGGCGTTCATATCCAACCTACACTCTCCTCACACCAGCCCCGCGTGCTCCAGCGCTGCATCCACCGCCGCCCGCGCCTCGGCGTTGCAGGGGACCAAGGGCAAACGCAGTTCGTCGGTCATGTACGGATGCAC
>JANORN010000043.1:0-3036 GCA_031415355.1 Novosphingobium sp. | reverse complement strand
CAGCCGCTCGGGCGTGTCCAGCCCGCCATGATCGGCGGTCAGCACCGCGATATAATCAATCCCGCGCGCGTCGAGATGCGTAAGCAGCTTGCCCAGCGCCGCATCAAGCTGCGCCATCTGGATGCACATCTCCACGCCTTCCGTGCCATAGGCATGGCCGACATAATCGCTGGCTGAAAGGCTGACCGAGAGCACGTCGGGCACCTCGCCTTGGCCCAACTTCATCTCATCAACCAGCGCGGTGGCGAGGTCGACGGTGGCGAAATCCATCCGCGGCGAGACCCGGAACGCGTCGGGCTTGTTCGGCTCCAGCGCGAATTTGCCGGTGCCGACCGTGCCAGTGCCAACCGTCACTGCGCGGTCCTTCACCCCGCACCAAATCGGGACCGGAAGCGCGGGTGCGCCAGCCGCAATCTGCTTGGCAAGCGCAGCGTTTGCCGCTTGTGCGGCGGGTGACAGCGCCTGCCCCCGGAACGTGATGAAGGCCCCGCCCTTGAACCAGTAGCCCGCGTCGATCCGGTGCCCGCCCATCATCACCACGGCGCGGTCCTTGGCCGAAACGGCAACGTTGCGCGTGCCCGGTGCAGCATCCTTCATATATTCGCCCAGTGTCGGCACTTTCAGGAATTGCGCCGAGACTACCGGTTCGCGTGAGGTGCTGGCAGGGTCTTTGGTGTCTTCCGAGCAATAGACGCGCTTGTCCGCGCGGCCGATGCCGGGTTCGAACCAGTTGTTGGCGATGATCCCGTTGCGCGCCGGGCGGGTGCCGGTGAGGATCGTCGAGTGGCCCGGGCAGGTCTCGGTCGCCGCGTGCGACTGATAGCCTGAGGGAAACACCACGCCCTGCTGCAACCGCGCAAACCCGCCGGTGAAGCGCGCGCGATTTGCGATGAACACGTCGGATGAGAGCTGATCAATCGAGATCGCGAGGATTAGCTGCGGGCGACCGGTCGGTTCGGGCACGAGCGCCGGTGCGGATCGCGGCGGCGCGGCAGTGTTGGCGCAGCCAGTAGTAAGCAACGGGGTCAGCAGCGCAGATGACAGGGCAAGCGGCAAAGCAAAACGGCGCATCGGGATTCCTTGAAATTGGCCAGCATTCACGGCAAGGCCTTGATAGGCCACCCCGCGCCGGGTGCAAGGTGCGGCGGCGCGCTGGGCAGGAGTTTTCGTGCGAATTTATCGTCACTTTGTAGTCATGTTTGCGGCGCTGATCTTGCTGGCGCTGGTAATCGGCCAGCCCGCGCACGCCGAGCTGCCGGTGGCACGCGCAGGGATGGACCGGCTTCGCGCTGAGCTGGTGGTCGAATCCGCTGCCGCGCCGGGTCAGACGATGCTGCTGGCGTTCAGGATGACCCCAGTGCCCGGCTGGCACGGCTATTGGCAGAACCCCGGCGATGCAGGCCAAGGCGCGACCTTTACCTGGGACTTGCCCAGCGGCTGGCGCACCGCCGCACCGCAGTACCCCACGCCCGAAACTTACGTGCTCAGCGGGTTGATGAACCACGTTTATGAGCGCGAATACGCGATCCTCGTTCCGCTGACCGTGCCAGCCACCGCGCAAGTCGGTGCGAAGCTGCCGGTGCGGATACTGGCCGAATGGCTCGCTTGTTCGGACCGGCTGTGCGTGCCGCAAGACGCCATCCTTACGACCATGGTCACAGTGGGTCAGGCGCGCGCCCGTGATCCCCGGTTTGATGGCTGGATCGCCGCCTTGCCAGCCCCGCTGGGCAGCCCGGCCAGCTTTGCTGTGACCGGCAATGATGTGCGGATCGGCATCCCCTTGCCCGCCGCTGTGGCGCTGGAAGCACCGCACTTCTTCCTCGGCGAAGACCGCGTGGTTGATTACGCAGGCACACAGCGGTTTGCACGAAAGGGCGATCTGCTGGTTGTCACCGTTCCGCGCGCCAAGTTTGAGCCGGTCAATCCGGCGGCGCTGTCTGGCGTGCTGCGGCTTAACCGTGCGGGCGATGGCGTGTCGCTTTCAGCCACACCGGGGGCCGTGCCGACCGATGGCACGCCGCTTGTTGCTGAAACTGACCCCGCCTTGCCAGCGCTCCCCCTGTTGCTGCTTGCCGCGTTGGCTGGCGGGCTGCTGCTCAACGTGATGCCTTGTGTGTTCCCGATCCTCAGCCTCAAGGCGCTCAGCCTCGCCCGCGCCGGCGGCAGCGAGGCACAGGCGCGGCGTGAGGGGCTGGCCTACAGCGCCGGGGTGATTCTCGCCTGTCTGGCGCTGGGCGGACTGCTGCTGGCGCTCCGCGCGGCGGGACAGGAAGTTGGTTGGGCGTTCCAGTTGCAGGAACCGCTGGTGATCGCGGCGCTGCTGCTGCTCGCCGTGGCAATCACCGCCAACTTGCTGGGCGTCTACGAGTTTGCGGTCCCCGGGTTTGCTGGCGACAGTTCGCCGCAAGGGGCCTTCGCCACCGGGCTGCTCGCCGCCTTTGCCGCAACGCCGTGCACCGGGCCGTTCATGGCAGCGGCGATGGGCGCTGCTTTGCTGTTGCCGACCCTGCCCGCGTTGCTGTTGTTTGCCGCGCTGGGACTGGGGCTCGCGCTGCCGTTCCTCGCGCTGGCATGGATCCCCGGTGTTCGCCGCCGCTTGCCCAAACCGGGCGCATGGATGGTTGCGTTCCGCCGCTGGATGGCGCTGCCGATGGGACTGACCGCGCTCGCTCTGGTCTGGCTGGCGAGCCGGGTTGGCGGCGATGTCTTTGCGATCGGCACAGCGATCGTCAGCCTGCTGCTGGTCTGGGGTCTGTGGCTGGTTGGTACTGCCCAGCGTAAGGGCCGCAGTGCATTTGGTTTTGCCACGGGCGTGCTCGCCACCAGTCTGCTGGTGGTGACATTCGGATTGAGAGCTTTAGTGGAAGAACCAAATAATCAGACGGAAAGCGTGTTGAATGCCCAGCCGTTCAGCGATGCCGCTCTCACTGCCGCGCGCGCCAGCGGCAAGCCGGTGTTCCTGTATTTCACCGCCGACTGGTGCGTCAGTTGCAAGGTCAATGAGGGCGTGGCGATCGAGCGCGAAGCAACCCGCGC
>JANORN010000042.1:0-7265 GCA_031415355.1 Novosphingobium sp. | reverse complement strand
CCATCGAGCAGGACCAGCGCGCCGACCCCGTGCGCGATTTCCACCGTCCGCGCCACATCCAGCGTCGAGCCGAGCACGTTGGAGACATGCGCCAGCGCCACCAGCTTGTGGTCGCGCGTAAGGTTGGCAGCGAGCCAATCGAGGTCGATCTGGTGATCGGGCGTCAGCGGGCAAACGTCGATCTGCAAGCCCGCCAGCTGCCACGGCACGATGTTGGAATGATGCTCCAGCTGGCTCAGCATCACCCGGTCGCCCGGCTTCAGCGGCGCTTCCGGCCCGGTGGTCAACCCGTGTGCGATCAGGTTGATCCCCTCGGTCGCGCCGCGCACAAATACCACATCATCTGCGCGCGCACCGATGAACCGGGCCATCCGCCGCCGCGAGGCCTCATAAGCTAGCGTCATGTTTGCCGAGCGGGCGTAAACCCCGCGATGGACAGTGGCGTAGTCCGCCCCCATCGCCCGCGTCGCCGCATCAATCACCACTTGCGGCTTTTGCGCAGTGGCGGCGGTATCCAGATAGTGCCAGCCGCCTGCCAGGCCCGGAAAATCCGACTTCCCACCCATTGGCCAGTTCATTCCGTTTGCATCTTGCCTCAGACCTACCTTCGCCAGGATTTGATTGATCTGATCGAGATTACCCCCTGCCTTCGCGGTATTGTAGGGGTGCAGCAACTCGGCTTCGAACAACCGCTCATTTACGGTCATTGCTGTATAGTTTTTCAGCGCCGGATTCACAGCATGTCCCCCAACGCGTTGAGCGCAGCCTCCAGCAAGGTTTCTTCATCTGCCGCGCCGGTGAAAGCTTCGGCGACAAAGGCTTGTAGCATCAACTGCTTGGCCAGTTCCGGCGGCAATCCGCGTGAGGCCATGTAGAACAGGCCGTTGGCGTCCAGTTCACCCACCGCGCAGCCGTGCGCGCACTTCACATCGTCGGCGTAGATTTCCAGTTCGGGCTTGGCGTTGATCGTCGCGGCCCGGTTGAGCAGCATCCCGCGCACCGACTGTTCGCCGTCGGTCCCATCCGCCCCGCGCGCGACCATCACTTTGCCCAGATAATTGGCGGTGGCCGTGCCCCCCGCGACCGAACGCACGGTCTGGCGGCTGACCGCATCCGGCCCGGTATGATGCACTTCGGTGACCACTTCCAGCACCTGCGCCCCGCCCGCCAGCTGCGCCGCACCCAGCGTGAACCGCGCGCCTGCGCCCAATTCCGCGCGCACCGTGATCCGGCCATAGCCCGCCCCGGCACTAAGAATACGCAGGTCAAACGAAGCCCCAGCTTCCAACACCACCGCCAGTTCGCGGACCATCGCTGCCGCGCCTAGGCTGACAATCGTTTCTGCCCGTACTTCACTCGCAGGCACGGTAATCTGCTCCACCGCGACTGGCCAAAGCGGCGTCAGTGCGGCGATATCCGCGTAGCGGAACGCCTCGTCACGGCGGGTCGGGAGAAGTGCCGCCGCACTCATGCCGCCACCGCCTCGTACCCGTGCTCTTCCAGTTCCAGCGCCAGTTCGGGCCCGCCGGTGCGGACGATCCGCCCGCCTGCCAGCACGTGGACAAAGTCCGGCTTCACATAGTCAAGCAAGCGTTGATAATGGGTGATCAGCAGCACGCCCTTGTCTGGACGGCGCATCACCGCGTTGATCCCATCGCCGACCACGCGCAGCGCATCGATGTCCAGCCCACTGTCGGTTTCATCCAGCACCGCGAACATCGGATCGAGAATCCCCATCTGGACCATCTCGGCGCGCTTTTTCTCGCCGCCGGAAAAGCCGACGTTCACCGGGCGTTTGAGCATGTCCATATCGAGCTTCAGCAATGCTGCCTGTTCGCGCGCCAGCTTGAGGAATTCCCCGCCCGACAGCGGCGCTGCCCCGCGCGCGGTGCGCTGGGCATTCAGGCTTTCGCGCAGGAATTGAACGAATGACACGCCGGGGATTTCGACCGGGTACTGGAAGCCAAGGAACAGCCCGGCAGCGGCGCGTTCGTGCGGGGCGAGGGCGAGCAGGTCTTGCCCGTCCAAAGTGACGGAACCCCCCGTCACTGCATACCCCGGCCGGCCGCCCAGCACGTAAGCCAAAGTCGATTTGCCAGCCCCGTTGGGGCCCATGATCGCATGGATTTCCCCCGCGCCAACGCTCAGCGTCAGGCCCTTCAGGATTGGCTTGTCGGCTACCGTGGCATGCAGGTTTTCGATGGTAAGCATGGTCATCCTTACGAACGCCGGACCGGCGGGAGCTCAGATCTGCGGCTGGAAACACGGCTGGGTGAAGGGCGCGGGGTGCGGTTGGCGCGGGCGCGATCACGCCGTTCGTGCCAGCGCGCGCGCATCATTTCGCTCACCTGTACAGCAGCGGCAGCGGGATCGGCCAGCACCGCGGCAGCGGCGATACGCTCAACGCGGTAGCCGATCTCGGTCAAGCTGCGATCACGATCAGCGGTGAAGGCCGCATCCTCGTCGCCGTCCAGTTCGATCACCAGCATCAGTGGTTTGCAGGCAAAATCAACAATTGCCGAGCCGATCACGTCTTGCCGCTTGAAGGCGTAGCCGCCGGTCGCCGCCGCGATCAGCGCATCGGCCAGTGCATCCTGCGCCGGAGTCGGATTGCGCCGCATCTCACGCGCGCGCTCATGCAAGGCATCGAGTCGCTTTTACGAAATCGTCCAGCCGCGCCCGCGCTTCTCGACCGAAGGTGCATCGGTACGCTCTTCGAGTGGGCGGACAGTGAGGGTTTTTTTGGTCATTGCTTATACTCGCCCAACTACGTCACCCCGGACTTGATCCGGGGCTCGGCTACCTTCCGCCCCGCCGCGCGAAGAACAGCCAAGCCCCGTGTCAAGCACGGGGTGACGGGGAGGTGTTGGGGTGTGGGAAACGTGAGTAAGGGACATCAATTAGGTCTCTGGATTGCAGAAGATATGAACCGAGCTGACCGGAAGCCCCGAATTTCTGGGCCTCGCAAGATGCATGACTTCGATAACCCGAAGCCTTTGTTCACCTCGCTCATCGACAACCACAAACTCTCCGACGCGAGGAATTGCATCAAATTCAAAGTGATCCGAAACGACAATATTGCCCTGCGCATCTTTGGCCGAGACAAAAATCTGGGTCATTATCCTAGTCTCCAATCACCAAAATTTCCAAACTTCGTCACCCTGAACTCGTTTCAGGGTCCATTTTTCCTCACGCGCCGAAGCCCTGTTTGGCAACGAAACGGCGCGGTTGGCTGACCACATAAAGCTTAGGTCGTGCCGCACGATGGACCCTGAAACGAGTTCAGGGTGACGGGTTTGGGTGGGGGTGAGGTTCGGGGCAAGAACGGGCGTGTTCATCCAACCGACCCCTCAAGCGAAATTCCCAGCAGCTTCTGCGCTTCGACCGCGAATTCCATTGGCAGCTGCTGCAGCACTTCCTTGGCGAAGCCGTTGACGATCAGCGCCACTGCCGCTTCCTGATCCAGCCCGCGCTGCATGGCGTAGAATAGCTGGTCGTCGCTGATCTTTGAGGTGGTCGCCTCGTGCTCGATCTGCGCGGAGGGATTGCGGACTTCGATGTAGGGCACGGTATGCGCGCCGCAGTCTTTGCCCAGCAGCAGCGAATCACACTGGGTAAAATTGCGCACGCCCTCCGCCGTGGGGGCGACGCGGACCAGCCCGCGATAGGTGTTGTTCGATTTGCCCGCAGAGATGCCCTTGCTGATGATCGTCGAGCGGCTGCCCTTGCCGTTGTGGATCATCTTGGTGCCGGTATCGGCTTGCTGGTAATTGTTGGTCACCGCGACCGAGTAGAACTCGCCGACCGAGTCCTCACCGTTCAAAACGCAGCTGGGATATTTCCACGTCACTGCCGAGCCAGTTTCGACCTGCGTCCAGCTCACTTTCGAACGCTTGCCCTGGCACAGCGCGCGCTTGGTGACGAAGTTGTAGATCCCGCCCAGCCCTTCGGCATTGCCGGGATACCAGTTCTGCACGGTGGAATATTTGATCTCGGCATCGTCCATCGCAACCAGTTCCACCACCGCGGCGTGGAGCTGATTTTCGTCGCGCATCGGCGCGGTGCAGCCTTCGAGGTAGCTGACGTAGCTGCCTTTTTCGGCAATGATCAGCGTGCGTTCGAACTGCCCGGTGTTTTCGGCATTGATCCGGAAATAGGTGCTCAGCTCCATCGGGCAGCGCACGCCTTCGGGGATGTACACAAACGTGCCGTCGGAAAAGACCGCGCAGTTGAGCGCGGCGAAGAAGTTGTCATGCATCGGCACGATCTTGCCCAGCCAGCGCTGCACCAGTTCGGGATATTCGCGAATCGCTTCCGAAATCGAGAGGAAAATCACCCCGGCGCGCTTCAATTCTGCGCGGAACGTAGTCGCGACGCTGACCGAATCGAACACCGCGTCCACCGCCACCTTGCGCGCGCCCTCCACTCCGGCGAGCACCTTTTGCTCCTCCAGCGGAATGCCCAGCTTTTTGTAAACTTCCAGAATCTCCGGATCGACCTCGTCCAGGCTGGCCAGCTTTGGCTTGGCGCGGGGCGCGGCGTAGTAATAGGCGTCCTGATAGTCGATCGGCGGGATGTTCAGCTTGGCCCAATCGGGCGTAGGCATGGTTTGCCAGTGCCGGAACGCCTTCAGCCGCGCGTCGAGCATCCATGCGGGCTCGTTCTTCTTGCCACTGATGAACCGGACGGTGTCTTCGTTCAGGCCCTTGGGGGCGAAATCGGTTTCGATATCGGCGGACCAGCCGTGCTCGTAATCCGCAACCTTGGCCGCCGCATCATGTGCAGCCTGATCCTTGAGGATGGTGCCTTCGGTCATGCGGGGACGCCTTCAGACCAAGGAGTAGGAAAAATTGAATCACGCAAAGGCGCAAAGACGCAAAGATGTCGGGCAGCGCCGCAGGCATTACTCTTCAAATCGACAGAAGCGCCAAAGCCACGGTCGAGTTTGACAGAGCGGCTTCGCCGAAAACGCAAGATCTTTGCGTCTTTGGGTCTTTGCGTGATGGAATCCTTGTTCTTCATGCCGCAATCTCCGCAAGTCGCGTCAGCGGCACCTCGGCGAGCGCGCCACGCATGGCGGCGTTGACTGCGCCCCAGTGCGGGCGGACGGTGCAGGCGCTTTCCAGCGCGCAATCGTGCTTACCGTGATCAACACAGGCGGTCAGCGTGATCGGCCCTTCGATTGCCTCGACAATATCGGCAAGGGTGATCGCCGCAGCCGGACGTGCAAGCGTGAGCCCGCCGCCGGCCCCGCGCACCGAGCGCAGCAAGCCTGCCGCCGTCAAGGCGCTGACCAGTTTCTGCACGGTCGGCACCGGCAGGCCGGTTTCGAGCGCAAGCTGCGCCGAAGAAACGCGCGCGGCCCCGCAGTGGCGCGCGGCGGCGCTCATTGTAACCACGGCATAGTCAGCCATGCTGGACAGTCGCATGCGGCAAGCTCCCGCTTAAATCGGAACGATTCGATCCGGTTTCTTTAGGCCTGGTCCGCGTGGATTGCAATCGATGCACACGCCTGCACTTTAGGGCCAGCTGGGGCAAAAAAAGCGGCTCGCCAAGGAAGCCTTGGGAGCCGCTATGAAAGTGAGAACTCGCTGTTTGGAACAACGAGCCCTTCGGGTCGCAAGTGTCATTTAGGCCGATTCGCAGACACGCAATTGTACGGAATCGACAAAAATGCGTGTGATATTACCCACAAACGACGTATCAATCGTTTGCAATGAAAATTCATTTCGCGCTCGCCGAGCGGCCAACCGCCTGGTCGACTCGAGCGATACGCGCTGCCATAGCGGCGCGCATGATCTTTCCGCTGTTCACTCCGGCCCTGTTCTTGCTCGACCCGGAGCGCGCCCACCGGCTGACCATCGCCGCCTTGCGCGCGCTGCCCCATGCTCCGCCGCCGCGCCCCGGGCCGCTGGCGATCCGCGTGGCCGGACTGGACTTTGCCAATCCGCTGGGCATGGCCCCGGGGTTCGACAAGGACGCCGAAGTGGTGGGCGCGGTGCTGGGGCTGGGCTTCGGCTTTACCGAAGTCGGCACGCTGACCCCCTTGCCGCAAGCGGGCAACCCCAAGCCGCGCCTGTTCCGCCTGACCGAAGACCGTGCGGTGATCAACCGGATGGGCTTCAACAACGGCGGCGTCGCGGCGGCGGTAGTGCAGCTGCAAAATCGCCGCCAACGCGGCGGAGTGCTGGGCATCAACATCGGCGCGAACAAGGATTCGGCTGATCGCGTGCTCGACTATTTGAACGCCTTTGAAGCCGTCGCCCCGCTGGCGGACTATGTCACCATCAATATCTCCTCCCCCAACACCCCCGGCCTGCGCGCCTTGCAGGACAAAGCCGCGCTCGATGAATTGCTCGATGCCGTGCTCGGCCTGCGGACTGCACCGGGCTATGGCGTGCCGGTATTCTTGAAAGTTGCGCCCGATCTGACCCCGGCAGATATCGACGATATCGCCGAGGTAGCCTTGCGGCGCGGGCTTGATGCGCTAATCATCTCAAACACCACGATCGCGCGCCCCGCGCTGAAATCGCGCCACGCGGGCGAAGCGGGCGGGCTGTCTGGTGCGCCGCTGCGCGATCTGGCGCAGCAACGCCTGCGCGATTTTCGCAAGGCCACCGGCGGGGCGCTGCCACTGGTTGGGGTCGGCGGGATCGCCACGGCGGAGGATGCCTGGACGCGCATCCGCGCCGGGGCCAGTCTGGTCCAATTGTACAGCGCGATGGTCTATGCCGGACCCGGCCTGGCGCGGCAGATTACACGCGGGTTGGAGCGGTTGATGCGCCGCGATGGCTTCAGCACCATTGCCGAGGCAGTGGGAAGCGCATAGCTTGCGCCACATGAAGTTCAAACCGCTCGCCATCCTCATCGCGCCGCTCCTGCTGGGAGCCTGCGCCACGTTACCCGCCACGCCAGCAACGCCCATCTATGACAAAGGCATGGTCAGCGCCGCCGATCCGCGTGCGGCGGCCGCCGGGGCCGAGATTTTGCGGCAGGGCGGCAGCGCCACCGACGCCGCGCTGGCGACGCTGTTGGCGCTGACCGTCGTCGAACCGCAAAGCTCTGGCATCGGCGGCGGCGGGTTCCTGCTGGTCGATGACGGCACCGGCAAGGTCGATACGCTTGATGGGCGCGAAACTGCCCCGATGGCGGCGGGGCCGGAATGGTTCTTCGTCGATGGCAAGCCGTTGTCGGTGATTCAGGCGATCCCCGGCGGGAAAAGCGTCGGCGTGCCGGGCAACCTGCGGCTGATGGCCGAGGCACAC
>JANORN010000041.1:0-6203 GCA_031415355.1 Novosphingobium sp. | reverse complement strand
GCGGCGGGGCGGCCTGAGCTGATATCGCCAGCAGCGCGGAACCCAGCGAAACAGCAGCGAGAAAACGCATCGACAGAACTCCCAAAAGTCAGGCCGCTTGCTGCCCCAGCGGCTGGGCCATGTCCACCCTGGTAAAGCCATCGCACAGAGTTAATTCGATCTTAATTGCTTGGTCATAGTGCAACTCGGTCCGGCTGAAACCCGGGCGGGGGGTCGCCGGGAACAATCATGGTCAGTCAGAATGCCATCCTGAGGCGCGCGGTTGCGCCGGAACTGCGCGATTGGGTCAACAACCGCTTAATCAGCGCGCACATCCGCATCGTCCGTGCGATGGTGATCGGCACCTTGCTCAACACGGCGGTGCTGGTGGCTTGTCTGTGGTCGCGAATGCCCCCGCTCGATCTGGCGCTGTTCGCAGGCTCGGCCACGGCGGCCTGCCTGCACCGGCAATGGCTGGCCGAAGGCGTCGCGCGCGGTCGGCGTCAGAAGCGCGCGGACAAGATGACGCTGGCCTTCGAACTCAACAGCTTATGGCTGGGCTTGACCTTTGGTGTATTGTTCTTTCGATTTTTCCCGCTCGTCGGCCCGGATGGGCAGATCCTGATGGGGATCTGTGCACTCGCCCAGATTGCCGCTGCGGCCTATACGATCCGCACCCTGCCGCGCGCAGCGTCGATCTATATGATCGCGCAAGCGCTGGGGCTGGGGCTGGGCTTGCTCCAAGCCCCGTCTTGGGCGGCCCTGGGCAGCATCGCCGTGCTCGCCAGTGCCAGTGGCTTGCTGATTCGGATGACGCATACCGCACATGATCTGTTTGTCACCCGCATCCTCAGCGACCGTGAACTTGGCAGCACTACACGCACGGTCAAACTGTTGCTGAACGAATATGAAGAAAGCGGTTCTGACTGGATCGTTGAGCTTGATCCCGCTGGCGCTCTGGTCAAGGTTTCACCTCGCTTCGCCCGCGCTGCCGGGGAGCCTGCTGCGATTCTGGAAGGGCGCAGCTTTGCCACGTTGTTTGCGCCGGGCGACGCGCGCAGCCGATTGGCGAGCGCACTGGCCGAGCGGCGGCCGCTACGCAACGAATTGCTGGAACTGGCGTTCGGCGCGGACACTGACAGCGCGCGCTGGTGGTCAGTCAATGGCCGTCCGTGCTATGAATCCGCAACTGACAACATCGCTTATCGCGGGGTGATCTCCGACGTATCGAGCCAGCGATTGGCGGAAAACCGGGTGCGGCACATGGCCCACTTCGATTCGCTGACTGGCCTGCCCAACCGCGCCTTGTTCAATCAGGTGCTGACTGAATTCCTCGACGAACGCCAGGATCATTCAGGGGTTGCCTTGCTGCTGATCGATGTCGATCACTTCAAGACCGTCAATGATATGTACGGACATCCCGTGGGCGACGGGGTGCTGCGCGAAATCGCGGCGCGGCTGACCCGGACGCTGGAGCAGAGCTGCCTGGGCGGCACCCGCCAGCTGATTGCCCGGCTGAGCGGCGATGAATTTGCGATCATCCTGTCTGATGACGATGCCTGCGATCATGCGGTGCGGCTGGCCGAGTTACTGCTCGCCAGCCTGGACGATCCGATCACGGTCGATGGCCATGAATTGAACACCGCGATCAGCCTGGGGATTGCGCTCGCGCCGCAGCACGCCGCAGTAATGCAGCACCTGCTGTCCAATGCTGATATTGCGCTTTACGCCGCCAAGAACGGCGGACGGCGGATGTGGGAGATGTTTGCGCCGGGGATGGATGAAGCGTTGCACGATCGCCACACGCTGGCGCGCGATCTGCGCCACGCGATCAGCCGGTGTGAGCTGGAGCTGTTCATCCAGCCGCTGGTCGAAGTCGAAACCGGGGCGATGACCGGATATGAAGCGTTGCTCCGCTGGCACCACCCAAGCCGCGGGATGGTCCCGCCCGATCTGTTCATCCCAATTGCCGAAGAAACCGGCCTGATTGTGCCAATCGGCGAATGGGTAATCCGCACCGCGCTGGCTGAAGCTGCGCGTTGGCCGGGCGGCGAAGCGATTGCGATCAATCTTTCGCCGGTGCAGCTCAGCAGCCCGAATCTGCTGCCGGTAATCGTGCAGGCATTGGCGGAAACCCAGCTTGATCCTGCCCGGGTCGAATTTGAGATCACCGAAGGCGTGCTGCTCCACAACTCCGAGGCGAACATCGAAGTGCTTAACCGGCTCCACACGTTGGGGCTGAAAGTGGCCCTCGACGATTTCGGCACCGGCTATGCCTCGCTCAACTATCTGCTGACCTTCCCGTTCGACAAGATCAAGATTGACCGGCGGTTTGTCGCCGATCTGGCGACGCGCGAGGATTCGCGCGCGATTGTCAGTGCGGTGATCCGGCTGGCCAATGAACTGGGGATGTGCACCCTGGCCGAAGGGGTGGAAGACCCCGATCAGCTGGAACACTTGCGCCAGCAGGGCTGCCGGATGGTGCAGGGCTGGCTGTTCGGCAAGGCGTTGCCATCCGCCGCCTATCATCCAGTTGCGGCCACGCCAGCGGCCCAGGCCGAGTTGCGCCGCCGCGCCTGACCGCAGCAGGCCAATCTGAATAGGCCAATCTGAATAGGATTGCGCCGCTCTGGCGCGGTCCTTGCCCCCCTGCTACCCCGTTGACGAAGCACGGTGCAGGAGTCCCAAGTCCATGAGCTTTACCGCGGATCGGTTGTTGCTGTTCGGCGCGACCGGCGATCTGGCGCAGCGGATGTTGCTGCCCTCGCTCTGCGCGCTGCATGCTGACCGGCTGGTCCCCGATGGCCTGCAGATTATCGGCACCGCGCGGCACGAGCATGATGATGCCAGTTTCCGCAATTTCGCCCGCGAAGCACTGGAAAAATTCATGCCGGCTGAGCGGCGCGGGGCCATGGCGGAATTCCTTAACCGCCTGCATTACCAGCCGCTGGATGCCAACAACTTGGCCGGGTTCGATGCCCTGGCCGCCAAAGTGGGCCCGACCGATCAGGGTCTGGCGATCTTTCTGTCAACCGCGCCCAGCCTGTTTGAAGCAACGATTGCCGGATTGACCGCCAGCGGTCTCGCGGGCGATCGGACCCGGATCGGCTTGGAAAAGCCGCTGGGTATCGATCTGGCCAGCAGCCGCGAGATCAACGATGCAGTAGCGCGCGCGTTTCCGGAGGACCGGACTTACCGGATCGATCACTATCTGGGCAAGGAAACGGTCCAGAACCTGCTGGCACTGCGTTTTGCCAATATCCTGTTCGAACCGCTGTGGAACGCCGCGCATATCGATCATGTGCAGATCACCGTCGCCGAAACCGTCGGGCTGGAAGGCCGGGTCGGCTTTTATGACGGTGCCGGCGCGCTGCGGGACATGGTCCAGAACCACATGCTGCAATTGCTGGCGCTGGTCGCGATGGAGCCGCCCGCGAACTTTGACGCGACCGCGATCCGCGATGAAAAGGTCAAGGTGCTGCGTGCGCTGCGGCGGGTGGCGCTGGATGAAACCGTGACCGGCCAGTACCGCGCCGGGGCGATCAGCGGCCAGGCTGTGCCCGGTTACGATGACGAGCTGGGTAAAGATTCGGACACCGAAACCTTTGTTGCGATCAAGGCGCATCTGGATAACTGGCGCTGGAAAGGCGTGCCGTTCTATCTGCGCACCGGCAAGCGTCTGCCGCAGCGGCGCACCGAGATCGTGGTGCAGTTCCGGCCGGTGCCGCATTCGATCTTTGCAGGAAAAGGCGCGCGCACCGCGCCGAACAGGCTGGTGATCGGGATTCAACCGGAGGAGAACATCACGCTGTCGCTGATGTCCAAAGTCCCCGGGCTGGACCGCGATGGGATGCGGCTGCGCGAAGTCCCGCTCGACATCCGCATGGCCGATGCCTTCGCCGGGCCGACCCGGCGGATCGCTTACGAACGTCTGCTGCTCGATCTGATCGAAGGCGATCAGACGCTGTTTGTGCGCCGCGATGAAGTGGAGGCCCAATGGGACTGGATCGACGGGGTCCGCGCCACCTGGACCAGCGAAGGGGTGACCCCCAAGACTTACACCGCCGGCTCGTGGGGGCCCTCGGCCGCCATCGCGCTGACCGAGCGCGATGGAGTGCATTGGCATGACTAAGCTTCACCCCACCGTCGAACGCGTCACCCAGCGGATCATCGAAAAATCACGCGCTGGCCGCGCACGCTATCTGGAGCTGATGGAGCGCGAGGGGGAACGGTTCCCCAACCGCAACGCGCTGTCCTGTTCCAACCTCGCCCACGGCTTTGCCGCTTCGCTGGAGGACAAGCCCGCGATCAAGAGCGGCCGCGGCGCAAATCTTGCGATTGTGACCGCCTATAACGACATGCTGTCGGCGCATCAGCCCTATGCGCGGTTCCCCGAAGCGATGAAGCTGTATGCGCGCGAAGTGGGCGCGACCGCGCAGGTTGCAGGCGGGGTTCCGGCAATGTGCGACGGGGTGACGCAGGGTCAGGACGGGATGGAACTGAGCCTGTTCAGCCGCGACACCATCGCGCTAAGCACCGCCGTTGCGATGAGCCACGCGATGTTTGACGGCATGGCGCTGCTGGGTATTTGCGACAAGATTGTGCCCGGGCTCGTAATCGGCGCGCTGCGGTTCGGCTATCTGCCTGCGATTTTCGTGCCGTCTGGCCCGATGCCGTCGGGTCTGGCCAACAAGGACAAGCAGAAGGTCCGCCAGCTGTACGCCGAGGGCAAGGCCAGCCGCGCCGACCTGCTGGAAAGCGAGAGCGCCAGCTATCACAGTCCCGGCACTTGCACCTTCTATGGCACTGCCAACAGCAACCAGATGATGCTGGAACTGATTGGGCTGCATATCCCCGGTGCCAGCTTCGTTCCGCCGAACACCCCGCTGCGCTCAGCGCTTACCCGCAAGGCCGTGCATCGGCTGGCGGAGATCGGGCGTGAAGGTGGTGACTATCGCCCGATGAGCCGGGTGGTGGACGAAAAGGCGATCGTCAATGCAGTCGTCGGACTGCTGGCGACCGGCGGATCGACCAATCACGCGATCCACTTGCCCGCGATGGCACGTGCGGCGGGGATCAAACTCGACTGGCAGGATATGGACGAGCTATCCGCCGTGGTCCCACTGATCGCACGGGTCTATCCCAATGGCGCGGCCGATGTGAACCATTTCCACGCCGCTGGGGGCATGGGCTTTGTGGTGCGGCAGTTGCTCGATGCCGGGCTGATACACGGCGATATCCTGACCGTTTCTGCCAAGGGCATGGCGGGTTATGCTGAGGAGCCTCATCTGGAAGGCGACACGCTGGCGTTTCAGCCAGCTCCAGCGGAGAGCGGTGATGCCAGCATCCTCAGCCCGGTCACCGCGCCGTTCCATCCCGACGGCGGAATGCGGCTGGTCCAGGGCAGTCTGGGGCGCGGTACGTTCAAGACCAGCGCGGTTGAACCGGACCGCTATCTGATCGAAGCCCCGTGCCGCGTTTTCGACCGCCAGGAAGCCGTGCTTGCCGCGTTCAAGGCAGGCGAGCTGGACCGCGATGTGGTGGTGGTGATGCGGTTCCAGGGCCCGCGTGCCAATGGCATGCCCGAACTACACAAGCTGACCCCGCCATTGGGCGTGCTGCAGGACAAGGGCTTCAAGGTGGCGCTGGTCACCGACGGGCGGATGTCTGGGGCAAGCGGCAAGATCCCGGCGGCGATCCACGTGACACCCGAAGCAGTCTCTGGCGGCCCACTGGCCCGCGTTCAGGACGGCGACATGATCCGGCTTTGCGCCAGCACCGGCACTCTGGAAGTGCTGGCCGATCTGACGGGCCGCGTGTCTGCGGTTCGCACGGAAATGATGCACGGCATGGGCCGCGAACTGTTCGCGATGTTCCGCCACTTTGCCGATGGCGCCGAGCAAGGCGGATCGGCGATGCTGGCGGAGGCCGGGCTGTGATTAGTATTCCGACGTCCGTTCGTGTCGAGCGAAGTCGCGATACGTCGCGCGTGGTGTCGCGACATCGCTCGACACGAACGGAGCTATTTTTGTGACTCAACTGGTCACCGTTGATATCGGCGGCACCCACGCCCGCTTCGCCCAGGCCGAGGTTGCGGCTGACGGCGCGATCACGCTGGGCGAACCGGCCACGCTGCACACCAAAGACCACGCCAGCTTTCAGACCGCGTGGGAGGATTTCGCGCGGATGCAGGGCGGCACCCTGCCCGATGCCGTCGCAATTGC
>JANORN010000040.1:0-3070 GCA_031415355.1 Novosphingobium sp. | reverse complement strand
GGCGCGCTCCAGCCGATCTTTCCGGCAGTGGCGTCCTGCTCGTCATCGCCCACCAGCGTGATGGTGCGGTGCGTGTCGTCCTCGTCAGCGATGGTCACCGTCGCGCCAAACCAGACGCGGCTTTGATCACTCTGCTGTGCGGGATCGATCACGCGGCAATGCTTCATCCGCCGCGCCAGATGCGCCAGCTCGCGGTCAATTTCGCGCATCCGCTTGCGCCCATAGAGGTAATCGCCGTTCTCGCTGCGATCGCCATTCCCGGCGGCCCAGCTGACAATCTCGACAATCGCGGGGCGTTCGGTGCCCAGCAAATGATCATAGCGCGCGCGCAACGCGGCCATGCCGGTGGGGGAAATAGGCGGGCCGTCGGGCTTCACAGTTTACTCTGGCCATCGCTGCACAAATGCTTCGACAAGCTCAGCATGAGCGGGGGCGGGGTTTGGGACCGTAACAACAGCCGTTCATCCTGAGCTTGTCGAAGGATCAACCCGGCGCCCGCTTGCCGATGTAGTGGCTTAGCGGGTTGGCCCCCTGATAGCGCGCCTTGGCGGGGTTCATCGCTTCATAAACCACCGCGTTTTCCAGCACGCGCTGCACATAGCCGCGCGTTTCGGACAGCGGGATCTGTTCGATCCAGTCGATCCATTCAATCCCGCCATTACGCGGATCACCGTTGGCGCGCAGCCACTTGTTCACATTGCCCGCCCCCGCGTTGTAAGCGGCAACGGCGAGCGGATAGCTGCCACCGAAATAGTCCATCATCCGCGCAAAATAGGTGTCGCCCAGCCGGATGTTGTACGCCGCATCGCGGGTCAGCGCGGGGGCATCATAAGCCATGCCCAGCTTGCCCGCCTGTTCGCGCGCGGTGCCGGGCATCAGTTGCATCAGCCCGCGCGCGCCGGCGTGGCTGATCGCATTCATCGCGAACTGGCTTTCCTGCCGGGTGATCGCGTGAACCATCGTCCAGCTTTCCGCGCCGACCAGCGGCAGCAGCGGGAAGGAGATATGCTGAAAATTGCCGAAGCCGTCGGTATGCGCCGATTGGCCCAGGATCACCCCCAGATCGCGCCGTCCGATCTCGCGCGCCAGATCAGCGACCAGAATGTGGTCCGTCTCGGTTACCGCCTGATCGCTGACTTCGCGGAAGAACCGCACGGCGGTGGGCCAATCGCTTTCGCGCGCCACTTCGCGCACCGCATTGGTCAACTGGCGGGCGTTAAAGGTATCGCGCTCGGCGCGGGCCGGGATCACCGTGGGGCGATTGTCGAACCGTGGGACGGCCAGCCCCAGCCGCTCGGCTGACAGCATGCCGTAAAACTGATCGGGATAAGCGGCGGCTTGCGCGAAATAGCGGTTGGCCGCGGCCAGATTGCCAGCACGCGCCATGGCGCGCCCGGCCCAGTAGAACCCCTTGGAGCGCGTTTGGGGCGTGCGCGCCGCCGCGCCATAGCGCCAGAACAGCGGGGCTGCGCCCGCCGGATTGCCTTGGGCCAGCGCCTTGGTTCCGCCCAGCCACATCAGCGAGGTGTAATCATCGCGGATCATGAACGACAGCCGCGATACGTCGATACCCGGCGCAAAGGCATCGTCGATAGTGCTGGCGATTCGCACCGCGCTGTAGCCATCGCCACCGCGCGCCGCCGCCAGCAGTTCGGCCAGCCACTTGCGTTGATCAAACGGCACTTCGCGTAAAGGCGCGCGCGTGGCGAGCAGGTTTGCGGCGGCGGTCACCCGTCCGGTGGTGCGCAGCATCCGCGAACGGTTATAGAGGTAGCCCGGATCGGTCCCGGCGGCGGGGCTGATCGGCAGGCCGCTGGCGACCGGATCGGAGCCGTTGACCAGGCCCATCCGCGCGATGAATTCGCTGCGCCGTGCCGGGGATACCAGCAACAATTGCCGCTCCGCCTGACCGCCGACATTGGCCCACAGCAGTGCGTTCATCCGCGCATCGTGATCGTCCGGGGTAAGCATGCCGGACAGTTGGGCCGACAAGAACACCTCCGCATTGTCGCTCATCACCCCGCCGCGCCAGGCTTCGCGTGCTATGCTCCGGGCTTCGGGACGGCCTAGTGCAAACAGCGCCTGGGCATGGTGCGCGCGGGCGGCGTTGCTGACGGGGGCAAACCGCTGGAAAAACGCGGCGATGCGCGCCGGATCAGCGCTTTCCCGGTCCAACGCGCGTTCGGCGTTGGTGCGGAACTTGGCTTCTTCGGGAAAGCCCGGATAGCTGAGCAGAAAGCTGGCGTAATCATTGAAGCTGAACCGGTCTGAGGCGTTGAGCATCTTCCAGCGCTCGATCGCCTGGACCATATTGCCCGCCGGAGCGCTGCGCAGCTGCGCGCGCGCCTGATCCCACTCAGCACCATCTTGCGCTGGGGCGGCCTGCATTGGCCCGCCTTGCGCCAAAGCGGGCAGCGGCGCGAAAGCCACGGTAAGCAGCAGGGAAGCAAGCGTTTTGCGGACCATGCTGGACATTGTGGGGACTCGCTCCTTATCAGGCCATGAATGAACCCCTCCGCATGGGGGCTGGGCACCAGTCTTGACCCTATGCGACATCTGCAAGGACAAAGTCCATGTTTTCCGGCTCAATTCCGGCTCTGGTCACCCCGTTTCGTGGTGGCCGATTCGATGAAGCGGCGTTCCGTCAACTGGTTGATTGGCAGATCGAAAACGGTTCCAGCGCGCTGGTGCCCTGCGGTACCACGGGCGAGGCATCAACGCTGTCCAACGCCGAACACCACCGCGTGATCGAGGTCTGCATCGAGCAGGCGGCGGGGCGAGTGCCAATCATTCCGGGCTGCGGATCGAACGATACGATGAACGCGAAGCTGCACCTGAACTTTTCGCACAAGAGCGGCGCCGCAGCCGGGCTCTGTGTCACGCCGTACTACAACCGCCCCAGCCAGGAGGGCCTGCTGGCGCACTTCGGGTTCCTGGCGGAAAACACCGAATTGCCGATCGTGCTGTACAACGTGCCCGGCCGGACGGTGACTGACCTGAAGCCCGAAACGGTGATCGAACTGGTCAAGCGCCACCCCGGACGGTTTGTGGCGATCAAGGACGCCAGCGG
>JANORN010000039.1:0-9387 GCA_031415355.1 Novosphingobium sp. | reverse complement strand
CCCATCTGTACGCCGCCGATCAGCAGCGCCATCTTCAGGTCGTGGTTCTTGCCGTACTTCTCAAAGTTTTCGGCCACCTGCGCCGCCAGTTCGCGGGTCGGCTCCAGGATCAGGCTGCGCGGCATCAGCGCGCGGCGGCGGCCATGGGCCAGGATATCGATCATCGGCAGGACAAAGCTGGCGGTCTTGCCGGTGCCCGTCTGGGCGATGCCGATCAGATCCTTCATCATCAACACGGCGGGAATCGCCTGGGCCTGAATCGCAGTGGGCGTATCGTATCCAGCAGCCGTTACGGCTTGCAGCAATTCGTCGGAAAGGCCGAGATCGGCAAATGTCATAGGCTTTACAATATCCGGAAAAAGTTCGGTGACCCGGCCCTGGGCCGAACCCAAAGCAGCTTTCGCCGAAACAAACGCCATAATTCACATGGCAGCGCGCGCGCCCTAGGCGCAAATGCCGGGAAAAGTCAAGGAAAGAGGCTTAGTCGTCCGCTTCGACCAATTGCCGCAACCCGCTGATCTGGCAATTGGCGCCTGAGCGCGAGCGGATTGCATCGCGGTTGACGCAGAGCTGCCCGTCGCCGTTGCGCGCGACATAGAAGCCCGAATAGAAATCACGCGCGCTGCACGTTTTCTCAAGCGTCGCGCTGACCATCCGCCGGTCGCGCAGGTACAGCACCAGCCGGTTGGCATCGCGATACTGCACCCCGACGATCCCGGATACCGGCACGCATTTGCCCATTTTGCGCTCGGCAAAGCGCGGTCCTGCGCCATTTGCAGGCAGCCGGTCAAACAGGATCGGGGTAGACGGCGCGCGCGGCGCGATCCGGATGGTCACGCGTTGTTCGATGCTGACCTGGTTCTGGACAGTCGGGCGATAGCCGCCAAACAGAACACGATACTGGCCGCCGGGCGCAAAGTAGTCCGCCGCCGCCTGGTCTGACGTGATTTGCGCCGATTGCTCCGTTTCCACCGCGGCAGAATCGCCCGGCAACTCGCGCGCCAGTTCGGCCCCGGCCATGCCGGGCAGCAACACCGCCAGCGGTGCGAACAAGGGGAGCAGCGGGTTCATGGCGCTTGGTTAGGTGATCCTGGTTCCTTGGCGCGGGCGTGAAGTCCAACCCGGAGGCCTGTCGCTTTAACCCCCCAGCTTGAACGACCGCTTAACTTGCACCCCGCTCAAAACAAGCAACCGATTGCGCCGGTGGTGTGGATTGGTGGTGCAGGCTGGCGCAGCACGCGGCGCTTGTGCCATAGCGGGCGGCGATGACCGATCCGACTGATTCCGCCGCCGCCGAAGGCTTTCTGGCCGCAGCCGCCGCGCTGCTGGGGCCGCGCGGGCTGACCCGTGACGCCGATCTGGTCACGCCCTGGCTGACCGACTGGCGGGGGCGGTTCACCGGCCAAGCGCTGGCGCTGGCCTCGCCCGCTTCAACCGCTGAGGTCGCGCAGCTGGTCGCCCTGTGCCTGCGCCACGGCGTGCCGATCGTACCCCAAGGCGGCAACAGCGGCATGTCCGGCGGCGCCACCCCCGATGCCAGCGGCACCGCGCTGCTGTTGTCGTTGCGGCGAATGACGGCAGTGCGGGCCTTCGAACCGGCCGCGCGGACGATCACCTGCGAAGCCGGGCTGGTGCTGCAAACCCTGCATGAACTGGCCGAAGCGCAAGGACTGCGGTTTCCGCTGACGCTGGGCGGTAAGGGTTCGGCCACGGTCGGCGGGCTGATCGCGACCAATGCCGGGGGCACCCAGGTGCTGCGCCACGGATCGATGCGCGCGCTGGTCAAAGGGGTGGAGGCAGTGCTGCCCAACGGCACGATCTATTCTGCGCTGACCCCGCTGAAGAAGGACAATCGCGGGTTCGATCTAAAGCAACTGTTCATTGGCTCCGAAGGCACGCTGGGGATCATCACGGCGGCGACGCTGGAGCTAGTGCCCGCCGTGGCCGACCGAGTGGTGCTGTGGGCCGGGACCGAATCGATCACCGCCGCGCGCAGCTTGCTGCTGCACAGCGCCAACCTGGCCGGGGCCGCGCTGGAAGGGTTCGAAGTGCTGCCGCAGTCTTGCCTCGATTCGGTGCTGGCGCATCAGCCCACCGCGCGCGCGCCGCTGGCCGAGCGCCATGCCTGGCATGTCCTGATCGAACTGGTGGCCGATGCCGCCAGCGCCGATGGTCTGCACCCGCTGGCGGAACAGTTGCTGGCCAGTGCATTCGAGCAGGGTCTGCTCAGTGATGCCGTGATCTCTGCCAACGAAGCCCAAGCCGAAGCATTCTGGCTGCTGCGAGATAGCGTGGCCCCGGCCGAGCGCGCGCACGGCCCCGCGATGCAGCACGATATTTCGGTGCCGGTGGAGCGTATGCCCGATTTCATCGACGCAGCAGTGCCCTTGATTGAAGCTGAATGGCCGGGCACCCGCGCCGCCGCCTTTGGCCATCTGGGCGATGGCAACGTACATTTTCACGTCATCGCCCCGCCGGGCGCAGACCGCGCGGCATGGGAAGACGGTGACGGCAAGGCTATCAGCCGCCGGGTCCACGATCTGGTGACCGCATGGGGGGGCTCAATTTCCGCCGAGCACGGGATCGGACAATTGAAGCGCGATGAACTGGAACGGTTGAGCGATCCGGTGGCACTGCACTTGCTGCGCAGCGTCAAGGCCGCGCTCGACCCGCAAGGGCTGTTGAACCCCGGCAAACTCGTGGCGCTTGCGCCGCCACCACTCAGCGCCTAAAGGCGCGGTTTCGCGCTCAGGGCTGGTTTCGCCAGGTCGGGGCCAATCCTATCGAACTGTTCGGAGAAGTCCCATGGCCAGCGTGCCGCAAGCCGCCAATCTGCCCCTGTTTTACAACGATTTGATGCCGCTGAATTCGCGCGACCACGCGAACTGGCATTCGCGCACCACCGACAAGGCACCCTGGCTGGTGACCAACCATGCCGTGCCACTGACGGCGGAAGAATTCCCGCAAGCGCAGCGCTTTTACCCGATCGTATTCTCGTCCAGCGAAGAACCCGTGCCGCTGGCGCTGATGGGGCTGAACGAAGGCGTTAACGTGTTCGTCAATGACGAAGGCCACCTGGTGCACCCGGGCGTTTATGTGCCGGCCTATGCCCGTCGCTATCCGTTCATGCTGGCCCGGCTCCAATCGGACAGCGAAGAACTGTCGCTGTGCTTTGATCCAACCACCGATCTGGTTGGCGAATTCGAAGATGGCGCGGCGCTGTTCAATGGTGCGGAAACCACCGAAACCACCCAGGCGATGCTGGAATTCTGCAAGCAGTTCGAAGAAGCCGGGATGCGCACTCAAGCCTTCGTCAAGGAACTGCAAAAGCATGACCTACTGATGGACGGCGAAGTTTCAATCGCGCAGCAGGGTCAGGAAAACCCCTATATTTATCGCGGCTTCAAGATGATCGACCAGGAAAAGCTGCGCGAAATTCGCGGCGATGTACTCCGCAGCTGGAACCAGAGCGGCCTGCTCGCCCTGATCTTTGCGCATCTCTATTCGCTGGGGCTGATGTCCGAAGTGTTCAATGCCCAGGTTTCGCAAGGCAAGGGGCCGGTTTCGATTGAATCATTGCAGGCAGCCGCACCAGCTTGAACTTTGTAGCAGGATGATCGGACACCAGTAGGGCTTGCAACTGCGCCAGACTGGTCTTATCTTGGTTTTGCTTTGATGGACTGCCCTCATGGTCCATCGAAGCACGGCGCACTCTGTGCGCCTCCTCCCTGAACCTTGGCCACCTCGTGCCCTGTGCACGAGGTGGTTTTTTATTGGATATTGGCCCGCCGCCAACCTGATCGGCGCTATTCGGCGGCTTCCGGCCACCGGCGGCTAAGCCGGTCCTGCCCCAACTCCGCTGTCGCTGCCGCCAAGCGTTGTACCAAACCGGCTACCACCCCCGCCATCCAGTCCAGCCCTGGACCAAGCTCGGCCAGCCGCGAATCGAGATAGCAACTGCGATCCACTTCGATCTGCACGGCATGAATGCCGCGCTGCGGATCGGCATGGCGCTCCAAGCCATAGCCCCCGGCATAGGGCCGGTTGTGCGCGTACGGAACCTGTTGGCCAGCGAGAAATTCAAACGCCGCGCCGATCAGGCGGCCATCGCAGGCCGCGCCGAACCGGTCGCCAATCACCAGTTGCGCAGTTTCGCCGCGTTCCTGCGCCAGCGGCGGCATCGAATGCAGATCAATCAGCAAGGCTGCGCCCCAGCGCTCCGCTTGTTCGGCGAGCAGCGCTGCGACATGCCCATGATACGGCTGATGGATTTGCGTAATCCGGGCTTCCAGCGCGGTTGCGGCCAATGGCTCTCGCCACAGATCGCCCTGACCGGGCAGCCGCCGCGGGACCAAACCCAGACCGTTGCGGACCCGGCGACTGGGTGCTGTCCGCACCGCTGGGTCGCACCCGCCCGGTTCAATCATTGCCCAATCGATATCCTCTGGCGCACGATTGAGATCAATCATCGCGCGCGGGGCATAGGCCTTGATCAACGGCGCGCTCGCCGCAGCGGCCACCCGCTCAGCCAGAACATCGGCATAGCGATCTTCCAGCCGCAGCACCGCCGCGCCGGGATTGCGCATCGCTTGCAACAGCGCAGCGGGATAGGCTCGGCCGGCATGGGGCACTGCAATCACCACCGGCACTTGCGACGGGGACTGGCGCCGGATTGCAAAGGCAGGAGCATCTACAAGGTCGGGAATTGACCCGCCAGTTTCCCAGCCTGTCGCCGGGCTTGATCGCGCTCCGCCATCCATCCGCACGATGATGCGCGCTGCACTCCGGCGTGTCAAAGGCGTAAAACGCGATTTTGCAGCGAGATTATTAACCCGTGCAGGCTATACCACCGTTTCGAGACTCGCTGCACCATGGACACCCGAATGATCCGAATTCTGCTCGCCGAAGATGAACAAGCCATGCGCACCTATCTGGCGCGGGCGCTGGAGAATGCCGGGTACGAAGTCGTCGCGGTTGATCGCGGCACGGCAGCCTTGCCTTACCTTGAGAACGAACATTTCGATCTGCTATTGTCCGATATCGTCATGCCCGAAATGGACGGAATCGAGCTGGCCCAGCGTTGCGCCGATGTCAGCCCCAAGACCAAGGTGATGTTCATCACTGGTTTCGCGGCGGTTACGCTGAAGGCCAGCCGTGAAGCCCCGCAGGCGAAGGTCTTGTCCAAGCCATTTCACTTGCGCGATCTGGTGCTGGAGGTCGAGCGGATCTTTGGCCACCAGGCCCAGGCCTCGATTTGAGCGATCACACTAACGGGCTTGCGATTCCAAGGTAGCGCCGCTAATGGCGCTCCCTGCCCGGCGGCGACGGTCGTCGGGCAACCTGCCTTCCAGGCTGAATGGTGCGGGCGTATAGCTCAGTGGTAGAGCACTATGTTGACATCGTAGGGGTCGCAAGTTCAATCCTTGCTACGCCCACCATTCGCTAAAAAGGCCCCGGAATTTCCGGGCCTTTTTTGTTTCGGCTGGCAGTTTCAATTTAATTTGCGGTGGACCACCACAAACCTGTCAGAATAAATCCGCTGCCAGCCTGGCTTGCGGTCCAGTGCCGCAACGGCGGGGCTGCCGACTTCAAGCATGGTCCAGGCGATGCCGTATTCGGTCAGGGCGGCATCCAGCGCACCTCCGCGATCAGCGACAATTGCCTCAAACCGTTTGAAAAACGCATCCTGGTAGAGGTCCGTCCGGCCATCGATGAACGGGCGCAGTTTGTTCGCGATCAGAAAACCGCCCGCTCCGTAAGCATTCAATACCGGCCGTTCGCGCAATTCTGCGGGAACGGCGGCCAGTGCCGCACCGGGGCTGCGCTCACTATCGGCGATGCTGACTGGCAGCGCGAGGCGAACCACCGCCAAACCGACGGCCACCAAGCCGAGCAAAAGCACTGGCCAATGTGGCCTAGGTCCAGCGACACTCCTGCTGCCGTTTGCCGCCCCGAGCGCTTCGCAAACAATCATTGTTCCCACTAACGCCAGCAGTACCTGGTGGCGCTGGTGATTAAGCGTCATATACAGCATGACCAGCAACAGCAGCAATCGGACCAGTGGAACCTTGGTACCGGTAAACAGCAACGCCATCAGACCACTGAACAACAGCAACAGCAACCCGGTCGGCTTGCTGAAGTCGGGCGGCATCCATTCAACGATTGCCGCCAGCGCATCCATCCGGGTCAACTGCACCAGGAACAGCACGCCTTCCAGCCCGCGCGGGGTCAGCAGCGCAGCCAGTCCGGCCCCGAGTCCAAACAGCGCCCATTGCCGGATGATCCGCTGCCACGCGGCCGGGTGCTCGCTTAGCGCTTCGAGCGCAAAGGCCGCCGTCAGCGCGAGACCGAACAGCACGGTGCCGTGCAGATTGGCCCAGACCACAATCAGCAACAGTGTCCACAAGGCCGGCGTGCGATCCTGCGCGCGGGCGTCAAGCAGCAGCTTGGTCCACACCGCCAGCAGCGCTATGCCAAAAACCTGCGGTCGTGCCAGCAGGTTTGGGGCCATGCACGTCAGCGCCAGCAGCGCCGCCGCTGCCGCCCATGGCCATGCCAGGTTGCGCCGCGCCACCAGGTGCACCAAGCCGATGGTGATCCCGCCTGCCAGTCCGGTGAGGAGTAGCACCCCGGACCACCCTGCACCGCGCGCGGCCAGTGCAAAAAACACCTCGGACAGCCATTCATGCGCGTGCCAATCTCGTCCGGCAAACGTGAACGAGAACGGATCTGCAAGGGGTACGGCGCGCTGCTCAAGCATCCATTCCCCAGCGGCCACATGCCAATAGGTATCGCCGTCCCGCAGGAACCGCGCGTCGAACGCTAGGTACGAAAAAGCAATCAGCGCCGCGAGCGCTGACTCCCAGCTCCGCCCAAGTTTCAGCAATGCGCCGGACAGCTTACTTGCCCTGCCAGTTGGGCTTGCGCTTTTCGGCAAAGGCCAGCGATCCTTCGCGGGCGTCTTCGCTGACGAACACTGGTGCAATGTAGCTGGCCTGCTTGGCCCACATCTCTTCATCCGACCAGCTGTGCGAATCGCGGATGATCGCCTTGGAGGCGATCAGCGCCAGCGGGCCATTGGCCGCCACGGCGCGGGCCAGTTCTTTCGCGCCTTCAAGCGAAGGCCCGTCCACGATGCGGTTGACGAAGCCGAGATCATAAGCGCGCTTAGCATCGATAAAGTCACCAGTCAGCGCCAGCTCCATCGCGATCCGGGGCGGGATCTGGCGCGGCAGCTTGATCAGCCCACCAGCCGCTGCGGCCAGGCCGCGTTTGGCTTCGGGAATGCCGAATTTCGATGTGCTGCTGGCGACGATCAGATCGCACGACAACGCCAGTTCCATCCCGCCGGCCAACGCATAGCCATCGACCGCCGCGATCACCGGCTTGGTCGGGGTCCATTCGGTCAGCCCGCCAAAGCCGCGCCCTTCGATGCTCGGGCGTTCGCCACGCAAGAAGCCCTTGAGGTCCATGCCCGAACAGAACGTACCGCCCGCCCCGGTGAGGATCGCACAGCGCAAGTCACCGTCCGCCTCTAGCCGGTCCATTGCCGCCGCAATGCCCTCGGCCTGGGCCTTGTTCATCGCGTTCTTCGCCTCGGGCCGGTTCATCGTGACGATTAGAACGCCGTCTTCAACTTCGGTCAGAACCTCGGGTACTTCGCTCATCGTTCGATCCTCTCTGCAAACATTTAAGCGAACGATTAAACCGCGCGCCAACGCAGGTCCAGCCCTTACTTGCGCGCTCTGCTTGCTCTGCTAAGGAACCTGCGAAATACTCCCCGGGAAAGAATGAACGCAATGGCAAAGATCAAGGTGGCAAACCCGGTCGTCGAGCTCGACGGCGATGAAATGACCCGCATCATCTGGCAGTGGATCCGTGAGCGGCTGATCCTACCTTATCTCGACATCGATCTGAAATATTACGATCTGTCGGTCGAAAAGCGCGACGAAACCAACGACAAGATCACCGTCGAATCGGCCAACGCGATCAAGCTCTACGGCGTCGGCGTAAAATGCGCGACGATCACCCCGGATGAAGCCCGCGTCGAAGAATTCAAGCTCAAGAAAATGTGGAAGAGCCCGAATGGCACGATCCGCAACATCCTGGGCGGGGTCGTGTTTCGCGAACCGATCGTGATGCAGAACGTGCCGAAGCTGATCCCCGGCTGGACAGACCCAATCGTGGTTGGTCGTCATGCGTTTGGTGATCAGTACAAGGCGACTGACTTTCTGGTCCCCGGCCCGGGCAAGCTGCGGCTGATCTGGGAAGGCGATGATGGCAGCAAAATTGACGAGGAAGTGTTCCACTACCCCTCGCCCGGCGTTGCACTGGCGATGTACAACCTGGACGATTCGATCCGCGATTTCGCGCGCGCCTCGCTCAATTATGGCTTAGGCCTCGGCTGGCCGGTATACCTTTCCACCAAGAACACGATCCTCAAGGCCTATGACGGCCGGTTCAAGGATCTGTTCCAGGAAGTGTTCGACAACGAAGGCTTCAAGGAAAAATTCGCGGCTGCCGGGATCGTTTACGAACACCGCTTGATTGATGACATGGTCGCCTCGGCGCTCAAATGGTCGGGCAAATTCGTCTGGGCCTGCAAGAACTATGACGGCGACGTCCAGTCGGATCAGGTCGCACAGGGCTTCGGCTCGCTCGGCCTGATGACCTCGGTGCTGATGACCCCGGACGGCAAGACAGTGGAAGCCGAAGCCGCCCACGGCACCGTCACCCGCCATTACCGCCAGCACCAGCAGGGCAAGGCGACCAGCACCAACCCGATCGCCAGCATCTTCGCCTGGACCCGCGGGCTGATGTATCGCGGCAAGTTTGACAATACGCCTGACGTGGTCCGCTTTGCCGAAACCATCGAACGGGTTTGCGTCAACACCGTCGAAGGCGGCAAGATGACCAAGGATCTGGCGATCCTGATCGGACCAGAGCAACCGTGGCTGACCACCGAAGGCTTCTTTGAAGCCATCGTCGAAGGCCTTGAGGCCGAGATGCAGAACTGGAAATGAAACCCGGCTGGCGCGAATGGGTGATCGGGCTGGTCGCGCTGGCCGTCGTCAGTCCGTTCGTCGCCCCGGAAGTCCTGGCATTTCCCTATCGACAAGACTTTGGCGCGGACCGCGTCTGGTCAGTGGCACCGATCCCGCGTGCACCGATGGCGGCGATCCTGGCGGACAGCAACACGCTGGTCGCAGCCAGTCCGCTCGCCAGCGGCGGGGAAGGCCGGCGTATTTTCCTGACCGATGGGGGGTGGCGCTGGCGCGTGCTGGCGCTGCAAAGCCACTTCGCCTTTGGCCTGACCCGCGCGCTGCGCGAGGATATGATCCTGAACCGCAGCGACATCGTGACCGACACGCTCCACAATGGTCTTGG
>JANORN010000038.1:0-7264 GCA_031415355.1 Novosphingobium sp. | reverse complement strand
CAGTTTGCCCAGGTTGGCGCTTTTGCCTTCGCGCATTTTCGCGTCTTGGCCGTGGATCGAATCTTCGAAGGTCGGGCGGGGGTCATCGTACAGCACGCCCAGCGCCATCGGGAACGCGCCGAACGGCATTTCGACCAGCATATGCGCGATCGAGCGGTTGGTGACGTCGTGAACGATCACGCCTGCGCTCTCCCAATCGCCATCGACCACATCGACCACCGCCAGCGTCAGCGCCGCCACATCGAGCGCGATGCCCTTCGTGCCTTTGGCGAAGACCATCGGCTCGCCCTGCTTCAACCACAGCTGGCGATCTTCCGCCCCCTTTGGCGCAGCGAAGTCTTCGAACACGTCCTTGTTGTAAACGATGCAGTTCTGGAAAATCTCGATGAACGCCGCGCCGCGGTGGGCGTGGGCGGCCTTCAGCACTTCGGGCAGGTTTTTCGAAACGTCGAACCCGCGCGCGATGAACCGCGCGCCGGCGCCCAGCGCAAAGGCGCAGGGGCTGGCCGGACGATCAACCGAGCCGAGCGGCGTGGTCGGGCTGTTGGTGCCGACCCGGCTGGTCGGCGAATATTGCCCCTTGGTCAGCCCGTAGATCTCGTTGTTGAACAGCATGATCTGGCAGTTCAGATTGCGCCGCAGCACGTGCATCGTGTGGTTGCCGCCGATACTCATCCCGTCGCCGTCACCGGTGACCAGCCACACGTCCAGCTCTGGATTGGCGAGCTTGATCCCCGTAGCAAAGGCCGGGGCGCGGCCGTGGATGGTGTGGAAGCCATAGCTTTCGATGTAGTACGGAAACCGGCTGGAACAGCCAATCCCGCTGACAAACACCGTGTTCGCCGGATCACAGCCCAATTCAGGCAGGGTGCGCTGCACCGCCTTCAGGATCGCATAGTCCCCGCACCCCGGGCACCAGCGCACTTCCTGATCGGTCTCCCAATCCTTGAGCGTCGTCGGGACGGCGATTTTGGTCATTTCGTTCATTGGCCAGTGCCTTGCGGTTGCGTCACGACGGATGAAGTTTCGACGCGTGGCGGATAACGATCAGGGCCGAACACTTTGGAGAGAATCTCAGGTTCGATCTTCTTGCGGTCAGCTTTGCCAAACACGGTCACGAGCACGCGTGTAAAGGCACCTTGGTAGGAAACCGACCAGGTGAATTTGCGACCGGTTCCGGTCTGATATTCTGCACGCAAGCCGACGGCGTCCGGGGCTGTTGCAGGAGCAAATCGCTCTTCCGAAATCACGCGCAATTGACCGCTCTCGTGAAAGCTCTCGCGCATTTGCTCAACAAGCTCTTCGTAAGTTGCCTGAGTCTCTGGAACGACCGTGACGCCGACGATCCCACCAGCAAAGAAGTCTTTCGACAGGCACATTGCCATCTTACCTTCAGCCGCAGGCATCTCCCTCTTTGTGCAGTCGCTACCGTTCAATTGGGATGGCAGTTCAACAATCAACGCCGCAGGAACCAGCTTGCCTGATTGCGCGGCTTCCTCAGCTTGTACTGCTGACGTTGCAGACAAAAATACAAGAAGTGCGCCATGCAGCGGTCGTAGCGTCATTTCGGAACCCCTTGATTCGCAGTTTTGACTTCCGCGATCGCGAGGCGTTGCAGGATCGTCATTTCGTTCATGGGTTCACCGCCTCAACACTCGGCAACTGCGTATCATTCACCGGCACTTCATCGCCGCCCGCATTGCCCGGCACGCCATCGAAGAAGGTCGCGATTGCGGCTTCGATCTCGGCAATCGCGAAGGGTTGCCCGCTGACCTTGGTGAGCGGTTGGGCGTCGACCAGATACTGATCGCGCAGCACGGTCTTGAACTGGCCGGTGTTCATTTCGGGCACCAGCACCTTGTCAAACCCGCGCAGCAGATCGCCCAAGTTCTGCGGCAGCGGCCAGATGTGGCGGACGTGGATGTGGCTGACGTCCAGCCCCTTGGCGCGCGCCCGGCGCACGGCCTGGTGGATCGGGCCGAAGGTGCTGCCCCAGCCGACCACGGCAAGCTTGCCCGAGGTTGCGCCGAGGCAGACGTCTTGTGGCGGAATGCTGTTCGCCACGCCATCGATCTTGGCCTTGCGCGCGTCGGTCTGGGTCTGGTGGTTGGCGGGCGAGTAATCGAGGTGGCCGGTATCGACCGCCTTTTCGATTCCGCCGATCCGGTGCATCAGCCCCGGCGTGCCCGGCTTGATCCACGGGCGTTTGCCGGTGGCATCGCGCTGATACGGCAACAGCGTGCCATCCGGGCCGTTCGCCGCGGTCTGGAACGCCACCGGGAACGGGGTGAAACTGGCGGGATCGGGCACCAGCCACGGCTCGGCCGCGTTGGCGATATAGCCATCGGTCAGCAGGATCACCGGGGTCATGTATTGCACCGCGATCCGGCAAGCCTCGATCGCGCATTCAAACGCATCGCCGGGACTGCGCGCGGCGACCACCGGGATCGGCGCATCGCCATTGCGGCCATAGACCGCTTGGTAGAGGTCGCTCTGCTCGGTCTTGGTCGGCAGGCCGGTGCTGGGCCCGCCGCGCTGCGAATTGACGATCACCAGCGGCAGTTCGGTCATCACCGCCAGGCCCATCGCTTCACCCTTCAGCGCGATGCCGGGGCCGGAGGACGAGGTGACGCCCAGGTGCCCGGCATAACTCGCGCCAATCGCGGCGCAGATCGCGGCGATTTCGTCCTCGGCCTGAAAAGTGGTGACACCGAATTCCTTCAGCCGCACCAGAGAGTGCAAGATCGAACTGGCGGGTGTGATCGGATAGCCGCCGAAGAACATCGGCAGCTCGGCCAGATTCGCCCCCGCGACCAAGCCCAGCGCAACCGCGTCCGCCCCGGTGATCGTGCGGTACAGCCCCGGTGCGGATTCGACCGGATCAATGTGCAACTGCTTAAGCGGCCCGCCCAGCTCCGCCGTTTCGCCATAGGCATGGCCCGCATTGAGCGCGGCGACGTTGGCATCGGCCAGCACCGGGTTCTTGGCGAATTTGGCCTGCAACCATTCGATCAGCGGCGCCCGGTCGCGGTCAAACATCCACAGCGCCAGCCCCAGCGTCCACATGTTCTTGCAGCGCAGCGCGTCTTTGGTGCCAAGCCCAAACGGCTTGACCGATTCGAGCGTCAGCGCCGAGATATCGAACGCCAGCACTTGCCATTTGGCCAGGCTGCCATCGTCAATCGGGCTGACGTCGTACTTGGCCTTTTCCAGATTGCGCTTCGTGAACTCGCCAGTGTCAGCAATGATCAGCCCGCCCGGCTTGAGCGCCTGAACGTTGGTTTTCAGCGCCGCCGGGTTCATCGCCACCAGCACGTCTGGCGCGTCGCCCGCAGTTTCGATGTCAGTTGATCCAAAGTTGATCTGGAACGCAGAGACGCCAAACAGCGTACCTTGCGGCGCGCGAATTTCGGCAGGGAAATCCGGGAAGGTGGCAAAATCATTGCCTGACAGCGCGCTCGACAGGGTGAACTGGCCCCCGGTCAATTGCATCCCATCGCCCGAATCGCCCGCAAACCGGACGACAACCGCTTCTGGAGAACTGGATTTAGCTTCGGGTTCCGCGATTTGCGTGGCCATGTATCGTCCTTGTCAGCCGGACTGTGCCGGTCAGCCTTGGCCCCGCAGGGCCATACCAGACTGCCCTAGTCCTCTCCGGTTTCACGGTGCAATGAAGATTTTCTGCTGCACGGCGAACCGGATGAGAGCAAAGGCCTGCGCAAGCCGCTAGTCAAGTGGCTAAAAGCGACTTAACCTGTCGATTAAACTGATTGGCCGAGAGGATTCCCATGAGCGACACCACCATTTTCATGCAGGAAGACGTGAAGGGCTTTCTGGCGCTGATCAATTCGATGCCCGCGCCCGAAGCGCTGGTGGCAGAAGAACAGCGCGCGGGCTATCTGGCGCTCAAGCAGCTGACCGAGGCCGATCCGCGCCCGCTGGCAGTAATCAAGGACTTGACCTGCCCCGGCCCCGCCGGCGAAATTCCGGTGCGGTTCTACGACGTGCGCGAAAATCGCGAGCCATCGCCGGTAATCTTGATGTTCCACGGCGGCGGGTTCGTGATCGGCGATCTGGATACGCACAATTCGCTGTGCACCGAACTGTCAGCCGAACTCGATCTGCCGGTACTGGCGGTGCATTACCGGCTGGCTCCGGAACATCCGTTCCCCGCAGCGCCCGATGATTGCGAAGCGGCGGCGCGCTGGCTGGCTGGCAGTCCCACCGAATTGGGCCGCAACGTGACCGGCCTGATCACCATCGGCGGCAGCGCCGGGGGTAACCTCGCCACCGTCACCGCCCGCGCGCTGTGTGACCGGCCCGCCGCAGTGCCGATGCTGCTGCAAGTTTTGCTTTATCCCGCAACCGACGAGGACCAGACCGGATCGATGGTGACATTTGCAGACGGGCACTTGCTGACCAAAGACGCGATGGACTGGTTTTATTCGCTCTATCAGCCCGAAAGCGGCAATCCGCGCGCCTTTCCGCTGCTGGCCGATGCCGCCGGAATGCCGCCGACGATTATGGCGGTTGGCGGGCTCGATCCCTTGCAGGACCAAGCGCGGCGATTGGCAGCCAAGCTGGTTACGGCGGGGGTAGATGTGCTGTCGCTCAATTTTCCGGGCCTGACGCACGATTTCACGACCACGCGGAAGGCGCTGCCCTCGGCACATGCTGCAACCGCGAAGATAATTGCAGCGATGAAGTTGATGTTGGAGTAAGACAGCGGCTATGGCGCTGACATGACTGACTCCAAGACCCACCTGCCCTACCGTTTCTGCGTCGGCATCATGCTGGTCAATTCCGCCGGGCACGTGTTTGTGGGCAAGCGCATCGACACCCGCGGCGCGCCCGAAAGCGGCGATTTCTGGCAGATGCCGCAAGGCGGAATTGACGACGGCGAAGACGTGCGCGCTGCCGCCGTGCGTGAACTCGCCGAGGAAACCGGCGTGCTGGAACACCAGATTACCGTACTGGCCCAGACCCGCGAAGAGCTGCTCTATGATCTGCCGGACGAGCTGATCGGCAAACTGTGGAAGGGCCAATATCGCGGCCAACGCCAGCACTGGGTGCTCGCGCGCTTTTCCGGCGATGACGCCGATGTCCAGCTGGACGCGCACGATTCGCCCGAATTCCATGAATGGAAATGGATTGACCCAGTGCTGCTGCCGGACGTGATCGTGCCGTTCAAGAAGCGGCTCTACCGGGCGGTGTTGGAGGAATTCCGGGAATTGATTTAGCGCCTGATGCGGTTCGGTTTCCTACATCGGCCAGGCCTGCTAAGGCAATGACTTACCGATTGGCTGCGCGCACGCTATTTTGATTTTTCTGGCAATGTGTCACCCAGTTTTTTTTAAGCTACTGTAAAACAAACATAATGTAGTTTGCTTTTGGGTGACACTGTCACCCTTCCTCCCCTTTTGGGGAGGGGATCCATCGCAGATGGGGGAGGGGCACAAGCTGGTACTCTTGACAGTGCCGGGCAGCGCTGGGGAGTTGACCGGAAAGGGTGAGTTTACCGGCTGGTGCCACTCCACCCCCGCCTGCGGCGGCGGTCCCCCTCTCCCATAGGAGAGGATGGGCTCAGTTCGTGGTCACCACCGGCTGGCTCTGCACTTGTTCAGCCGTCACCACTTTCGGGGCCGGTCCGCGCGCAATTGCGGCGGCGAGGAGTTTGGCGGGGGTGCAGTTTTTGCCGCAGAGCGTTTCCAGCCGGGCCAGGTTCAGCTTGGCCTTTTCGACTGCACCCTTCTCGACCAGCGCGGCCCCTTCGCCCGAAATCGCATATTCGTTGTTGGGTTCGCGGCTGAGAACCTGACGGTAATAGTGCAGCGCCTTGCCCGGCAAGCCCTGACGCCGCGCGGCTTCGGCCAGCGAGAGCACAATCGTGGCGTGCCCCGGCTGCACTGCGTAAGCCGCTTCATAGGCATCGATTGCGCTGTCAATATTGCCGGTGGCCAGCACTTCGCGGCCCTGCTGGACCAGCGCGGCGGCGCGCGGATCGAGCGGCACGGCGGGCGCCGCGCTAAAGCTGGTGCTCGCGGTGATCGCGGCGAGCAGGGACAGGGCGGCAGCAGCCGGGGTGTAACGCATGATATGCTCCTTGAGCGTAGCCATTTGTCCGCCTGCTACCATGGCGAACCAAAACGTGCGATGAAAAATCCGTCGGTTCCATCATGCTGCGGGGTCAACCGCAAGCCGGGTCCGCGCGGCTGGCCAGCCGGGATCATGGCCGCCTGCGCGCTCCAGCCCGGATGACGCGCCAGCAGGCCTTCCGCCTGATCCGCACCTTCCGCATCGAGCAATGAGCAGACGACATAGACCAGCCGCCCGCCGGGCCGGACCAGCGTTGCCGCCAGATCGAGCAGCCGCGCCTGCGTTGCGGCATAGCGCTCAACTTGCGCCGCCGTCAGCCGCCACCGCGCCTCCGGATTGCGTCGCCAGGTGCCAGTGCCCGAACACGGCGCATCGACCAGCACGGCGTCGGCCTGGCCGACCAGATCAGCCAGTGCCTCGGCTTCTCGATTTGGATTGAGCAGACGGGTTTCAATCTGTGCGGCCCCGGCACGGTGTGCACGCGGGCCCAGCTTGGCCAGCCGCGCGCGGTCGGTATCGGCGGCGATCAGCCGTCCGGTCCCGCCCATGTCCGCCGCCAGTGCGAGTGTCTTGCCCCCCGCCCCAGCGCACAGATCGACCACGGTTTCACCCGGCTGCGCAGCCAACGCCAAGCAGCCAAGCTGTGAGCCAGTATCCTGAACTTCAATGAACCCCTGCTGATAGGCGTCCCATTGCTCCACCTGCGTGCCATGCGGCAGGCGCAGGCCGTGCGGCGCCAGGGTGGGCTCCCCCGCCACCGGCAGCGCCAGTGTAGCGCGATCCGCCGCCAGCGCATTGACCCGCAGGTCCAGCGGCGCCCGGCCGAGCATGGCGGCAGCGGCGTCCCCGGTGATCCCGCTGTCCGCCAGCGCCGCCATCAGCCAGGCCGGGGCGATTCCAACTTCAGCGATCAGCTCTGCCGGATCAATCGGAGCAGGCCCATGGCCCGCGCCATCGAACAGCGCCGCCAAGGCCGGATCGCGCTGCGCCAGCGCCAGCATCGCCGCGCGCCCGGTGGCGGGCACCTCGCCGCAGCGCCGGATCGCGGCATAGACCAGCTCGCGCACCGCGCGGCGGTCCCCGCTGCCGGCAAAGCGCCGGGTGCGGAACCAGTCGGACACGATCCGGTCAGCTGGTGCGCCGCCGGTGCGCGCCGCCCCGATCACCA
>JANORN010000037.1:0-2012 GCA_031415355.1 Novosphingobium sp. | reverse complement strand
ACGCGGATCGTCGGTCCGATCTGGCTGCCCTGGCCGACTGCCGCCGCCGCAGCGGATTGTCCGCCACCCGCCACGATCACGCCGCCGGTGCCACTGATCGTGGACAGCCCGCCAACCACCGAGAGCAGCATGGCCGAGCCGAACCGCTCCCAGAAATGGGTATCGACCTTGCCCGCGAGGCCGGTTTCTCCGCCAAAACCAATCGCAGGGGAGGCGATGTTGACGGAAACCCCATCGGGCCGGATCAAGCGGGTCCAGATCACGTAGGCGCGCTTTTGTCCGGCTTGCAGCCCGCTTTTGTATTGACCGATCAGCCGTGACGAGCGCGGGACCAGCACTCGCGCGCCATCGAACGAGCGGACATCGGCGCTGACTACTGCGCGGACATAGCCCGGCTGATCGGTATCAATCGCGGTTTCCAGTACCGCCGGGATCAAGGTGCCCTGCGTCACCGTGGTACGCGGATCAATCGTGACGGCGGCGGTGGCCGCTGCCCCGCCAACTCCGCCGATGCGCGCGGCAAAATCGTCGGTCGGGGTGCCACCGGTGGTCGGCTGAGCACCGGGAGCAACCAGCGGCACAGCCGGTCCGGCTGACATCGGCAAGGGCAGGGCGCTGGCATCAAAGACGATAGTCGGGGATGCGGCCGGGTTGGCGGCCGGGGCGGCATTCACGGCCGATTGCGGCGGCGCGGACAGCACCGATTGTTGCGGCGGCGCAGACTGCGCGCTGCCCCGTTGTGGCGTGATCGCCCCATCGGGCACGGCCGGGGCGGTATCGGCGGGTGTTGCCACCGGTGCGGCTTGCTGTGCGCCGTTCTGCGGCTGCGGCTTGCCCAGCTGGGCGCTGCGCGCACCATCCAGGCTCCACAGCGTTACCGCGCCGAGCAGCGCGACGATTCCGACCCCAGCCGCCAGCCCCAGCGCATCCGACGGCCCCTTTTTGCGCGCGACGGCGGGGATGACCGTGCGGGTGGCAAGATCGATGATCTCTGCGCCCTGCTGTTCGCGCGGATCAGCGTCGTTGGCGGGATCAGTCCGCTGGGGCAGGCGATGGTTAAGGCGCATGATCGGCAATCCTTTAGGCGCTTTGGGCCTGTGGGCGTTAAGGTGCGGGGGTCGCGGCAGCAGGCGCTGCGGCTGGAGCCAGCGCGAGTTCGGGCGGAGTGACGGAAGCGCGCGGCTTGCCCTGAAATTCCAGCGTCGCGAGGTCTTTGCCGAACCGCAACAGGATCAGTTCCGGCACGCCTTCCACCACGATCACATCGCCGCGCACGGCAAAGTTGACCGGACCTTCGCTGCCCCGGCTGTCGCGGATCAGGATCGCCGGGATCGGTGCGCCGACCGGCCAATTGAGGAAGGTGGATGCACCGTCATCATAGATTCGTGCAGGCAGCAAATTGGCCTTTCCGCGCGTTCGCCAGGCGAAGTTGAGCAAGGCCGGATCGGGCAATACCGCTGGCAGGGCCGCCAATGCCCGCGCTTCCTCGCGGTTCAGCCCGGCTTGCTGCGTCTCGGCAAGCTCCGCCGGGCGGACCGGCTTGGGCACTTCGGGATAGCGGAAGCGCAGCACATACAGCGGACGATTGCCGGGTGCGGCGACCAGATCGAAGAAGTACGTCCGCTGATCCGTGACCACAGTCATGTTGGTCCGCGCGCGCGCCGACAGCGGCTTTACGAACAGCAGGTTGGCGCGCTTGTTTGGCGTGACTTGCCAGCTGCCCGAATCGCCGATGGCGACGTTTTCGATGTGCTCGTCTTCGGCGAAGGCGATTGAGGCCTGGACCCCGATCTGCCCATCGATCCGAACCACTTCCTCGGAACTATACAACCGACTGGCGAGCCGCGCATCGTTGGCAAATGCTGGGCTGGTGGCAAGGGCCAGGCCCGCGAACAGGCAGAGCGGACGGATCATCGTGAATACTCCCGAAGGCGTTTGGGCGGGGCAGCGGCAAAGCGGCTGCCAATGCCGCGCGCGCGCTGCGCGGGCAGGCTCGGCAAACTGGCGGTACG
>JANORN010000036.1:0-4414 GCA_031415355.1 Novosphingobium sp. | reverse complement strand
CGCGCCGCTGGTGCCGGTTCCCGCCACGGTGGCGACCCCTGCGGCACCCCTCGCCGCCGCCTACTTCTGGATCGATCAGGCCGATGGCTTGGCCGACGTGATCGGCAATTCGCCCCCGGACTACGCATTTCGCCATGACAGTGTCGAAAACTGGGCCTGGGTCAGCCGCGCAGGCGAAACGCTGATCGTCGAGCCGGGCCGCGACGGGGTGGTGCAATACTATTTCGCGCCGCGCGCCACCGCGCCTTATCTGGTGCGCGATTCCTACTACAGCTATGGGTTTGACGGACCGGAGCTGATGCAGCTGTACGATAACGCCGGGCGGATTCCGCGCGGCGGACCCAGCAGCCGCCAGCGCTATGACGGCGAAGACCTGCAACGCCGGGGCCGCGCGCTGCTGTCCGCGTCATGGCGGCAACGCCAGTGGGACAGCGCCGCCGCGCAAAGCTGGCAGCGGCAGCAGGGCTATGCCTCCGACACCTTTGGCAGCCGGGGTTCGGGCTGGAACAGCGGTTGGCGCGACGAATGGCGCAGCCAGTCCGATTGGTCAGCGTTTGAACACACCGAACGCAGCCGCCGCCCCGCCCGGCGGCTGGAGGATGAGCGCCGCGATCGCCGCGATGCCGGATACCGCTTCGATCAGTGGCATCGCGGCGGTGCGCGCGGTGCGCCGCCGCTGCCCGCCAATCCGATTGTAGTGCCAACCGCAACTCCGCTGGCGAATCCTATAGGCAGCACTGTAAGCGGCCCCGTATCGCCAAGTGCCCCCATTGCACCGCGTCCCGGGCCGGGCCGGCCGGTGGTTAGCCCGGCGGTAACAGCGCCGCCGCCAGTTGATCCGCCAACCTGGATCGCCCCAGCAACGCCTCCACCGCCGCGCTTAATCGAACCGGCCCCGGCCCCGGTCCCGGCCCCAGTTGTCGCTGCCCCGCCGCCAATTGCCGAACCCGTCTCCGACCCCGCGATTGCCGCTGAAGCCGAACGCCGCCGGAGCGAAGCTGAGCAAGCCGCAGCCCGCGCGCGCGCCGCAGCGGAGGCAACCCAAGCCCTAGCTGCCCAAGCCCAAGCTCAGGCCGCTGCGGCACAAGCGCAGGCCGATGCTGCCGCGCTTGAAGCACGCCGTGCCGCCGCCGCCGCCGACGCGCGCGTGCAGGCCGAAGCCGCCCGGGCGCAAGCCGAGGCCGATGCAGCCGCCAGGCCCGCTGAGCTGGTGGATGAGCCAGCCCGGCGATTGCGCGAGAATGAACGCGAGCAATAGCGCACCGCGCGCGATCGCCGCGGCACCAGACCAACGGGTCACTCCGCTCTATTAACGGCATTGACTCAGCCGGGAAGCCGCGCGACCCCTGCGCCATCCTGCGGGCGCCAAACCGCGTTCTGCTCAGCGGCGGTAAAGGTTTCGGCTGGCATCGCGCTGCATCCGTTGAAGAGGATTCCCGATGCGTAAACTTGCCCTCGTTTCGCTGGCTGCGCTGGCTGCTGCTTCCTGCACCGCCAAAGAGGAGCCGATTATGGTAAACTCCGTTTCCGTAATTCCCGCCCCGGCACCCTATGCCCCCGCCGTTCCCACCGGGACCGGCATCTTCGCGCAGCAATCGACCTTGCCGTTTCAAGCCCCCGATTTCAGCACCATCAAGGACCGCGATTTCCAGCCCGCAATCGAACAGGGCATCGCGATCAAGCTGGCGGAAATCGAAGCCATCGCCAACAATCCCGCGCAACCCGGCTTTGACAATACGATGGTCGCGCTGGAACGGGTCGGACAACAGCTGACCCGGGTCCAGTATGTATTCAGCGCGCTCGCGGCGGCCAACACCAATGACACGCTGGACGCGATCGACCAGGCCACCTCGCCCCAGCTGACCGCGCTTGACGATGCGATGTACCTGAATGACAAGTTGTTTGCGCGGATCAAGACGCTGCATGATGCGCGGGGCAGCCTGGGATTGAAGCCAGATCAGGCGCGGCTGCTGCAAATCCGCTATGACAAGTTCGTGCAGAGCGGCGCGCTGCTGGCCGCAGCGGACAAGGACCAGCTGAAAGGCATCAATGGCGAGATTGCCTCGCTCCAGACCGAATTCGGGCAAAAGCTGACTGCCGCGACCAAGGACGGTGCGCTGGTTATCACCGACCAGCGCAAGCTGGCCGGACTGTCCGCCAGCGACATCGCCTCCGCCGCCAAACTTGCGGCCGATCGCGGGATGCCCGGCAAATGGGTGCTAGCACTACAAAACACCACGCAGCAGCCGCTGCTCGCTTCGCTGACTGACCGGGCCACGCGGGAGGCATTGTTCAACGCCAGCTGGAACCGCACTCAGCGCGCTGACGCCAATGACACCCGCGCGATGATCAGCAAGATCGCCTTGCTGCGCGCGCAGAAGGCCAAGTTGCTCGGCTTTGCAGACTTTGCCAGCTTTACCATGTCAGACCAGATGGCCAAGAACCCGGCCACCGCGATTGGCTTCATGCAGCAAATGGTGCCTTCGCTTGGCGTGGCCCAGCGCGGCGAGGCGGCAGCGCTGAACGGCCTGATCAAGCGCAGCGGCGGCAAGTTCACCGTGCAACCGTGGGACTGGGATTTCTACGCCGAACGGCTGCGCAAGGAAAAGTACGCCTTTGATGATGCCCAGGTGAAACCGTACTTCGAAATCACTCGCGTGCTGGAAGACGGCGTGTTTTTCGCCGCGAACCAGCTTTACGGGCTGACCTTCAAACAGCGCAGCGATTTGCCGGTCTATCACCCGGACGTGACCGTCTACACTGTCTACGATGCCGACGGCAGCGAGCTGGCGCTGTTCTACTTCGACCCGTGGAAGCGCGACAACAAGCAGGGCGGCGCATGGATGTCGAACTTTGTCGATCAGACCAATCTGTTCGGCACCAAGCCGGTGGTGTTCAATGTGCAGAACAGCCCCAAGCCCACTGCTGGCCAGCCGAAACTGATCAGCTTTGACGATGCCAATACGATGTTCCACGAATTCGGCCACGCGCTGCACGGGATGCTGTCAAAGCAGACCTATCCCAGCATTGCCGGGGCCAATACCGCGCGCGACTTCGTGGAATTTCCCAGCCAGTTCAACGAAAACTGGATGACCGATCCGAAGGTGTTCGCCAACTTTGCCAAGCATTACCAGACCGGCAAGCCGATGCCGCAGGCACTGGTGGACAAGGTTCAGGCCGCATCACGGTTCAATCAGGGCTATGGTCTGGGTGAACTACTGACCGCCGCGATGCTCGATCAGAAATGGCACGCGCTGTCCGCGGATGCCGGGGCGCAGACGGTGGATGGGTTTGAAGGGCAGGCGCTTAGCTCGCTCGGGCTGGAAACCGCCACCGTCCCGCCGCGCTATCGCACCAGCTATTTCCGCCACATCTGGGGCGGCGGCTATGCAGCGGGGTATTACGCGTACTTGTGGACTGAAATGCTGCACCACGACGCCTATCAGTGGTTCGTCGCCAACGGCGGGATGACCCGCGCCAACGGTGACCGCTTCCGGGCGATGGTGCTTAGCCAAGGCAACAGCCAGGACTACGCCACCATGTACCGCTCCTTCGCCGGGCGCGATCCCAGCATTGAACCGATGCTGAAAGCGCGCGGGTTGAAGTGAGGCATCCTCTCCCTTGGGAGAGGGGGACCGCGCCCGCAGGGCGGGGTGGAGTGGCACCAGCGGGTATTCCAAACCTCGCGTCAACCGCCGCCGGGCGAAGCGCGGTCAGGAGTACCCGCGCGTGCCCCTCCCCCATCTACGATGGGTCCCCTCCCCTGAAGGGGAGGATGGCAAGCGCCCTTCCCCCAGGCTCTCCCAGCCAGCTGGCCTCCACGCCCCAAACCCGCCGGATCGTCTCCGCATCCAGCACTTGCTCCGGCGCACCATCGGCGACCAGAGCACCGCGATCCAGCACCAGCACCCGGTCGGCGTGGTTCAGCGCCTGCGCCAGATCGTGGAGCACCAGCACTACCCCCACCCCGCCCCGCGCCTGCGCGCACAGCTGCGTCAGCAGCGTCTGCTGATGCGCCAGATCAAGGTTGGCGAGCGGCTCATCGGCCAGAATCCAGCGCGGCTGCCCGGCCAGCACCCGCGCCATCAAGGCCCGCGCGCGTTCGCCGCCCGACAGTTGCGAGATGGGGCGATGACGCAGGTCTTGCAGTTCCATCGCCGTGAGCGCCACATCCACCGCCGTAGCATCGACTGCGCTACCGCTGCGCCATGGCAAGCGGCCCAGCGTCACCAGCGTTGCGACGGGAACGTCCCAGGCCACATCGGGGGCTTGCGGCAGCCCCTGCTGGGCGTCCGGTTCGCCATCACGCACGCCTTTGACGGTGCCCGGAGCCGCCGCCACCACATCGACGCCTGCCGCCATCATCACCAGATCGGGCAGCGCGAAATCGGTGCCGTCATGGCCATCGTAGGTT
>JANORN010000035.1:0-40166 GCA_031415355.1 Novosphingobium sp. | reverse complement strand
CCCCGGAGCGCATCGCTGACTTGCCCGAAGCTGGCGAATCGAGCCCCGCGTTTAGCGCCGATGGCAAGCGGCTCTATTTCATTACCGGCAAATCGGGCTCGGACCAATTGTGGGCACTCGATCTGATCGGCCCCGGCGCGGCACCGATCCAGGCCAGCGCGTTCAAAACCGATGTGGCTGGGTTCCTGCTTTCACCCGACGGCCGGCGCGTGCTGGTCTGGGGCGATGTTGCGCGCGATTGCCCGACATTGGGCTGTGACAAGGATGGCAACACCGCAGTGCCCGGGCCGGGCAGCGGGCGACATTACCGTGATGGCAGCGGCCTCGTCCGCCATTGGGACCAATGGGAAACCCCTGGCAATTACAGCCGCAGCTTCGCCTTTGCACTCGACGCCGCAGGCAAAGTTGCCGGTGATGGTGCAGCACTGGATGGCCCGCCGGGAACCCTGACCGGAGATACCCCGACAAAACCGATGGGCGGTGCAGAAGAGCTGGCCTGGGCCGCTGATTCCAAATCGGTGTTCTTCGTCGCGCGGCAAGCTGACCGGGCCGAGCCGCTCTCCACCGATACCAACGTCTGGCACTCCATGCTGGACGGCAAGGCCCCGCACAGCCCGACGCTGAGCAACAAGGGCACCGACACGCTGCCCGCGCCATCGCCCGATGGCAAGTGGCTGGCTTGGGCAGCGATGGCTCGGCCCGGTTATGAGGCAGACAAGCTGGCGATCCAGCTGCACAATCTGGCGACTGGCGAGAACCGGACTTTGGCCGCCAATTGGGACCGTTCAGTCGGCTCGATCGCCTGGACCCGCGATTCGAAAGCGTTAATCGTCACCGCGCAAGAGGTGCTTGATACGCCGGTGTTTAGGATCGAGCTGGCCAACGGCAAAGTGACCCGGCTGAAACTCGCCCCCGCCGGACTGACGGAAGGCCATATCGGCAATGTGTCAGTGCTGGCGGATGGCCGCCTGCTCTATACCCGTGATGCCATCGCCAATCCGGCGGAGGTGTTCATCGCTGCACCCGGCAAGCCGCCGCGCCAGTTGAGCCGCGGGAACACGACGGCGCTGGCGCAGCTGAACCCGGTGACAACGACGCGCTACAGCTTTGCGGGCGCTGATGGCGCCACCGTCTGGGGCCAGATTCACAAACCAGCCGGTGCCACCGGCGCGCTGCCCGCGCTGCTGCCCATACTGCTGTTTGTCCATGGCGGACCGCAGGGCAGCTATAACGACAGCTGGTCCAACCGTTGGAACCCACGCGTGTTCGCGAGCCAGGGCTATGCCGTGGTCTCGGTCGATTTTCATGGTTCGACCGGTTATGGCCAGGCCTTCACCGATGCGATCAACCGCGATTGGGGCGGCAAGCCGCTGGAAGACTTGAAGCTGGGGCTGGCCGCCGCCCTGGCCAAGGATGCTTCGCTCGACGGCAGCAACGCTTGCGCGCTGGGCGCGTCATACGGCGGGTACATGATGAACTGGATCCAAAGCGAATGGCCCGACCGGTTCAAGTGCCTGATCAACCACAATGGCGTGTTTGATACGCGCGGCATGGCTTATGCTACCGAGGAACTGTGGTTCGTTGAGTGGGAGAACGGCGGCAAGGCTTATTACGAAGACCCGGCCGAACACGAACGCTGGAACCCCGCCACCCGCGTCGCCAAGTGGCGGACCCCGATGCTCGTCGTGCTGGGCGAGCGCGACTTCCGCATTCCCTACAGCCAAGGACTGGGCGCTTTCACCGCGCTCCAGCGCAAGGGCGTGCCCGCCGAACTGTTGGTGTTCCCGGATGAAAACCACTGGGTGTTGAAGCCCAAGAATTCGCTACAGTGGCATCAGACCGCCTTTGGCTGGCTGGATCGCTGGTTGAAGCCCGAATGATCGGCACCATTGCTGAGGCCGAAGCGGCGCTGGCCAAATTGGGCGGCTTCACCACCCAGCGCCATATCTTGCTTTGCGCCGATCCGGACAAAGCCAAGTGCTGCGCGCGGGCTGACGGGCAGGCAGCGTGGGATTTCCTGAAGCAGCGGATGAGCGCGCTGGGGCTGGGCGGGCATACCGGCTATTTGCGGTCGAAGGTCAGTTGTTTGCGGGTTTGCGTGGCGGGGCCGGTTGCGGTGGTTTATCCCGGCGCGGTCTGGTATCATTCGTGCACACCGCAAGTGCTAGAGCGGATCTTGCAGGAACACTTGATCGGCGGTGTGCCAGTAGAAGAATTTCGGCTGACACCCTCGCCGGTGACGTCATAACTTCCGAATCGGCCCACGTTTCCGTCTGGCTCAAAATCACTCCAGATCTTGGGGGGGCTTGCGGTTATCCCGGTTATCGGTGGGATCGAGCAAGATTTCATCATGGCCTGAGCCACTCGATAGAAACACCAGCCCCATCAGCGCTGACATCAGCAGCATCGAAAACCCAACGCCTAGTGCAGCGGCAATGTAGAGATGGATCGACACCAGCCCGTCAGACCAGTAAAGTAGGCCAAAGGCCAGCAGCACGACCGCCAGGGTGATCGCGGCCATGAACCCCATCAACCGGCGATAGCGCCCCCACGCCGCAGCGGCCGTGCCGGGATCGTCCAGAGGAGAACGCTGCGCCATGTCCCAAGCCATGGGCCTGCCGCCGCGCAGTGGCAAGCCGGGACTCGCCAGTGCCGCACTTTCATGGCAGACTTTCACCATCAGACAGGTCCGCGAAGGGCAAATACGGGAGAGCAGGCATGACAATTGCACACCTGATCGCAGGCCGCAGCGCCGAAATTGTTAGCTGCACCCCCACTACCAGCGTTGGTGAAGCTGTTGCTCTGCTCGCCTCGAAGCGGATCGGCGCAGTCCCGGTGATCGATCACGGCGCAGTGGTCGGAATCTTTTCCGAACGCGATATTGTCTATCAGCTCGCCGCGCTCGGCCCGGCCTTGCTGGACAGCAGCGTCGGTTCGATCATGACCTCGCCCGCCGTCACGGTTGAGCCGACGACCGGGGTGATGGATGCGCTGGGACTGATGACGCGGCGCCGGTTCCGCCATTTGCCCGTGGTTGCGGACGGCCAGATGGTCGGGTTCGTTTCGATCGGGGACCTGGTGAAATTTCGGATTGAACGGGTCGAAGCTGAAGCCGAGGCGATGCGCAGTTATATTCAGACCGCCTGAAGGTTGCAGCAACGGTGTCCGCAGCTTACATTGAGTCCATGGACATCGCCACAATCTCACTCAGCCCGGCTGCCGCTGCCCGCGTGGCAGCGATTGCCGCCAAGCAAGGCAAGCCGGCGATTTTGCGGCTCGCGGTTGAGGGCGGAGGCTGCTCAGGGTTTCAATACCGCTTTGGTTTGGCCGATAGCACCGCTGACGAAGACGTCCTGGTGCAGACCGATGGCGTCCAGCTGGTCGTCGATCCCGTCAGTCTGGACCTCGTGGTCGGCTGCGTGGTGGACTATGTCGAATCGCTAGGCGGGGCTGCGTTCAAGGTTGAAAATCCCAATGCCGTGGCGGGTTGCGGCTGCGGTTCCAGCTTCGCAGTATGATGGACCGGACGCCTGATCTACGCCGCAGCCACCAGTCATGAAAATCGCCACCTTCAATATCAACGGGATCAAGGCACGGTTGCCCCGCCTGCTGGAATGGCTGGAAGAAACCCGGCCCAGCGTGGCCTGTTTGCAGGAAATCAAAACGCAGGATGAAGGCTTTCCAGCGGCCGAGTTTGAACGGATCGGCTATCACGCCATCTGGCACGGCCAGAAAGGCTTTAACGGTGTGGCAATCTTGGCGAACGGGGTGCAACCGGTCGAAGTGCAGCGCGGCCTCGCCGGAGAGCCGGAAGACGAACACGCGCGCTATTTGGAGGCCGACGTGTTCGGAACTCGGGTCGCTTGCATCTATCTGCCCAATGGCAACCCCCAGCCAGGCCCGAAGTTTGATTACAAATTGCGCTGGATGGAGCGCTTGCGCCTCCGCATGAAGGAAGTCGCGGTAGAGGAGGTTCCCGCGATCGTGCTGGGCGATTACAACGTGATCCCGCATACTAACGATGTCTGGTCCTCCGTCGCGATGGCAGATGACGCTTTGATGCAGCACGAATCGCGCGATGCCTATGCCAGGCTGCTGGGCGATGGCTGGACCGACGCGCTGGCCACGCACAACCCGCAGGGCGGAGTCTGGACCTATTGGGATTATCAAGCCGGGGCCTGGCAACGCGACCACGGCTTTCGCATCGATCACGCGCTGCTTTCACCCGAACTGGCCGACCGGCTCATCGCCTGCGGCGTCGACAAAGACCATCGCGGGCGGGAAAAAGCGAGCGATCATGCGCCAGTCTGGACGCAGTTCCGGCAATAGCGCCACGAATCTAGACCGGCGTCAGCAGCTCTGCCCGCAGCGCCTTGCGATCCAGCTTGCCAATCATGGTCTTGGGCAGGTCAGACCGGATCACCACCGCATCAACCCGTTCGTGCTTGCCCAGCCGGGTGTTGAGCCAGTCTTTCATGGCGGCCGGATCGGCAGCCGCAGGGGTATCGTTCAATGTCACATAAGCGCGCGGAACTTCGCCGCGATAGGCATCGGCCACCCCGATCACCAGCACTTCCTTGATCGCCGGGTGATCCTGCAACACTGCTTCCACCTGACTTGGGAACACTTTAAACCCGCCCACCGCAATCATATCCTTGATCCGGTCGACGATCCTTATAAACCCGCCCTCTTCCAGCACCGCGACGTCGCCGGTTCGCAGCCAGCGCCCGTCCGGGCGTTCGGCAAACGTGTCCGCGTCGGCCTCGGGACGGTTCCAGTAGCCGCTCATGACCTGCGGCCCCTGGATTGCGAGCTCGCCCGGCTGACCGGGTGCGGCATCGTTCGCAGGGTTTTCTTTATCGAGCAGGCGAACCCACGTTCCCGGCAGGGGCTGGCCAATCGTGCCAGTGCGGTCTGGCCCTTGATAAGGATTGGTTGAGACCACGCCCGAGGTTTCAGTCAAGCCATACCCTTCGATCAGGCGCGCGCCGCTGCGGGCTTCAAACTGGTCTTTCACCGGACCGGGCAAGGGGGCTCCCCCCGAAATGCAGACCCGCAACGATGCGAAATCGGTTTTGGCGAAATTCGGATGATCGAGCAGCGCTTGATACATCGTCGGTACACCCGGCATCGCAGTGGCCTGTACCCGCGAGATGGTCTTCAGCGCTTGCCCAGCCTCGAACCGCGGCAGCATTGCTATGCAGCCACCATTGGCAATCGTGCGGTTCAGCACGCAGACGTTCGCAAAGACATGAAACAGCGGCAGCACCCCCATGATCATATCGCGGGCACCCCGCTCGGGATCGATTGCGACAACCTGGCGCGCATTGGCAGTGATGTTCTGATGCGTCAGCATCGCGCCTTTGGGCGTGCCAGTGGTGCCACCGGTGTACTGGATCAAACCAAGATCAACGAGTGGGTCGACCCGTAGCGGTGCCGGCACCCGGTTTTGCGGCATGGCAGACCATGCCAGCACGTCCCGGCGGCGCGGTAATCGTGCCAGCGCCTTGCGACCCAGCACCCGCAGCGCCAGGGCCTTGTGCCAGGGCAGCTGATCGGCCAAGCGCACGACCACCAGCCGTTCTAGCGTGGACCCGTCCAATACCGCGACCGCCGTTGGCAGCAGGCTGGCCGCATCAAGCGTCACCAGCAAGCGCGTACCCGAATCGGCAACCTGCGCCGTCAATTCCTGCGCTGTATACAAGGGGCTGAAATTGACGACGACCGCGCCTGCAATCAGCGTGCCGTAATAGGCTGAGACATAGGCCGGCACATTCGGCAAAAATAGCCCGACCCGGTCGCCCTTGCGAATCCCCAGCTGTTGCAACCAGGCAGCAAAGCAGACGGCTTCGGCGTGAAGTCCGGCATAGGTGCGGACCTTGCCCATGAAATCGACCAGCGGTTTAGCCCCATGCCTTGCTACCGCTTCGGAGAAGAAGTTTGGCAAAGACAGCGGTGTGAAATCCTGGTCCCAGCCGCACGGATGGGTATAATTCTCACGCCAAGGTGCAATGCTGTTTGTATTTACCATGCCAAACGCATGCCTCCGCCAGCCAGAAAGGGCAAGCGCTTCAACCTATTGACTAGTACAGCTGTACTACTGCGGGTCGCCCGAAGCTTCGGCTGCACGCTTCGCTTCTAGCCAGGCCGCCACTTCGGCTTCCTGCGCTGCTGCACCAGCAGCTTTGGTTGCGGCGTCGCGCTCGGCGCGCAGCTCTTCAATCAGCGCCTCGCGGTCATCACCCAGCCGCAGGTCATCTCCGGCTTCGTCGACAATCCCCGCCTTCTTTGCGGCCTTCGCGACCATCGCGTCCAGCTCGCGCTGCGAACACAGCCCCACCGTGACCGGGTCCTTCGGCTGGATATTGCTGATGTTCCAGTGGCTGCGGTCACGGATTGCGGAAATGGTGTTACGGGTGGTGCCGATCAGCTTGCCGATCTGCGTATCCGAAATTTCGGGGTGGTTGCGCAGCACCCACGCGATCCCATCGGGCTTGTCCTGCCGCTTGGACACCGGGGTATAGCGCGCGCCTTTGGTCCGGCTGACCGAAACCGGCACCTTCTGCATCTTCAGGGCATAACCGGGATCGACCTGGCCTTTTTCGATTTCCGCCATGGTCAGTTCGCCCGAGCGGACCGGATCGCGCCCGGTATATTTGCTGCTGGCCAGATCATCTGCCATCGCCTGGACTTCCAGAATGTGCAGCCCGCAGAATTCGGCAATCTGTTCAAAGCTGAGCGCGGTGGTATCCACCAGCCACGAAGCGGTGGCATGGGGCATCAGCGGGGTTGGTTGAGTCACGGCCAAAACTCCTTCGAGGAGAAAGAATTCTCCGGCAAAAATAAATAGGGCCGCCCCTTGCGGAGCGGCCACTTGCCGGGGCGATGTAGGGCAAAATGCAGGTCTGAGCAAGGGCGGATCGCGCAGCAATAAGCGAATCGCAAGCTTTTCAGGCTAGGTCCGCAAGCTGTCAGGTCGGTTCGGGAGGATAACTTGCTTGGTAAAGCAGTCTTGCTCAGCTTTGCTGTGGTCTTGTCGGCGTGCGGAACTGGCTTTGCGCAAGAAGATTTTGCGGTGACCAAGGCCGAGCCGGTCGCCGCCAGTTTCGCCGCGCTGGGGGCGAGCACCTTTCCGCCAGAACTGCGCGCAATCTTCCCCGGACTCAAGCTGGTCCGCACCCGGCCCGATGACACCTCGGTGCTGTACAAAATTCCCGCATCAGGCGGCGCAGAATCCACCATCCTGTTGACCTTTGAAACCGCAGCTGACGGGCGCGGGAGCGTGGTTCACGCCGCCGTGCACGTTCCTGCCGTGCGCGCCAGCATTGCCGGGCAACAGAAAGTTATCAGCGAGGCCAAGATCGAGCGCGATCTGCAAGCCTTGATCACCGACAAGACGGGCGATGATGCGCGGCTGCAACTGTCGGCACTGCTGGCCGCAATTGCGATTGCAACCGACGCCAAGGCCATCGTGGAGGTGCAGCGATTGATGAAAGACCCGCAGCGATACGGCGCAGCGTTAGAGGGGTTGCGTGGCGATCTGTATGAGCCTTACGATCCTGAAACCGATGCTGACAGCGCTGACCGGGTTGAAGGCGCCGCGCCGCAGCCCGGCAGTGATCCAGATGCCGCGCTGCTGCGGGCCGAAGCTGCCGCGCGCGAAGCCGAATGGCGCGAAGAGCGCAGGCTGCGCGCCGCCGGTGCGGCGGGCGACGAGGCGAGCGGAGATGCGCCCAAACCCGAACCCGAACCCGAGCCCGACGAATAGCGCAAATCAGACCGCGAGCACAATCTTGCCGATATGCGTGCCGCCCTCCATCCGGGCATGCGCGGCGGCGGCATCGTGCAGCGCAAAGGTCTGGTCCATCACCGGACGCAGTTCGCCACTTTCCACTAGCGGCCAGGCGTTCTGGGCAATTTCCTGCGCCAGCAAGGCTTTGAATTCATGGGAACGCGGCCGCAAGGTGGAGCCAGTCAGCGTGTGCCGCCGGACCATCAGCGCGGCCATGTTCAGCTCGGCCAGCAGCCCGCCTTGCACCGCGATCGTCACGTGGCGGCCATCTTCGGCCAGGCAGCGCAGATTGCGCGGAACATAGTCCCCCGCCACCATATCCAGCACCATGTCCACGCCCTTGCCGCCGGTGATCCGCGCCACTTCCGCAACGAAATCGCTGGCCTTGTAGTCAATCGCGTGGTCCGCGCCGATGTGCAGCGCGGCGGCGCATTTGGTGGCATCGCCGCAGGTAACAATCACGGTCAGCCCGAACAGTTTGCCCAGCATGATCGCCATCGTGCCGATTCCGCTGGTGCCGCCATGGACCAGCATCGTCTCGCCATCGCGGACATGGCCGCGTTCGAACACGTTGTGCCACACGGTGAACAGCGTTTCGGGCAGGGCTGCCGCCTGATCCAGCGGCAGACCAGTTGGCACCGGCAAACAATGATCGGCCACCGCCAGGCAATATTCGGCATAGCCGCCGCCGGACACCAGCGCGCAGACTTGCTGGTTTAGCAGCGCCGAGTTGGTCCCATCGCCCAGCGCCACCACGGTTCCGGAAATCTCCAGCCCAGGAATGGGCGAGGCACCCGGTGGCGGCGGATATTTGCCCTGCCGCTGGATGCAATCGGGGCGGTTGACCCCGGCGAAGGCGACCTTGATCAGCACCTCACCTGCGCCGGGCTGCGGCACGGCAACGGTTTCTACGCGGAGCACCTCTGGCCCGCCGGGGGCATCATACCCGATCGCCATCATGGTTTCGGGAAGCTTTTCAGTCATCTACTCAGCCCCTGTTGCCTTACGGTAACTCCCAACGCCCTAGCCGCAGGAATGGTTGACAGCAAGGCAAACCGGGTCGATTCTGTGCGGCAATGGACGAAGATGATCGCCCGCGCCGCCGCCATGACTTTGCCAGCCAATTGGCAGGCGAAGCGCTTGACCCCTATTCGCAGGATGAGCTGGGCGAACGGATCGGCTTGCTCGAAGCGGAAATCGCGCGGGTGACAGCGCACCGTGACCGGGCAGCCGCGCATCGCAGCGCCGCTGATGCGCTGTTTCGGCAGCGCTCAGCTTGATGTTGCGGGTGCCCCCTCCCAATTTTCCAGAGGGCCCCCATATAGCTTTGGTTAACTACGCTGCTGCATATTTGCCGCCAGACAATTGGTTTGGCGCTGCCCGGAAAGGTTGTTGAATGCCCAGTTTTGCCCAGAGCCTGGAAAAGACGCTGCATGCAGCGCTGGCCAATGCGGCCGAACGTAGCCACGAATATGCCACGCTGGAGCACCTGCTGCTGGCGCTACTCAGCGATACCGACGCAGTTCAGGTGATGGAAGCTTGCGGGGTCGACGTGAGCGAACTGGGTGAGGTGGTGAAGCAGTACCTTGATCAGGAATACCAGTCGCTCAAGACCGAAGAGAAGGGTGACCCCGCGCCGACCGCCGGGTTCCAGCGCGTGATCCAGCGCGCGATCCTGCACGTCCAGTCTGGCGGCAAGGATACCGTAACCGGAGCCAATGTGCTGGTCGCGCTGTTTTCCGAACGCGACAGCTACGCGGTCTATTTCCTGCAACAGCAGGATATGAGCCGGCTCGATGCCGTCAGCTTTATCAGCCACGGAATTGGGAAAGGCGGCAAGCGGATCGAGGATCGCAGCCCCAAAGGCAGCGGCGATGCCGAACCGGTCGGACCCGGCAATGACGAAAAGGCCAAGACCAAAGATGGCAAGAAGGATTCGGCGCTTGACCAGTTCACGGTCAATCTCAACGAAAAGGCGCTGAAGGGCAAAGTCGATCCGTTGATCGGGCGTGGGCCGGAAGTTGACCGGACGATCCAAATCCTGTGTCGCCGTTCCAAGAACAATCCGCTGTATGTGGGCGATCCTGGCGTTGGCAAAACCGCGATCGCCGAGGGGCTAGCGCGCAAAATTGTCGAAGGTCAGGTGCCCGAAGTGCTCAACGGCGCGGTGATCTATTCGCTCGATATGGGCGCGCTGCTGGCGGGCACGCGCTATCGCGGTGATTTCGAGGAACGGCTCAAGCAAGTTGTCAGCGAGCTGGAAAAGATGCCTGACGCGGTGCTGTTCATTGACGAGATTCATACCGTCATCGGCGCCGGCGCAACCAGCGGCGGGGCGATGGACGCCTCCAACCTGCTCAAGCCTGCGCTTAGTGGCGGGACGATTCGCTGCATCGGGTCGACTACCTACAAGGAATTCCGCAACCACTTTGAAAAAGACCGCGCGCTGTTGCGCCGGTTCCAGAAGATCGATGTAAACGAACCAACCATCGAGGACACGATCAAGATTCTCAAGGGTCTGCGCTCGGCCTTCGAAGACCACCACAAGGTCAAATATACCCCCGACGCGATCAAGACCGCGGTCGAACTTTCGGCGCGCTACATCAATGACCGCAAGCTGCCCGACAAGGCGATCGACGTAATCGACGAAGTCGGCGCGATGCAGATGCTGGTGGCGCCGTCGAAGCGCAAGAAGGTGATAACCGCGCGCGAAATCGAAGCCGTGATCGCCACCATGGCGCGGATCCCGCCCAAATCGGTTTCCAGCGATGATCGCACCGCGCTCGAACATCTCGAACGCGATCTAAAGCGCGTGGTGTTCGGCCAGGATCAGGCCATCGGTTTGCTGGCGTCTGCAATGAAGCTCAGCCGCGCGGGCCTGCGTGATCCGGACAAGCCTATTGGCTCATTCTTGTTTTCCGGCCCGACCGGGGTCGGCAAGACCGAAGTGGCCAAGCAGCTCGCCAGCATCATGGGCATCCCGATCCAGCGGTTCGATATGTCGGAATATATGGAACGGCACTCGGTCAGCCGCCTGATCGGCGCGCCTCCGGGCTATGTCGGTTATGATCAGGGTGGGCTGCTGACCGATGCAATTGACCAGCAACCGCATTGCGTGCTGCTGCTCGACGAGATCGAAAAAGCCCACCCCGATCTGTTCAACATCCTGTTGCAGGTGATGGACAATGGCCGCTTGACCGATCACCACGGCAAGACTGTCGATTTCCGCAATGTGGTGCTGATCATGACCACTAACGCCGGGGCCAGCGACATGGCGCGCCAGGGCATCGGCTTTGGCGATGTCAGCAAGGCCGACGCAGGCGAAGAAGCGGTGAAGAAAATGTTCAGCCCCGAATTCCGCAACCGGCTCGATGCGATCGTGCCGTTCGCCTATCTCGGCACGGACACGATCAGCCGCGTGGTCGACAAGTTCGTGCTCCAGCTGGAACTGCAACTGGCCGAACAGAACGTCCACATCCAGTTTGACGGCGATGCCCGCGAATGGCTGGGTGCGCGCGGCTATGACAAGCTCTATGGCGCGCGGCCAATGGCGCGGCTGATCCAGGAAAAGGTCAAACAGCCCCTCGCCGAAGAACTGCTGTTTGGCAAACTGCGCCACGGCGGTGAGGTCCACATCAGCATCAAAGACGCCGACAAGCATGGTGGGGCCTTGTCGTTTGAGCTGACCCCGGCTCCGCCCAAACTGGAAAGGGGCAAAAGAGCACCCCCGGCGGCCACCAAGCCCAAGGCCGCGCGTAAAGCGAAGCCTGCTGCCGAACCGAGCAGCGAGGAATAGCGCACGGTCCGGCGGCCAGCTGGCCCTACTTGATTTCGCCGAGCTCCTTGGCCAGCTTGACCAGCAGTTCGTCAGTGATTTTGCCTTCGGAATAGGGCTGGATCTGGCGCAGCGACATGGTCTTGACCATGTCCAGCATCGGGTGGGTATCGATGCCAGGCATATTCGCCAGCAGCACCGCTTTGCCGGCCGGATCGGCCAGAATGGCCTCCAGCGGTGTGTCGATGGTCAAGCGCGCGGCGACCACTTCTGCTTGAGCCAGAGCAGGCATAGCGAGCCCAGCAGTCAACGGCGCGGCCAAAGCCACCAACAGCGCAACAGTCTTCATTTTTGATCTCCCGACGGATCACCACCTGCGATCCGGCACTTCTGGCTAAGGCCTAGCGTGAACAATGCGGGAAGAGCAAGAGAGATCGCCGCCACCAGTCGCGCCGCGCCACATCCGACGTCGTCGCGTCCCGATCCCCCGTGGCTTGACCAGCCCCGAACTCATGCGGTGCTCGCCTCACGCTGCACAGCAGATACTGCCACCGCGTGGTGCCGTGCGTTTTCTACATAATGCGCAGTGCCGATCCGCATTCCGGCAAGCGCCAGGTCGTCCAGCTCGCGCATCAGCCGCGCTGGGCGGCCGCCCCACAGTTGACGTGGCTCGATCACCTTGCCCTCGGTCAGCATCGCGCCGGCCGCGAGCATGGCATCGCTGCCAATCCGCGCCTTGTTCATCACAATCGCCCCCAGCCCGACAAAGCCGCGATCTTCGATCACGCAGCCGTGCAGCATCGCCATATGCCCAATCAGCACATCATCGCCGATGATCGTGGGCGAGCCATCGGGATCGCCCGGGCGCGGCGGATCGCAGTGAAGCACCGTACCATCCTGGATATTGGAGCGCGCGCCGATCACGATCCGGAACACGTCAGCCCGCAGCACGCAGTTGTACCACACGCTGGCATCGGGGCCGATTTCGACATCACCGATGATCCGGCAGCCCGGCGCGATGAAGGCGCTGTCGTGGATGCGCGGCGCTTTGCCGTGGATCGGGATCAGGGTCACGTCAGGCCGGGTGATCATGGGTGGTCCTCAACGGTTGGTGCGCAGCAGGTTGTGCCAGCGGACATAGGGCAGGATCGAGGCGTAATCATCGGTCCAGACGCGCGGTGCGGCGGGCAGCAGCGCCCGCAACTCCAGCCTGGGCTCCAACCGCCGCAATTCAGCGATGCGCGCCGGATTGCGGGCGATGATCACCCACGATGACGGGGTCAGCAGGTCGCCTCCGGCCACGTCGTCACGGATTACGGCAGTCAGCCCATGCCGCTGCGCCAGCGCCGCCAGCGCGGGTTCCAGCTCGATATAACGGTTGGAAATGTGGACCAGCAGGATGCCGCGCGGATCCAGCGCCTGATCGTAAATCGCGAAGGCTTCGTCGGTCAGCAGATGCAGCGGAATCGCGTCCGACGAAAACGCATCAATCGCCAGCACATCGAAACTGCCGGGGCGGAACTTGGCCAGTTCCAGCCGGGCGTCGCCGATCACCGTCTGCGCTTGCGGAGCGCAATCGCGCAGATATGTGAACGTGCCATTGGTCGATAATTCCAGCACCGCCGGATCGATCTCAAAGAACCGCCAAGCGGCACCTTTGCGGTAATAGCACGCCAGCGTCCCCGTTCCCAAGCCAACCACGCCGACGCGGGGCTGCACCGGGTACAGCGCAGGAAGGTTGCCAAACACCATCCCCGCGCCCGAACTGGGTCCGTAATATGTCACCGGCAGATTGCGCAGCGCCGGATCGAAGGACTGTTCGCCGTGCAGCGTGGTGCCGTGCGCCAAGGTGCGCAGTTTTTGCTCGGGATAGTCACGCACGGTATAGATCCCGAAGTAAGACCGGGTGCGGAGCCCATCGAGCGAGGTCTGGATTGTTTCCAGCCCGCCCTGCGCGACCATCAGCGCCGCGAGCACCAGCGCGAACAGCAGCCGCCACCCGGCCAGCATCACCCCGCAGGCGGCGATCCCGACCACCAGCAACGCGCGTGAGGCAAATGACACTGTTGGATCAAACCGAAGGTACAGCAGGTAGCACAGCCCCATCGCAAAGCCGAACACCGTGATCCGCAAGGCCAGCAGCATCTCTGGCGCCAGATCGCCGCGCTGGCGCCAGTCCAGCCGCTGCTCGTACGGCAGCAGGGCCGCTGCGGCGAGCACCAGCACGGGGTGCTCCCAGACCCAATCGAACATCAACGGCGCAAACAGCGCGGTGAACGCGCCGCCAATTACCCCGCCTGCTGACATCACCAGATAGAACCGCGTCAGTTGCGCGGCAGCGGGACGCAGATCGTACAGCCGGGCGTGCAGCGCCACGCAGACCACGAACAGCAACAGTACACTCGCCAGCGCCAGCAACAGCCCGGCATGGCTTTGTGAAGACATCGCCAAGCCGCCGCACAGCAGCACCACCGCAGGCGCGGCGAGCGTGATCAGCCGCGCCAGCCGCCGCTGGTCGGCAAAGGCGAACACAAAACTGAGCAGATACAGCCCCAACGGGATCACCCACAGCAGCGGCATCGCGAAAATGTCAGTGGTCAGATGCGTGGTGGTTGACAGCATCAGCCCGGAGGGCACGGCAGCGAGCGTCAGCCATAGGACCAAGGTTCGGCGCGGGATTGGTGCCTGCACCTGAACTTCTGCCGTCGCGGCGTCAGGCAAACCCCAGCGGCTGCGCGCCGTCAGAGCGACCAGCATGATCAGCAGCGCATAGCCCAATGCCCAGGCCCAGCTTTGGACGCGCACCGGCAGCAGCGGCTCAGCCAGCAGCGGATAAGCGAGCAGGCCTGCAAACGAGCCGATGTTCGATGCGGCATAAAGCGCCCACGGCTCGCCCGCCTCAGGATGGGCGGTATACCAGCGCTGCATCAACGGGGCCTGGGCGGAAACCAGCAAGAACACTGGACCGATTGACAGCACCAGCAGCAGCGGCACCCACACCGCTTCGCTGCCGGGCGGCGGCGGCGGCAGACCAACCAGACCAATCGGCAGGGTCAGCGCGGCCACCGCCAGCAGGATCACATGCAGCCGCGCCTGCCGGTGCAAGGTCTGGCGCGACAGCCGGTGCGCGTAAAAGTACCCGCCCAGCAGCAGCGCCTGATAGACCAGCATCGCGCTGTTCCACACGTTTGGTGCGCCGCCGAGCCGCGGCAGCGCCATCCGTGCGACCATCGGCTGGACCAGAAACAGCAGGAACGATCCGGTCAGGATCGTCGCCACGAACAGCGCGCGCTGGATGCGAATCGGGCGAGTCATGCCGGGCTCCAGGCGCTGCGCGAAAGTTCATACGCGACATGGCGCAACAACGGATCGTCCACCGGCACTCCCGGATGATCGAAATCGAGGTCGGCGCGGTATTGCATCCCCAGCCGGTCCATCACCGCGCGGCTGTTGGCATTGTTTACCGTGGTGATTGCCCAGGCGGCGTCGTCTGGCAGGTTGGCGAAGACCCAGCCCGCCGCGCCGCGCGCCGCCTCGCTGGCGTAGCCCTGGCCCCAGCAATCGCTCGCCAGCCGCCAGCCAAGCTCAGCCTTGCCGATGACCGGCCCGGCAGTGCCGCGAATAACACCGCACCAGCCGATCAGCCGCGCATCGCTGAAACGCTCAAGCGCCCAAAAGCAATAGCCGAGCTCGGCCTGCATTGCTTGCATCTGCCCGATCCGCGTCGCGACCTGAGCGCGGGTCATCGGCGACCCGAGCGTAGCCATGACCACCGGATCGCTGCAAATCGCATGGAACGGATCGATATCCGCCGCGCGCCATGGGCGCATGACCAGCCGCTCGGTTTCAATCATGCGCCCAGCAGCCGTGCCGCATGGGCGGCGTGATAGGTCAGGATTCCGGTGCAGCCGGCGCGCTTAAACGACGTCAAGGTTTCCAGCACCAAGGCGTCACGCTCCCCCGCGCCCGCCGCTGCGGCGGCTTCGATCATCGCATATTCGCCGCTGACCTGATAAGCGAAGACCGGCACTTCGAACCGTTCCTTCACCCGGCGCACGATATCGAGATAGGGCAGGCCGGGCTTGACCATCACGCTGTCCGCCCCTTCGGCCAGATCGAGCGCGACCTCGCGCAGCGCCTCTTCCGCGTTGCCATAGTCCATCTGGTAGGTGCGTTTGTCGCCTTTGAGCAAGCCGCTGCTGCCCACCGCATCGCGGAACGGGCCGTAGAACGCCGAGGCATATTTGGCGGCGTAACTCATGATCTGGACATTGGCATGGCCCGCGCTTTCCAGCGCCCCTCGGATCGCGCCAATGCGCCCATCCATCATGTCCGACGGCGCGATGACGTCAGCCCCGGCTGCGGCCTGGTTCAGGCTTTGCGCGATCAACACTTCCACCGTGGCATCGTTGCCGACATAGTCGGCCGGATCGACCAGCCCGTCCTGCCCGTGGCTGGTGTAGGGATCGAGCGCCACGTCGGTCAGCACCCCCAGATCATCCCCGCAGGCCTGCTTGATCGCCCGGATCGCGCGGCACATCAGGTTATCGGGGTTAAGCGCTTCGCCGCCGTCTTCACTGCGCCGGTCTGGCGGGGTGTTCGGGAACAGCGCTACACAAGGTATCCCCAGCGCCAGGGCTTCGCGCGCGCGGGCTGCAATCAGATCGACCGACCAGCGCGATACGCCGGGCAGCGAGCCGATCGGCTCTTCCACACCGCTTCCCGAAGTGACGAACAACGGCCAGATCAGGTCGGCGGGCGAGAGCACGGTCTCGCGGTGCAGGGCGCGGCTCCAGGCGGTAGCGCGCGTGCGGCGCAGCCGCGTGGCAGGGAAAGCTCCGGTCATAGGCCGAGCTTCTTAGTGTGCCATTGATGGACTGGAAAGGCCTCACCTGGAAAGGCCCGGACTGGAAAGCTCAGTCTAATCTATCGATTTCGCGCTGCGGTGCGGCCGTGGCGGCTTGGCGCGGAGCCAGACTGACCAGGGCCGCCCCCGGCTTGATCGCTTTCAGCGCAGTCATCCGCGCGCGGAAGGTCGACAGTTCGTTCGTGTTCACGGCATTGTTGACCGTGAACCGCACCGACATCGGATTCACCTTCTGCCCGTTCTGATACAGCTCGTAATGCAGATGCGGCCCAGTCGACAGGCCGGTCGAGCCGACATAGCCGATCACCTGTCCGGCCCGCACCCGGGTGCCCGAACCGACCGCGATCCGGCTCATATGGGCATAGCCGGTTCCATATCCGCCGCCGTGTTCCAATCGAACAAAATTGCCGTGGCCGCCGCTCCAGCCGGCGAACGAAACTACCGCATCGCCGACCGCAAAGATCGGCGCGCCATGCGGTGCGCCAAAGTCCACCCCGCCATGCATGCGGGTATAGCCCAGGATCGGATGCCGGCGTGCGCCGAAGTTGGATGTGATCCGGCCGACCACCGGCATGATCAGCCCGGTGCGCCGCTGGCCCATGCCCGATGCTTCAAAAAACTGACCTTCATTACCCCAGCGCAGCAACTGCGCCTGCGGCTTGGCCCCGCGTTCCAATCCGGCATAGAGCAGTTCGCCGACCTGGGCTTCGCCGCTGGCTGAACGCTTGTAAGCGACGACGATGTCGAAGGTATCTTGTGGCTCGATATCAGTATCCAGGCTGAGGTGCTGATTGATCGCGACCAGATACTGCTGGATCGCATCAATTGGCGCACCCGCCGCGCGCGCCGCACGATACAGACTGGCGCCAACCGTACCGCGAATCCGCAGCGGAGTGGCATCGACTGCGATTGGCAGGCGTTCCAGCATCAGACCCGCTGCAGTGCGGGTGATCTCCAGGTTGAAATCGAACCGCGCCCGAAATCTAACCTTGTCAATCGGACGCGATTGCCCGGATCCCGCGCGCTGGCCCAAGGTTACATCGACCCGGGTGCCCGAAGCAATTTCGCCCAGCGGCAGTTCGCGTGCGACCAGTCCGGCGATCCGGTCAGCATCGCCGCCGCTGGCCCCGGCGCGTTGCAGCATGCGGCCAAAGCTGTCGCCTTGACCCAGCGTTGCAGTGAGCTGGATCATGGCACGTTCGGGGGCGGCGGCCAGCGGCGTCACCCGCAAGGTTGCGCCCATCCGGTGTCCCGAATCGCCACCTAGAGCCAGCGGCATGATCATCTGGCTGCGGAATTCATCGCGCGCGGATGCGTCGAGCTGGCTTGGCAGCGCGGCTTCCAGCGCGGACAGATCGGGCCAGAACCCCAGCGCCAAGCCGGTCAGCCCCAGCATGGTCGCCAGCCCCCGGAACCAGCGCTTGCTGCCAATATCTTCAGCCAGGTCGGGCGCCCAATCCACCTTGCCCGCCCAATCCTGCCCGCGCGAAAGTGCAGCTGCGAGTGGCTTTAGCCAGGCCGGCAATGGTGCAATTGGCGGCCGCGCGGCCCGGCGCAAAGCAACCAACGCAGCTGGTCCAGCAGGCAGTGCTGCCGATCCACCAAATTGAAGCTGAGCAGTTGCTTGCACCGTCGATGTCGCCCCGGACTCATGACCATCCGCAGCACGAAGGTCGGTTTACCTGTCCCTATCTGGCACGACATGGTTAAGCTTCGCCTAAGGCATGATGGATTTCAGCGACTTGACCAATTGATCAACAGTTTCGCACGGCGAATACTTGCGCTGAAGCGGTTACCCCCCAATTCAAGCGCAGGATGACGCAGCGAAAAGCTCCTTTCATGCTTGGCGGACAGCCTTCGGTCCGCGCGATGCTCGGTCCGACCAACACGGGCAAGACTCACATTGCGATCGAGCGACTGTGCGCGCATTCTTCGGGTGCTATTGGGTTTCCGCTGCGGCTGCTGGCGCGCGAAGTCTATGACCGGGTTTGCGCGATCAAGGGGGCCAAACGGGTGGCCCTGATCACGGGAGAGGAGCGGATCGAGCCGCGCGATGCCCGCTGGCTGCTCTGCACCGCCGAGGCCATGCCGACCGAACGGGATCTGGCGTTCGTGGCGCTGGACGAAGCCCAGCTTGCCGCTGACCGTGAACGCGGCCACGTGTTCACTGATCGCCTGCTGCACGCCCGCGGCCGGGAAGAAACCATGATCCTGGGTGCGGCAACGTTGGAGCCAGTGCTGCGAAAGTTGATCCCTGGTTGCGAAGTGATCGAGCGGCCCCGGTTTTCCACTCTGGCCCACGCCAGCCCCAGCAAGCTCTCACGCGTGCCGCCACGCAGCGCCATCGTCGCCTTCTCGGCGGAGCAGGTTTATGGCGTAGCCGAAATGTTGCGGCGGTTTCGCGGCGGCGCGGCAGTGGTGATGGGTGCGCTCTCGCCCGAAACCCGCAATCGCCAGGTCGAGATGTTTCAATCGGGCGAGGTTGATTACCTGGTGGCGACCGATGCCATCGGAATGGGACTGAACCTGGACATCGGCCACGTCGCCTTTGCCGGCCTATCCAAATTTGACGGGGTTCGCCAGCGCCGTCTAACCGCGTCGGAAATGGCCCAGATCGCAGGCCGAGCCGGACGGCATCAGCGCGATGGTACGTTCAGCAGCCTTTCCGGCCTGGGCGGCGCTGACAGTGCCTTCACCGCCGAGGAAATCTACGCAATCGAGGAACACCGGTTTGCGCCGCTCAGCCAAGTCTATTGGCGCAATACCGAGCTTGATTTTGCTAGCTTGGCCGATTTGATCGGCAGTCTGGAACTGCCCTGCGAACGCGGGCCCTTGGCGGCCGCCCCGCAAGCGACCGACCTGACGGTGCTGAAGCAACTGGCCGAAGATCCGGCTGTGGCCGAAACAGTCCGTTCCGCGCGGCAAGTTGAGCGGTTTTGGCAAGTCTGCTGCCTGCCCGATTTCAGGCAGACCGGCGCGCATATGCACGCCCGGTTCGTCAGCCGGCTGTGGCAGGATCTGGCAAGCGGCCAGATCGGTGCGGCTTATGTCGACAAGTCAATCGGCGATCTTGACCGTGCCGATGGTGATATCGACACCTTGCAGATGCGGATCGCGGCGATCCGATCGTGGGCCTATATTGCCGAACGGCCGGACTGGGTTGCCAAGCGCGCTGCCATAACTGAGCGCGCGCGCGCCACTGAAGCTCGGCTGTCTGATGCGCTACATGCGCGGTTAACCGAACGATTTGTCAACCGGCGTTCATCGGTCTTGCTACGTCAATCGGGCGGCGATCAGGGGTTGCTGCCAGTGACCGAAGTCGATGGTGCCGTGCTGGTCGGCGGCGAGTTGATCGGCCGGATCGAAGGGTTCCGGTTCGTTGTGGACCCTACCGCGCGGCATGCTGACCGAAAACTGCTGCTGGCCGTGGCCGAGCGCAAGATGCCGGAATTGCTGGCCGCGCGGGCGGCTGAGCTGGCCGAGGCTATCACAGCGGGTGCCGCACTGATTGATCTGGCTGGCAATCAGATCATCTGGGAAGGGGCACCGGTTGCAGCGCTGCGTCCGGGGCGGAGTCCGCTCCAGCTCAAGCTGGAATTGGACCGGTCGCTAGAGCTGTTGAAAGGGCCCGAACGCGACACCCTGGACCATGCTTTGCAATCCTGGCTGGCAGCACGTCTGGCCGCGTTGGAGCCCTTGCACCCAGTCGAATCCGCCGCCGCCGATCCCGTAACCGAACCAGAGTTCCGGGCGATCCTGCTTGAAGCGTTGGCCGGTGCCGGACGCGTGGACCGTAAAGTGATGGGGCTTGATAACATGCTGCCCGCGCACCGTGACGGACTCCGCCGCCTGGGGTTCAGGGTTGGCGTGATCGACGTGTATCTGCTCGCCATGCTGCGCCCAGGGCCGCTGGCGGCGCAACGGTTGCTGAGCGCCGCCAGAGGTCCAGCCGGGCCGGCGCCGCATCCGGTCATGCCGCCGGTTGTAAAATTGAGCGGCTGCGCGGTTGCGCCGCCCGGTTATCGGCGGCTGGGCGACCAGGCCGTGCGCTTCGATATGGCTGACAAATTGTTGCGCCAGGCCCATGATGTCCGCACGGCGTGCAAACAGCGTGATTTCGTGCTGGATCCCGCTTTGGCGCTGTCGACCGGCCTAAGCTTGGTCGGCCACGAGCGATTGCTGTCGCTGGGCGGGTTCCATCCGCGCCCGCACCCCGTGCTGCCCGAAGGCTGCTTTGGCCCCCCGCGTCCGGTGCGCTGGCGCTGGCAACAAGGGGCGCGTGTGCCAACGGAGCAGCGCGCGGCACAGCAGCGGCCCCGCCGCACAGTAGCTGGTAATCCGTTCGCTGCGCTGATCCTCGCCGAGCCTTAATGCGATTGGATCGGGTTCTATGGTTCGTACGGCTGGCCCAGACCCGTGCCGCCGCGCGGACTGTGATTGCGCAAGGACATATTCGGTTGAACAATCGGCGGGTAAATCGGGCCGCTTGCCCGGTTGCGGTCGGCGATTTGATCGTGATTCCATGGTCTACAGGCGCGCTGGCGGTCCAGATTCTGGCACTGCCGAACCGGCGCGGCCCCGCCAGCGAAGCGCAATCATGCTATCGGGTGCTTGACGGGGAGGCAGTCAATCCCATAGCAGGCGCAGAACAATCGGCTGCCGAAGGATCCTTGCTGCCATGACTTATGTCGTCACCGACGCCTGCATCAAGTGCAAGTACATGGACTGCGTTGAGGTCTGCCCCGTTGATTGCTTCTATGAAGGTGACAATATGCTGGTGATCAATCCCAGCGAATGCATCGATTGCGGGGTCTGCGAGCCGGAATGTCCGGCCGAAGCAATCCTGCCCGACACCGAAAGCGGGCTGGAACAATGGCTGGAGCTCAACACCAAATATTCCGCCGAATGGCCCAATCTGACCACCAAGCGCGAGTCGCCGGAAGACGCCGATGCGTTCAAGGGCGTCGAGGGCAAGTTCGAAAAATTCTTCTCACCCGAGCCTGGCGAGGGCGACTGATCCACGCCTGATTGGGCCGCGCGGCCAGCCTGTACCTCTCCGGGATTCCTCGGACTGGTAATATTGTTACGAGTATGCTACATGATGTTTGGATCCGCGTGGCATTGCGCGGGACAGAACTGGCATTTCGAACGGCAGGATTATCCGGCTTCAGCTGAAACCACTGGGCAAGGAGCCGCAGCGCGCCTTCTGTCTGCCCTGTTGGTTTGACCGGACCTGCGCAGAAAAGGACTATACATGGTAGCCAAGGCGCACCCCTTCGATGTTGGCGACTACGTCGTTTACCCTAAGCACGGTGTCGGCCGGGTGATCGAACTGCAAGAGCAGGAAATCGCTGGAATGACGCTGGAACTTTATGTTCTACGCTTTGAAAAAGAACGCATGACGCTGCGGGTCCCTACCAACAAGGTTGAAGCAATCGGCATGCGCAAGCTGTCGAGCGACAAGACCCTGCGCGAAGCGCTGGCAACGCTGACCGGCAAGCCAAAGGTCAAGCGCACGATGTGGTCACGCCGCGCTCAGGAATACGAAGCGAAAATCAATTCAGGCGATCTGGTCTCGATTGCCGAGGTGACCCGCGACCTGTTCCGCGCCGACGATCAGCCCGAACAGTCCTATTCCGAACGGCAGATTTTCGAAGCCGCCTCCTCGCGTCTGGCACGCGAACTGGCCGCAATGGAAAAGACCGATGAACCCGCCGCGCTCAAGAAGATCCTTGCGATCCTGAACGAGCATGCGCCCAAGTATTACGCGGAGCCGGTCACCGTCTGACCTGATCTGCTACCGGTTACACAAAGGGCCGTTCCGTAAGGGAGCGGCCCTTTGTGTTGCGCTCTTGAACTTCGTGCCGCAGTGTGTTATAACGCCAATACACAACCGGGAGACCTGCGATGAAGTTCGGAAAGATTGCTGGCGCCTTTGCTCCGCTGGCTGGATTGGCCCTGGCTGCTGCCTTGGCGGGCTGCGACGCGAAAGTTGATTTCGACGGCAAGGACATGCGCTTTAACGGCAAAGCGGGCAAACGACTCGCCGAGTTGGACCTGAGCGGCCCGCCCCCGTCAGAGCTTGCGCTGCTGGGCCCCGACGAGGTCCAGATCACCCTCGGCGATACTTTGGCGATCACAGTGGATGGCGAAGCTGCGGCCAAGGATGCAGTCCGCTTTACCCGTGATGGTGATACGCTGGGAATTATGCGTGACCGCGCGGACAATTCAAAAGCCGGCGGCCGTGCGGTTGTGCGGATTACCATGCCGGCCCCGCGTGAAGTGACCATGCTGGGTTCGGGACGGATCGTTACCCCGGCCATGGCCGCCAATGCCAAAGTCGTCGTGGCCGGATCGGGCGAAATTGATGGCGGCGTTGTTGGTGGCGATAGCCTGGAAGTTACGATCCCCGGTTCGGGCGAATTCCGCGCCAGCGGCAGCGTCCGATCGCTCGAATTGACCATCCTGGGCAGCGGCAGTGCCCGAATGGATGCCTTGAAAACAGACAAAGCGAAGGTCACCGTCGCTGGATCGGGCGATACCGTCTTTGCCTCCGACGGCGAGGTCGACGCAACAATCCTGGGTTCGGGCGAAGTCCGCGTAATCGGCCGTGCACGCTGCAAGATCAGCGCGGTGGGATCGGGTCGCCTGGTCTGCGAGAGCGGCACGACCAGCGGCGAGGATGCCGCAGATCAGAAGTAAACTCGGGCCGGTTCAGCCGCAGGCAAGGGCTGGTATGGCAGCGCGTGCAGGTCTATGCTGGAGCTGCGATGCGCCTGATCCTTGCCCCGTTGGCCGTGCTGGCCCTGAATGGCTGTATCGCCAAAACGCTGGTTGATGTGGCGACTGCACCCGTGCGGATTGCGAGCAAAGCGGTCGATCTCGCCACCACCAGCCAGTCCGAAGCCGATGAACGGCGCGGGCGCGAACTGCGGCAAAGCGAAGAGCGCTATGGCAAGCTATCGCGCGCATTGGAGCGCGAGCGTGGCCGCTGCCGCGCTGGCCACAGCGATGCTTGCGCCAAGGCCGATGAAATCACCGGCGAAATGGTGGAGCTGCGCGCCGAAGCCCTCGCGCAAGACGATTGATCAGGCCGCCGCGCGGCGTAGCCGGTCGTTGATCGCCGCGCCTATGCCGGATCCCGGAACTGGTGCTACCGCAATTCTCGGCAGCGAACTTTCCGCGCCGAGATGCAGCGCTCGATAGAGCCGCGCTGCCGCCGACGCCAGGTCGCCATCAGATGCTAGGTTAAAGTCTCCCGCAGCCGCGCCGAACCCGATGTGAAATTCGTCGGCCTGCACAACCAGCGCATTCAGCCGCAGCGGCTTGCCGGGCGCATAATGGCTGGCCAGCTGTCCGGGTGCTTCGATTGCCGCTGACGTCACGGCGTCTGCATTTGTACCAAGAACCTGGAATATCTGCGCTTCTGTGACTGGGCCGGGTCGCAGAATTTGCCAGCACCCACCGGGCCGCAGCGCGACAATCGTCGATTCGAGCCCCGTCACGCACGGTCCGCCGTCGATGATAATCGGCACTCTTGCACCCAACGAGCTGACAACATGCGCCGCCGTCGTCGGGCTGACCCCGCCGCTGCGGTTGGCCGAAGGCGCGGCCAGCGGCAGACCGGTCAGGTCCAGTAGCGCCCGCATCGCCGGATGCGCGGGGCAACGCAGCGCAATCGTTGAAAGGCCGGCCGTCACCGCCGCCGCGATTCGTGCGTCCTTGCGCAGCGGCAGCACCAGGGTCAGCGGGCCAGGCCAGAACGTATCCGCCAGCAGCCGCGCGCGAGCATCAAGCACTGCAATTGCTTCTGCCGCCGCCAGATCGCCGACATGCACGATCAGCGGGTTGAAATCGGGCCGCCCCTTGGCGCGGTAGATTGCCGCCACGGCGGCGGCGCTGTCGGCGCGGGCGGCGAGGCCATAGACTGTCTCGGTCGGCACGGCGACAAGTTCGCCCGCGCGCAGGCGGGCCGCTGCCTGCGTCAGGCCCTCGGCATCGGCCAGCAAGACCTGCGGTGGTTCGTGCTTGTCGGACATGCCGCCGCGCTATAGTCGGCTGTCGGGAAAGCCAAGGAAAACTGCGAGACCACTGATGGAATTTACTGCTGCTACTGCCGATCAGATCCTGGCGCTGTCAGTCAACGCCGGGATCGCCGAGCTGGCCGGGCATGACCGGTTTGCCGCCGCCAGTCCCGATCTGGTCGCTGCGATTGTCGAAGGCATCGGCCAGTTTGCCGCTGGCGAATGGGCGCCACTGAACCGCGCGGGCGACACTGGCGGCGCCGTGCTGGCGGACGGAACGGTCACGCTGCCCACCGGCTTCGCCGCCGCCTATCAGGCCTATGTCGCGCAAGGCTGGAACGCGATTGCGGGCGAGGAGGCCCACGGCGGGCAAGGCCTGCCGTTCAGCCTGTCGGCCAATGTGATCGAGAACCTGGGCACCGCGAACATGGCCTTTGGCTTGCTGCCGATCCTGACTGTCGGGGCGATCGAGGCGTTGACCCACCATGGCAGCCCCGCGCAGCAGGACGCCTATCTGGGCAAACTGATCAGCGGCGCATGGTCGGGCACGATGAACCTGACCGAGCCGCAGGCCGGGTCTGATGTGGGCGCGCTGCGCAGCACGGCCACGCCGATTGCCGATGGCGAACACGCTGGCAAATACCGGATCAAGGGCACCAAGATCTTCATCACCTGGGGTGAACACGATCTGGCGGACAATATCGTGCATCTGGTGCTCGCGCGCACGCCCGACGCACCCGCCGGGACGCGCGGCATTTCGTTGTTTATCGTCCCAAAGTTCCACCTGACCACTGAAGGTAGCCCCGGCGCGCGCAACGACCTGCGCTGCGTCTCGCTGGAGCACAAGCTGGGGATCCACGCTTCGCCCACCTGCGTGATGAGCTTTGGCGATAACGACGGCTGCATCGGCGAGCTGGTCGGGCGCGAAAACGAAGGGCTGAGATGCATGTTCACGATGATGAACTCGGCCCGAATCAATGTCGGCAGCCAGGGCGTGCAAATTGCCCAGCGCGCCTTGCAGCAAGCGCAGCAGTTTGCCGTAGAGCGAGTGCAGTCTGCCCGTGCCGGTTCCGCCAGCAAGGAGTCAGTGGCAATTATTGAGCATCCCGATGTACGGCGGATGCTGCTGCGGATGCGCGCGCTGACCGAGGGCGCGCGGGCGCTGCTGTATTACACCGCCGGGCTGATGGACCGCGGCGCGCTGGGGATCGCCGGGGCGCAGGCCCGCGCGGACTGCCTGGTCCCGCTGATCAAGGCCTGGGGCACAGACATTGGCTGCGAAGTTGCCAGCCTCGGGATCCAGGTTCACGGCGGGATGGGCTTTGCCGAAGAAACCGGCGCGGCGCAGCATTACCGCGACGCCCGGATCGCGCCGATCTATGAAGGCACCAACGGCATCCAGGCCGCCGATCTGGTCACCCGCAAACTGGGCTATGAAGGCGGCGCGGTGCTCGATGCGCTGCTGGCCGAAGCCGAAGCCGATTGTGCAGACGCGCCCGAATTGGCGGCACTCGCCGCCGATTGCCGGGGCATCGCGCGCTGGATGAGCGCAGAGGCCTCGCTGGATGACAAGCTGGCGGGCAGCGTGCCGTTCTGCACGATGTGCGCGGTGGCTATCGCTGGTTGGCAGTTGCAACGCCAGGCCCGCGCGGCGCTCACCCAAGGCGGTCCGCTGGCGGCGAGCAAGCCGGTGGTGGCGCAGTACTTTGCGCGGCACATCGCCACCGAAGCCGCCGGGCTGCGCACCGCCGCACTGGACGGAGCCGGATTGCTCTATGCGCTCGATGCGGCGGCGCTGGCGGGATGAGCGTTGCGGGCGAGCCGTTGGCCCGGATCGCGGCAGCGCTGGAACGGCTGGTGACCGCCGCGCCCGCACCAACCGACTGGCAAGCCGCCCCGGCATATGTCTGGGACGGGAGCGCGCGCTCCGTTCACTCATTGCAGGCCCCGCCGCTGGACCTGCTGCGCGGAATCGATAGCCAGAAGCAGGTCGTTACCTCCAATGTCGCGCGATTGGCGGCGAGGCACGCGGCGCATGACATGCTGCTGTGGGGCGCGCGCGGGATGGGCAAATCGGCGCTGATCCGCGCGGCGGTGCGCGCGGTGCAGGATCAGGATGCTGTCAGCCTGGCGCTGGTGCAAGTTGCACCGACAGCGCTGGCGACGATCACCGCGTTGTTTGGCGCGCTGGCGGGGCATTCGCGGCAATTTCTGGTCTATATCGACGACCTGGGCTTCGAGGACGGCGACAGCAGTGGCCCGCGCGCGCTGCGCTCGTGGCTGGAAGGCGGGGTGGAGGCGCGCCCTGCCAATGTCCGCTTGGCCGTCACCGCCAACCGCCGGGCAATCGTGCCCCGGCACTTGTCCGAACAGGACGATCCGGTCAATCCGCGCGACGCGGTGGACGACCGGCTGGCGCTGGCTGACCGGTTCGGGCTGTCGATCGGGTTTCATGCTTGTTCGCAGGATGATTATCTGGCGATTGTCGGCGGCTATTGCACGACCCACGATTTGGCATTTGATCAGGCCGAAGCGCTGGAATGGGCCAAGCGGCGCGGCGCACGCTCGGGCCGGACCGCCTGGCAGTTTGTCACCGAACTGGCCGGGCGCGCGGGACTTCGCTTGTAGCAACCTTGTGCGTTTGCCGGGACCGCAGGCCGCGCAAACCAAGTCTGCCCCAAAAACCAGCGGAATTCCGCTCAAGTTCACAGTGAAATCGGGGTAGCGGCAGCGCGGTAAGCATTGGCGTCGTGCCGCCGGATCGCTGACCCATCAGGCTGATCAATCTACGCGCGAAATCCGCAGAATTCCGCCCATGTTCACAGTCAAATCGACCGTTCCAACAAGGCCGATATGCACGAGACGTACAGTCCAGACCAAGTTCCATGCCGATCCCTTTCGAACCCGCGCGGCTTAACCGATCTGGTACGGTGTAGGAAAGCGTTGTCTGGTTTGGCGGCTGATCAGCGCGGCCCGTCGGCTAGAGTAACGTGAGATACATCTAAATCAAGCCCGCTCATGCTGAGCTTGTCGGGCCGAAGGCGGCCAAAGGCCAACCACCATCCTGTTACGGCAGGGTAGCGTGCGCGCGATGGTCCTTCGACAGGCTCAGGATGAGCGGAAATTGAGTGAAGTGATTTCGGATTTTGCAAGTCATGCTTCAGAGTGTCCCCGACAGTGAGTCCATCAAAGCTGGTGACCTAGATTGATGTTGTACCTTGATTTCCGAATCGCCAGCTGATTTCATCTAGCTCGAAATCACTTTATGGCTTCACCGGATCATTGCGGAAAGTCGCCGCAGCGCCTGCGCGCGGATCGCCTTTCAGCTCGCGTACCGGTTGCAGCCGCTTGGTCACGACCGGCTTGGGCGCGGCAGACGGCTGCGCCCCCGGTGCAATCACCCGCCAGATGATCCCGGCGGTATCGTCAGTCACCAGCAACGCGCCTTGCCGATCCCAGGTCAACCAGGTCGGGCGGCCGCGCGTGGTGCCTTCGCCAGTCAGAAAGCCAGTGAGCAGCGGGACCGGCTTGCCGAGCGGATTACCGCTATCGTCGAATTTGACGAAAACCACGTCAAAGCCCGAGGCGGGATTGCGGTTCCACGAACCGTGGCGGGCAATGAACGCGCCGTTCGCGAAATCCGCCCCAAGGCGCTGGCCGCCAGAAGCAAACACCAGCCCAAGCGGCGCGACGTGCGAGCCAAGCGCGAATTCGGGCTTGCGGATGTATTCTTCGATGTACTCCGGCGCAGGCGCGCTGACTCGGCGATCGGGCAAGTCTTTCCAGTAATACCACGGCCAGCCATATTGCGCGCCAATCGGCACGTTGGTCAGGTAATCGGGGACCAGATCCGGGCCAAGCTGGTCGCGTTCGTTGACCACGGTCCACAGCTCGCCGATCGACGGGTTCCAGGCCATGCCATTGGCATTGCGCAGGCCATTGGCAAATTGCCGCCCTTTGCCGGTCGCGATGTTGATCTCCCAGATTGCGGCGCGGCCTGCTTCGGCCTCAATGCCGCGCTCACCGATATTGGACGCCGATCCGACCGCCGCATACAGCAGCTTGCCATCCGGGCTGAGCAGCAGGTTGCGCATCCAGTGGTTGCCGCCGCCGGGCAGCGCGAACAGCTGTTTCGGCTCGCCCGTCAGCACAGTCGCGCCGGGCACGAAGGAAAATTCCAGCACGGCGTCGTGATTCGCAACGTAAAGTTTGTCCCCCGCCCAGGCGAGGCCCGAGGGCGAGACCAGCCCGGCCTTTTCACGCAGCACAAACCGCGCCTCTGCCGTGCCATCACCATCGGCGTCGCGCAGCAACACCAGCCGATCAGGCGAGGGGCCGCCGGCCCCGGCGCGGCTCATCAGCTGCTTGGCGATCCAGCCGGTGACACCGCCCATATTTCCGGCAGGCGCCCCGGTTTCGGCCACAATCACATCGCCATTGGGCAAAGTCAGCATCGTGCGCGGGTGATCGAGCCCGTCGGCGAAGCGCGTTACGCTGAGCCCCTCGGCCGGGATGGGCAATTCGCCCGCCGCCCAGCCGACCGGCTTGGCCAGCACCACGCTCGGCAGAAATTCGTTGTCAGGTTCTACTAGCACCGGGTCCTTGCCCGACAATTCGTCCAGCGTGTGCTTGGCCGGGGTCGGGCGGGTCAGCCAGAACAGCGCGAGCGCGAGCACGAGCAGGATGCCAAGGGCGATGAGCAGCAGTTTGCGAAAACGGGTCATGCAGAGGGGAATAGGGCCTTGCGGGCTAGGCGGCAACCGGCGAGGCGGCTATTGCGCTGATGATGTACGAATTTGCCCCCAGCCCCGGCCAGTCCAAGCCCGCACTTTATGCCGAACTGGCCAGCGCCGCACGCGCGCTGACCGCCGATGAGCCCGATGGCGTCGCCAATATGGCCAATCTGGCCGCGCTGATCTGGCAATTCGTGCCGCAGCTGAACTGGGCGGGGTTCTATCGCCTGCTAGGTGACGGGCTGGTGCTGGGGCCATTCATCGGCAAGCCGGCCTGCATCCGCATCGCGCTGGACCAGGGCGTCTGCGGCGCGGCGGCGCGCACCGGCGAAACCCAGCTGGTGGCGGATGTGCACGCCTTTCCCGGCCATATCGCTTGTGACGCGGCCAGCCGGTCTGAACTGGTGGTCCCAGTGCGGCGCGGCGGCGTAGTAATCGCGGTGATCGATCTCGACAGCCCCGAGCCCGGCCGGTTCGATGCGGAAGATGCGGCGGGGATTGAACAGCTGGCAGCGGCGATCGCTGCAGTAATCTGACCCTCGCACACTGCTCCGAATCGGGACAACTGCAAGACGGTGGCCACGGCGGCTTGGATTTCTGCGCCGGGCGATGGTAAGTTTCGCCTTAACGCCGGGAATCGACTGGCTTATTCAGGGGATACCTATGTCCGTTCGCTCAAACTTGACGCGCCCAACCTTGGCAGGCTTTGCCGTCCTTGCACTGGGCACCGTGTTCGCTTGGTCCACGCCTGCTTTGGCGCACGGTCACGGCGGACCTGATCATGCCGCAGGTGCAGACCATGCCGCCGCTGACGCCGATGGCCGCGTGTTTGAAGAGCGCTATCCCGAAGATTCGCGCCCCGAATGGCGCGGGCCTGCCGCACCAGCGGTGCGCCGTCCCGCGCCCGGCTACGGCCATGGCGGGTATGAGCAAGGTGGTTATGATCAGGCGCGCGAGGCCTGGCTGAGCGAATGCCGTCGCAACCATCGCGGGCGTGACCGTGACGGCGGGCTGGGCGGCGCGGCAATCGGCGGAGTGCTGGGCGGAGTTGTCGGCAACCGGGTCGCCGGGCGCGGGGACCGACTGATCGGCACGGTTGCGGGCGCGGCCATCGGCGCCGCCGCCGGCGCCGCGATTGACCGCGCCGACGGGGCCGGCCGCGCGCGTGACATGGACTATTGCGAGCGCTATCTGGCGCAATATTCGGGCGGATATGGCCAAGGTCATGGGCAAGGCCATGGCCAAAGTTATGGCCAGCCGGGTTACGGCTATACCTATGCCGTGCCGATGATGATGGTGCCGGTCGCCGTGCAACAGCAGGCCCAGCCCTGCACCGAAACCATCGTGACTGAAGAATATGTCACCGCCGCGCCGCGCCGCCGGGTTGCCCCGCGCCGGGTCTATTACGCGCCGGTACGCGACAAGCGCGTCCGGATCGCCCCCGCGCCGAGCGGCAAGCGCGTTCGCACTTACTGATTCATTCCAGCCGGACCAAACAGCAGCCCCTCACCGCAAGGTTGGGGGCTGTTGCTCAGGCAGTTCAGAGCTTGCGCCCGATCAGCTCTTTCATGATCTCGTTCGTGCCGCCGAAGATCCGCGTCACCCGCGCGCTGCGCCACATCCGGGCAATCGGATATTCGTTCATATAGCCCGCCCCGCCGAACAATTGCAGGCACTTGTCCATCACTTCCCATTGCAGATCGGTGTGCCACAGCTTCGCCGCCGCGCCTTCTTCCGGGGTCAGTTCCTTCTTCAGGTGCCGCGCCAGCGCCCAGTCGAGATGCGCCCAGCCGACCTGCAATTTGGCCTTCAGATCAGCGAGCACGAACCGCGAATTCTGGAAATCGAGGATCGGCTTGCCGAACGCTTTGCGATCCCGGGTGTATTCCACCGTCATATCAAACGCGCGCTGCGATGCGGCCTGCGCGGACACGGCAATCGAAAGCCGTTCCTGCGGCAGCTCGCTCATCAGATAGATGAAGCCCTTGCCTTCTTCGCCCAGGCAATTGGTGATCGGCACGCGCACGTCTTCAAAGAACAGCTCGGAGGTATCGGCTTCATCCTGCCCGATCTTGTCCAGATTGCGCCCGCGTTTGAAGCCGTCGCGGTCCGCCTCGACCAGCACGATTGAAACGCCCTTCCAGGCCGGCTGCACTTCGGTATCGGTCTTGACGCAAACCAGGATCAGGTCGGCGTTCTGGCCATTGGTGATATAGGTCTTGGACCCGTTGATCACATAGTGATTGCCGTCTTTCTTCGCGGTGGTTCGCATCGCCTGCAAGTCCGACCCCGTCCCCGGCTCGGTCATCGCGATTGCCGTGATCACTTCGCCCGACACCAGCTTGGGCAGCCACTGCCGCTTTTGCTCGTCCGAGCCGTAAGTGATCAGGTAATTGACCACGATGTCCGATTGCAGCGAAAACCCGGTGGTGACCCCGCCGTAATAAGCGCTCTCTTCATCAACGATGGCATTATAGCCGAAATCGAGCCCCAACCCGCCGAATTCCTCGGGCACGGTCGGGCAGAGCATGCCCAACGCCCCGGCTTTGGGCCAGATCGATTTGGGGACGATCCCTGCTTCGCCCCAGGCCGCCTGGTTCGGCGCGACCTCTTCCTGCATGAACCGGCGCACGGTCTGGCGGAAGGCTTCGTGATCTTCGGTATAGGCCGAGCGCGGAATCAGATCGAGCGACATGGGCAACGCCTCCATGGAGTGGTAGCCGACGGGGTAAGCGGTGCGGCACGGCCCGGTCAACCGGAATTTAATCGAACGATTAAGGCGTAGCGGCAATGGTCGGCGCGGGCGGCAATTGTTCCAACCGCAGCCGTCCCAAGCGCTGTCCGGCGTGGGCCTTGTCAATGGTCACCACCACACCCAGGTCCGCCCGGACCCCCATTACCGTGGCGGTTTCCGCCGGGATCGCCAGCCGGTACGAGCCGTAAGGCACCGCATCGAGCAGCACGAACCCGTCAAAATCGCTGCTTGCCTGCCGCACCGCCAGCCCGCGCTGATCGAGCAGTTGCAGCGCCACGCCCGCACGCGGCTCGCCATCGGGGCCAAGCAGCACCGCCTCGATTTCGCCGGTTGGCGCCAGTGGCAGGCTGACCCGCGCCGCAATTCCCGGACGCGGGATTACGACGACGCCCTGGCCCTTGGGTTGCAGCAGCGGATCGGGCAGGCTGCCGGTGTCGATTGAGACCAGCACCGGCACATAGGGCCGCAGCCCATCGATCACCGCGCGGCCCTGGGCGTCGGTCGGCGCGTCGGTGTGGCGGAAGCCCGCTTCGATGGTCACCCCTTCGACGGCGGCTTCGCCCGCTTGGCGATAGCCATCGCCATTATCGTCGCGGAACACCTCGACGCCGGCCTGGCCATCTTGCGCGAGTCTTTCCCGCGACAAACGCCAGCCGCCGTCCACCGGATCGGGGCCGAGGCTGAACGCGAGCGAGAGCCCCGCGCCGATCCCGCCGCCGCTGTCCCAACGGGCTTCGCCGCGCAGCGCAAATCGGCGGAACTGGTGGACATAGCCCGCCGTCACCGCCGAACGCTGCACATCGGCGCGGTATTCGTACGTCGCGCGCAGGGTTCCGGCTTCGCTGATCGGGGTATCGGCGAACAGTTTGACCGCTTCAAATCCGCGCTTTCCGCCACTCAGCCGGAAGGTGGCATCGCCGCGCAGCCGCACGCCCAGCAGCGCGGTGTTGGCGAGCAGGTTGAGCCGGGTTTCGGACGGGGTGCGGTTTGCCAGCGCGCCGCTGACCTGCCGCCGCGCCAGTTCGGCGGTCAGCGAAACCCGCGCGATCCGCAGCGAGGTGCGAACCAGCCATTCAGTCATGGAGCTGCCATCGCGCGCTTCAACTTTGCGCAGCGCCGCATCGATTGGCAGTTGCCAGGATCCCAGCGTCACTGCACTGTTCAGCCGCAAGCCGTACTCAAGCTTCTGATCTGGCTTGGTAATTTCACTAGTGAACTGGCCGTCGAGCCACAAACTGTGCGCTTCAAACCGCACCGGACCCAGCTTGCCAAACGCGCGCGCGCCCAGCGCCCGGCCTGCACCAAGCTCCTGCGCGCCGGTCAGCTCAAGCAGCGCCGGGCCAATCGCTCGCCGCAGCGTCGCTTCCAGATAGTTGTGGCGGCGGCCGTCTAGCATCAGGCTCTGATATTCGAGCCCGGCGGTGGTGCGCTTGTCGATCCCGCGCTCCACCCCGACGCCCCAACGCCAGCCGGTTTGGGGATCGGGTACGCCCGAACCGAAGCTGAGTAAATCGCGGCCCTGCTGGACGATCCCGGCCCAGTACCAGGTCTTGCCAGCGGGGATCGAATCAATCCCCACTGGTGCACTGCTGCGCTCACGCTTGATCTGGCCTTGCGGGCCGTAGAGCACGATTTCGAAGTCATTTTCGCCAAACAGCAGCTCGATATCGGCAAATTCGTAGCGGCCATCACCGCGATCAGCCTGAAATGCGCGGAGCACACCGTTGCGGTATAGCTCGGCATCCCAGCCTGCGGGCATCGTCCCGCGCAGCGCAGTGATTCCAAACCGGCCGGGGCGATTGAGCGGGCGGTTGGAGACAAACACCCCGCGCCCGAAGGCGCTGTTGGCGGTCAGCCCGCCGCTGAGCGTCTCGACATCGCCCAGCGCGAGCTGCGTCGCCGCGAGCGGCCCCAGCATTCCCCCATCCTGATCGATCCGGTAAGCCTTAAGCCGCAGCGTTTCGGGTCCAGCGCTGGCCGATCCGGCGAGCCGCGCGGCATAGGTCATCCCCAGCGCCTCGCCGCTGGCCAGCGCTTCAAACCGCAATTGCGGCGAGTTGCGGCTTTCCCATTCGGCATCAAGCTGCACATCAACCGAGGGCGTGCGCCAGATCCGGTAAGGCGTCTCGCTGCGCGGCAATTTCGCGAGGTCCAGATCGGCATTGACCGGCCCGCGTAGTCGCGCAGCGCGACTTCTGCGCTGGATTGCCTGCAGAAACGGCAGATCCTTGTCCGAACTGAGCTGGACCGTCTGGTTGGAGAGGTCTGCTTTCAGCGTCACTCCGGTCCAGGCCGAGAGCTGCGGCAGGTCAACACACCAACCTTCGGGCGAATCGATAATCGCACCGCCGGGGATCGCACTGTTATTGTTCACTGTTTGTACCGTGTTAGCGTCACGGTCAATTACGAAGCGCTGATCTTCGGCAAACAACCAGCCGGTTGCGCGGCGCGACTTCTTGTCGAGCCGGATCGGTAGATCGAGCGTCTGGATAAAGTCGGCAAGATCGACGCAGACCCCGGCGGGGGTCTGATAGGCGCGCATCGGCTCGCCCAGCTTGTAGCCGCCGCTGTGCAGTTCCAGCAGCAGCGCGTCGTCCTCGCTCGGTGCCCAGCTTTCGGCGAATGCAGGCCCGCCCCAAACGGCCAGAAGCGCCGCTGCACCCAGAGCAGCAGCGCTTCTGATCAAAGGCCAGCGGCGAGTCATGACGTCAAAGCTTGGCCCGGTATTCCGCTGCCAGGCTCAGTTCAAGGTCGCGGTTGTGCTGGCAAGCGTGCGCCCGCCCGCCTCCGGCATCTCGCGGTATTCGATCCGGATCGGGCCCTTGGCGAGCGCTAGTTGCTCGGGCGTAAGCGGCAGATTTACGCTGACCTGACCTACTTCAGGATAGACCGCGATCCCGCGCACCATCGCGATCTGATCGCCCTTGGAATTGCGCGCGACAACCTCGCCATAAACCGAACGGCCGCCAGTGCGCGTCACGTCAACCGCAATCGCGGCGCCACCCGCATCGCGTTCCAGCGTTGCGGCACCAAGTTGCACCGCCGCGTCGAGGCGGCCTTTACGGATGAACACCGGGATCGAGATGCCGTAGACTGGCTGCAAGCGGATCGCGAATTCACCCGCCGCACGCACCCGCGCGGCTTCCTCCGGGCTGACCGCTGCGGGGATCGAACGAAACACCATGTGGACCCGGTATTCGCCATCAGCCAGACCTTCGGGCGGGCGGACGGTGATTCGCACGGCTTGCGGCTGGCCCGGCGGCAAGACGATCCGGCGCGGGGCATAGCGGACCATCTCCAGCGCAGCTTTTTCGGCTTGAGTCGCATTGGCTTCGGTCACTTCGCTCAGTTCGCCTTCGCCGTTCATCCGGCGCAGTTCGAGCATGATCCGGTAAGTCGCGGGTTCCTTGCCGATATTGCTGAGGATCACTTGGGCGCTGCCGGCGTTGTTGACGATCACCCGGGTCGGCGCGACCAGCAGATCGCCCTGTGCGAGGGCGGCGGGGGTTTGGGCCAGTCCGCAGAGGACAGCAGCGAAAGTGAACAGGCGGCGAAATGGCTGGGTGAACATTGGAAAACCCCTGCAGAAGCGTGAACGCAGGCCGGTCTGACCTACGGATATCTGCGTAATGGTTAGACAAACAGGGTTAATTTTCGGCTAACCACGGCAGTTCAAAACCTGCCGTGATCGCGCCACAGCACAGGGGCCGCACCCGGTATCCGGATGCGGCCCCTGCTGGTGAGGTCGGTGGTTAGAGTGATTTCGAGCCAGATGGATTTATCTGGCGACTCGGAAATCACCGCAGACAACCATCTAGAGCGCTGAATTTGATGCAATCAAAAACGCGGCGCTCTAACCGACAAAGTCTTATTGATATTCAACCGCAACGCTGAAGGTGCCCGAATAGACGCCTGGTTCCTGGTTGGCAGCCACGCCGAGCGTACCGCCGACATTGAATATGGCTTCACCGGTGGCATCAAGCGTGTCAACGTTGTTGTCCCAGCGCGAAGTCAGTGCGCTCAGCCCCATGGTCGGCGCAGCGCCGGGGCCGCCCCAGGTGCCCTGCCAGGTCAACGGCGAAGTAACCGAAAGCGAGGTCAGCGCAACGCGCACGCCGACGTTGCCCGAAACGGTGAACTGGGCGGCACCGCGCGTGCCGGTCGAAACCAGCGTGCCAGTGGTGGTGATGGCGGTGGCCGAGTTGGCCGGGATCACGATGGTCCCGCCGCCGTTGGCAGCGATCTGACCAAAGCGCAGGTCGGCATCGGGGGTGACGGTCAGCGTGCTGAGCACTTCAGCGGTGGCGGTGCCAACTGCCGTGGTGGCAGCTTGCGCGGTTGAAACGAACGAGACTGCGGCCAGAGCGGCGGCAGCAAAACGGATCGAGTTACGCATGGTGAATTAGGTCCCTTCCAAGCAGTCATGCCCGCAACGCCGCGATAATCAGCGCTGCCCGAATGGACGTTGTGCCCCCATTCGTTGGACTGCTTTTAGGGCGGAGACCGTCAAGTGATTGCTGGCGAACCTGGTTAATGAAACAGACCGGTTTGTTAACGCATGGCTAAGGGAAAGCCCGCAATTGCGCTAGATTCCACCCCCGGTCAGGCGCTGACAGATCAGATCGAGCTGATCAAGCGTGCGGTATTTGATGGTTACCGCGCCAGAGCGGGGATCAGCATCGGCATTGATTCGCACCGAAAGCCCCAGAAACTCCTCCAGATGCGTCTGGACCGCGGCGATATCAGCCGAATCGCCCAATTCGCGCTCACCGCGCGCGCGGCGCGGGGCGGCGGCAGGTTGGTTGCGGCGGCGAACCAGCTTTTCAACGTCGCGCACCGACAGCTGCTGGACTGCGGCCTGCTCGGCCAGCGCCTGCGCATCTTCCACCCCGATCAGCGCGCGGGCATGGCCCATCGACAGCCGCCCATCCTCAACCATGCCCACCACGCCTTCGGGCAAGGTCAGCAAACGCTGTAAATTGGCGACATGGCTGCGGCTCTTATCGACCAGCTTGCCGATCTCGGCCTGAGTCATGCCTTCGTCTGCGGCCAGCCGGTGATAAGCGCGCGCTTCTTCGATCGGATTGAGGTCTTCGCGTTGCAAATTTTCAATCAAGGCCAGCGCAGTCACGTCGCGTTCATTCAATTCGCGGATAAGCGCTGGAATTTCATGCACTTGCGCCTTCTGCGCCGCCCGCCAGCGGCGTTCCCCCGCAACCAGGCGATACTGCCCTTGACCATAAGGCGTCACAATCACCGGCTGGATCACCCCGCGCGCAGCAATCGAGGCCGCCAGCTCATCCAGCGCCGCTTCGTCAAATTTGCGGCGCGGCTGGCCAGGGTGCGGGACAATGCTGGCAGTTGCGAGCATGGCCAATCCCGGCCCGGTGCTGGCCAAAGAGCCCGCCGCAGGAGCTGCCACCAGCGGTTCTTCGCGCCGCGTCTCGCCCAACAAAGCCCCCAGCCCGCGACCCAGCCGCTTGGGCGGCGCAGCTGGTCCGTCAGCTTTCGGTGCGGGCCGGCTGTCCAACCGGGGCACCGAGAAGCGGACAATCGAATCGCTAGTCGAATCGTCGGTCATGCGGCCTTCCTTTGCTGGGGCAAGCGCGTGATCAGCTCGCGCGCCAGCGCCATATAGGCGCGGCTACCCACGCAATTGTGATCATAGACCAGCGCGGGCAAGCCGTGGCTCGGCGCTTCGGACAAGCGGACATTGCGCGGGATGACGGTTTCAAACACCAGCGCACCCAAGCATGACCGCACATCCTCCGCCACTTGATCGGTCAAGCGGTTGCGCCGGTCATACATGGTCAGGGCAATGCCGATAATCCCCAGGTCAGGATTGAAGCGCTGCTGGATCCGTTCAACCGTTTGCAGCAGCTGGCTCAGCCCTTCGAGCGCAAAGAATTCACATTGCAGTGGCACCAACAGGGTATCCGACGCCGCCAAGGCATTCAGCGTCAGCAAGCCGAGCGATGGCGGGCAATCGATAAAGCAGATGTCGTGCTCCGTATCGCCCGCCAGCGCCTGGCGCAGCCGATCCGTGCGGCTCTCCATCGTCACCAGCTCGACCTCAGCCCCGGAAAGGTCAACCGTGGCTGGAATGATGTCGAGCCCGGGAATGCGCGTGGGCGCGATGCAAGTTGCCAGCGGCGCGCCATCAATCAGCAGATCATAGACTGAACTTTCGCGCTCAGCCGCGCTGATTCCGATCCCGGTTGAGGCGTTCCCTTGCGGATCAAGATCGATCAGCAGCACTTTCCAGCCGGTTGCAGCCATCGCTGTGGCCATGTTGATCGCGGTAGTGGTCTTGCCCACCCCGCCCTTCTGATTGGCAATTGCGACGCGAATCACTCGGAGTTCCTGCCTTTTCTGCCTGTCAGCCTGCCTACAACCACTCCGGCTTCGGCACTGGTGAGCGATTGTTCCACGTGGAACCTGTGGTGCCAGCCGCTCAGCTCCGCCAGTTCTTGCCGCGCCGACTGCCCTTTGGGCAACAACCAAATCGTCGCGGGTGTGGAGAACCGTGCGGACAAATCGAGCAAACGCGGCAATGGCGCGAAGGCCCGTGCCGAAATGACACCGAATGGCCGCGTTCCGAACAGCTCCAACCGCGATCCGATCACCTGCGCATTAGGCAAGTTCAAGGCGTGGCAAGCCTGAACCAGCCATTCGGCCCGCTGCGCCCGCGATTCGACCATCACCACGGACAGTTCGGGCCGCAGCGCGGCAATCATCAATCCGGGGAAGCCCGCGCCCGTCCCTAGGTCAAGCCACGGACCAGGCGTTTCACGAGGAACATGCGCCAGCAGTTGTGCCGAATCGGCGATGTGCCGCTGCCACACTTGATCAAGGCTGGCGGCGGAAACCAGGTTTTGCCGCGCGCTCTCTGCGACCAACAGCGGGATCAGCGCGTTGACCTGTACAGCGGCGGAAGCAGTCCATTCGGGCAATGTTGCCAACCATCCACGCGCTGCATCTTCGGAATCAATCATGCTGCAAGTCTCCGCGCGTGAACCAAAAGCGCCGCCAAGGCCGCTGGAGTAATTCCTGGTATTCGGCCAGCCCCCGCCAGCGTTGCAGGCCGCGCAGCGGTCAAACGTTCAACCATTTCGCGCGAAAGCCCGGGGATTGTCGCATAGGGAAAGCCATCGCCCAGCGCCAAAGCCTCGCCCGCCCGCAGATCGCGCAACTCGCTGTCTTGCCGTGCGAGATAGGGCGCATAAGCGGCATCCTCCGCCACTTCTGCCGACAGCGCCTGATCAACCAAGGCCTCGGGCGCAATCCACGGCGTCAAATTCGCCAGCTCCACCCCCCCAAATCGCAGCCACTCCCGCAGTGACAAACGCCCGGCATCAGGGCGAACCAGCAGGCCTGCCGCGCCCAGCTCCGGCGCATTGACCACCCGGTCCAGCGCTGTGTCGAGTTGAATGCGCTGCAACTCCCGCCGGGCAAACCACGTGGAACGCTCCGCCCCAACGCAGCCAGCAGCCATGGCCAGCGGAGTTAGCCGCGTCGCGGCGTTGTTGGCGCGCAGTCGCAAGCGGTACTCCGCACGCGCGGTCAGCATCCGATAAGGTTCGGTCACGCCGTGTAAAGTCAGATCATCGACCATCACCGCGAGATAGGAATTGGCGCGGTCAATCGCCGCCGGCGCGCGGCCCAGCACCGCCGCTGCGGCGTGCATCCCCGCGACCAACCCTTGCGCCGCCGCCTCTTCATAGCCGGTGGTGCCGTTAAGCTGTCCTGCGCAGTACAGCCCGGGAATCGCGCGCAGCTCCAGAGTGGAGCGCAGGGCGCGCGGGTCGATATGATCGTATTCGACCGCTTAGCCCGGCACCGCCATCGTCACCTGCTCCAACCCGTCCATCGTGCGCAGCATCGCCAGCTGGACATCGGCGGGCAGCGAAGTGCTGATCCCATTCGGATAGACCAGCGGCGTATCCAGCCCCTCCGGCTCCAGAAACACCTGATGCCCGTCGCGTTCCGCAAAGCGGTGAATCTTGTCTTCAATCGAGGGACAATAGCGCGGACCCGCCGCGCCGATTGCGCCTGAGAACAGCGGCGAGCGGTGCAGGTTTGCGCGAATCACCTCATGGCTGCGCAGATTGGTGCGGGTGATCGCGCAGAACACCTGCGGCAGTTGGCGCGTGGTCCTGCCATTGTGCTGCGGCAGGTCCGACATGATCCAGGGTTCCAGATCGGATGGCTGCTCCACCA
>JANORN010000034.1:0-3132 GCA_031415355.1 Novosphingobium sp. | reverse complement strand
ACGATGATATTGGCGGCGTGCTTGGGTTGGATTTCAAAGAACTCGCCCTCGTCCAGCACCTTCTTCACCACCTCATGCATATCGTAAGGCTGGTTGGCATTGGCCGGGATCAGCGTATCGAGGCTGTCCTCGATCCGGTCCCACGGGTCGCTGGTCGGCCGTTCGGGCACGCCGGATTTGTTGTTCTGCGGCAGATAGTCGATCAGATCGCGCGCGGTCAGCAGGGCTTCGATATCGTTTTCCAGCGCCAGATCGGCGACGCTGGTCTTGGTGCTGTGGGTCACCGCTCCGCCCAGCTCTTCCTGCGTCACCACTTCGTTGGTCACGGTTTTGACCACATCGGGCCCGGTGACGAACATATAGCTGCTGTCCTTCACCATGAAGATGAAGTCGGTCATCGCTGGGGAATAGACCGCCCCGCCTGCGCAGGGCCCCATGATCAGCGATAGCTGCGGCACCACGCCCGATGCCAGCACGTTGCGCTGGAAAATCTCGGTATAGCCGCCCAGCGAGGCGACCCCTTCCTGGATGCGTGCGCCGCCGCTATCATTCAGCCCGATCACTGGCGCGCCGACTTTCATCGCGTTATCCATGATCTTGCAGATCTTCATCGCATGGCGTTCGGACACCGCCCCGCCGAATACGGTGAAATCCTGCGCATAGGCATAGACCAGCCGGCCATTGATTGTGCCGCTGCCGGTGACCACGCCGTCGCCGGGGATCTTGTTGTCCTGCATCCCGAAATCGGTGCAGTTGTGCTCGACGTACATGTCGGTTTCTTCGAATGAATCCTCGTCTAGCAAAATCGAGAGCCGCTCGCGCGCGGTCAGCTTGCCCTTGGCGTGCTGCGCAGCGATCCGCTGCTGCCCGCCGCCAAGGCGAGCGGCAGCGCGGCGCTGGTCCATTTCGGCGATGTTTGCAGACATTGTGGACCCTCGTGGCGGATTGCGAAGGAGGATGGCATGGGACGCGCCGCAGGCAATGTCCAATGTGAATTTGCAAAGTTGCAAAGCCGAAGTTTGCAAACTATCCTTCCCTTCAGGGAAGAGGGACCACCCGCAGGGTGGTGGAAGGGCACAAGCGTTACTCCCAAGTGGGCCGGCAAGCTCAGGAGTACCTGCCCGTGCCCCTCCACCATGCTTCGCATGGTCCCCCTCCCCTGATGGGGAGGACTTATGAAACGGCGCATATTTGCAGGCGAACGATTGAAGGCGCTGCGCGCGGAGCGCGGGCATAATCAAGCCGCGATGGGGGAGCTGCTTGGCATTTCCACCTCGTACCTCTCGCAGTTAGAACACGACGACCGACCGCTTTCGCCGGTGCTGGTCGAGCGCCTGGCCCGTGCGTTTCCGCTCGATTGGCGCGAGATCGGGGCGGGGGATGCCGAGACACGACTGGCGGCGCTACGCGAGGCCAACGCCGATCCGCTGTTCCCCGAGGCGCTCGATGCGGCGCAGCTGGCGCGGTTTTCCGAGCAGCAGCCGGCGCTGGCGGAGCGCTTCATTGCGCTGCACGAGGCCTACCGCCGGTCGGGCCAGCGCTTGCAGGTGGTCGATGAAGCGCTCGCTTCGGATACCGGAAGCGCGGCCCGCCTGCCGTGGGAGGAAGTGCGCGATTGGTTCCACCTTGCGGGCAATTACGTTGACAGCATCGACCGCGCGGCGGAGGCGCTCGCCGCAAAGCTGGGCGGGATATCGCCGGGCACCGCCGCCATCGAGACTTACCTCAAAGACGCGCTCTCGATCTCGCTGGTCTATTCTGGACAATCGGGCCTGCGCAGCTTCGACCCGGAAATGGGCCACCTGACCATCGATCCCGGCCAGCCCGCCGAAAGCCGCCGGTTCCAGCTCGCGCACCAGCTCGCTGCGCTGGCGCTGAAGGACGAGATCGCGGCGGTGATCGAACAGGCCGCGCTCAAAAACACCGCCTCGCGTCAGCTCCTGTTCGTCGGGCTGTGCAATTACGCGGCAGGGGCCTTGCTGATGCCTTACCGCCGGTTTCGCAGCGAGGCGCGCAGCGTTCGCCACGATATCGACCGACTGGCGCAGGCCTTTGGCACCAGCTTCGAACAGGCCTGTCACCGGCTTTCCACGCTCCAGCGCGAGGAGCTGCGCGGGGTGCCGTTCTTCTTTTGCCGGGTCGATATGGCGGGCAATATCACCAAGCGCCACTCCGCCACCCGCCTGCAATTCGCGCGGTTCGGCGGCGCCTGTCCGTTGTGGATCGTGCATGAAGCGGTGGCGATCCCCGACCGCATTCTGGTCCAGCTCGCCGAGACGCCCGACGGGGTGCGCTACGTGTCGATGGCCAAGGGGCTGGTCAAGCCCTCAGGCCGCTATGACCGCTTGCCGCGGCGTTATGCGGTCGCGCTGGGCTGCGAGGCGGAGCACGCGGCGGAGTTCATTTACGCCGACGGGCTCGATCTTGGCTCCACCACCGCCGCGACCAAGATCGGCGTATCCTGCCGCATCTGCCCCCGCCCCGACTGTGATCAGCGCGCCTTCCCGCCCAGCGACCGCGCGATCAGTGTCGATCCCGATCAGCGCGGCGTGGTGCCATATCGGGTTGGGTAATGCCCTTCCTCTCTCTTGGGAGAGGGGGACCAGCGAAGCTGGTGGAGTGGCACGTGCGCGTAATCCCAAGCTCTCGTAAAAAGACATGAACGCTAGCGCCGACCAAGTCCCAGCGGGGATGGCAACTTCAGGATTACCAGCCTGTGCCCCTCCCCCATCTGCGATGGGTCCCCTCCCCTGAAGGGGAGGATGGGGAGGGCCTCAGAACCGCAGCATGATCCGCCGCGCCAGCGCGGGCGAGATCGAATTGACCAGTTGTAGCAGCTTGACCAGGCCGACATTGGCTTCATCCGCATCGCGCTCCATCGCCTTGATGATCTGCCGGGCGCAGGCTTCGGGCGACAGCTTGTTGGTGCCGCCGCGCCCGGCGGTCAGCTGGGTATCAACCACCGGCGGCAGCGCTTCCAGCAGGCGCACATTGGTATCCTTCAATTGATAGCGCACCGCCTGGGTATAGCTGCGCAGCGCGGCTTTGGTGGCGCAGTACACTGGTCCGCCCGCGCGCGGGGCAATCGCAAGGCCTGAGGTAACGTTGACGATCAGCGCCTTGGGCCGCGTA
>JANORN010000033.1:0-12878 GCA_031415355.1 Novosphingobium sp. | reverse complement strand
CTTGGCGGTGCAGCCGGGCGAGATCGTCGCGCTGCTGGGGCCGTCGGGCTCGGGCAAATCGACCATGTTGCAAGCCATTGGCCTGTTGGAAGGCGGATTTGGCGGACGGATCGCTATCGCCGGAGTCGATGCCTCCAGCTTGGACGGCGATGATCGCACCACGTTGCGCCGCGACAAAATCGGCTTCGTTTATCAGTTCCATCACTTGCTGCCCGATTTCACCGCTTTGGAAAACGTGGTGATCCCGCAGCTAGTGGCCAGCAAAAACCACGCGGAAGCGCACGAGCGCGCGAGCGAGCTGCTCGGCGCGCTCGGGCTGGCCGAACGGCTGGGCCACCGCCCCAGCCAGCTTTCGGGCGGCGAACAGCAACGCGTTGCCGTCGCCCGCGCGCTCGCCAACCGGCCTGCGCTGGTGCTGGCGGACGAGCCAACCGGCAACTTGGACGAAAAGACCGCTGACAAAGTACTCGGGCAATTTTTGGAACTGGTGCGCGGCCAAGGCAGCGCGGCCTTGGTGGCGACACACAACGAACGGCTCGCGCTGGGGATGGACCGCGTGGTCCGCTTGCACGAAGGAGTGCTGACATGAAGACAATTGCCGATTTCACCGCGACCCAGCCTAACGGCGAAACGCTCAGTCTGGCCGACAAGGCAGGCAAAGTGCTGCTGGTGGTCAACACTGCCAGCAAATGCGGCTTCACCCCGCAGTACGACGGGCTGGAAGCGCTGTGGCAGAAGTACAAGGATCAGGGCTTTGAAGTCATCGCTTTTCCCTGCAACCAGTTCGGCGCGCAGGAACCGGGCAGCGCGGACGAGATCGAAAGCTTCTGTAAGGTCAACTTCGGGGTTAGTTTTCCGTTGATGGGCAAGGTCGATGTCAACGGCGCAGACGCCGCGCCGCTGTATGACTGGATGAAGAGCGAGGCACCGGGCCTGATGGGCAGCAAGTCGGTCAAGTGGAACTTCACCAAGTTTCTGATCGGCCGGGATGGCAAGGTCGTCCGTCGCTATGCGCCGACCGACAAGCCAGAAAGCCTGGCGAAGGACATCGAAAAGCTGCTGTAAACGGTCCTTCCTCCCCGTTCGGGGAGGGGACCCATCGTAGATGGGGGAGGGGCACAAGCTGGTACTCCTAACGGTTCCGGCCACGGGCTCGCACGTACCCGCTTGATTACCCGCCTGTGCCACTCCACCCCCCGCTGAGCGGGCGGTCCCCCTCTCCCGTGGGAGAGGATGGTTGGTGGAAAAGCCCGCTGCGCCCCCTTCCGAATCAGCGCTAAGTCCCTAGGCTGCAATCATGGTCCATACCCCGTTCGTCCCGCTGCGCGTGTTTTCCAGCTATACCCTGCTCGATGGCACGATTGATCCCAAGGCCATCCCCAAGCTTGCCAACGAGCGCGGATTTCCGGCGGCGGCGATTACGGATCGCAACGGACTCTATGGGGCAATGCCGTTTGCTTCGGCCTGCAAGGATGGCGGCATCCAGCCGCTGCTGGGCACGTTCCTGTCGGTCCAGCGTGAACTGGGCGGGCCAATCGACTGGCTGGGCCTGCTGGTGCAGGATGAGGCTGGGTGGAACAACCTGTGCCTGCTGGTCAGCCGCGCGCATCTGGGCCGCCCAATTGAGCTTGATCCGCATGTGACACTGAGCGAGCTGGGGGGCCACACTGATGGGCTGATCTGTCTGACCGGCGGGGCGGAGGGCGCGCTGGCACGGCTGCTGTCCGAGGACCGCCAGCAAGCCGCAAGCGACTATTGCGCGCAGCTTGAGGCGTTGTTCCCGCAGCGGCTCTATGTCGAACTCGCGCGCCGCAACAACGCCACCGAAGACGCGGCAGAGGCGGGGCTGATCGAACTGGCCTATGCCCGTGATCTGCCGCTGGTCGCAACCAATCCAGCAAACTTCGCCGATCCAGGCTTCCACGCCGCGCACGACGCGCTGCTGTGCATCGCCAATGCCACCCACATCGACGCGGCGGATCGCCCGCGTTCGGCGCGCGAGAACTGGATGAAATCGGCCCCGATGATGGCCGAACTGTTCGCCGATCTGCCTGAAGCGCTGGCCAATACGCTGGTTGTGGCGCAGCGCTGTGCTTTCGCTCCGCCCAAGCGCAAGGCGCTGCTGCCCAGTCTGGCGGGGGACAAGGAGGGCGAAGCAGCGATGCTGATCGCCGACGCGCGCGCGGGGCTGGAACAACGGTTGGTGCCGTATTTGGAGCTGACCGCCGAGGACCGTCAGACCTATTTTGACCGGCTGGAATTCGAAACCGGCATCATCAACAACATGGGCTTCGCCGGGTATTTCCTGATCGTGGCCGATTTCATCAAGTGGGCCAAGGATAACGACATTCCGGTGGGGCCGGGGCGCGGATCGGGCGCGGGTTCGGTCGTCGCCTGGGCGCTCAAGATCACCGATCTCGATCCGCTGAAACTAGGCCTGCTGTTCGAACGCTTTCTCAACCCGTCGCGCGTGTCGATGCCGGATTTCGATATCGACTTCTGTGAAACCCGCCGCGCCGAGGTGATCCGCTATGTCCAGGCCAAATATGGCGCGGACCACGTGGCGCAGATCATTACCTTTGGTAAGCTAAAGGCCCGCGCCGTGCTGCGCGATACCGGGCGGATTTTGCAGATGAGCTATGGCCAGGTGGACCGGCTGTGCAAACTGGTGCCCAACCATCCGACCGACCAGTGGACCCTGCCACGCACGCTGAACGGCGTGGCCGAGTTCAAGCGCGAATATGATAACGATGACGAGGTGCGGCGGCTGGTTGACCTGGCGGTGCTGCTGGAAGGCATGCCGCGCAACAGTTCCACGCACGCCGCCGGCGTTGTGATCGGGGATCGCCCGCTGGAACAGCTGGTCCCGCTGTACCGCGATCCGCGCTCCGATATGCCGGTGACGCAGTTCGACATGAAATATGTCGAGGACACCGGGCTGATCAAGTTCGACTTTCTGGGCCTGAAGACGCTGTCGGTGCTGAAGAAGGCACTGCAATTGCTGCGGCGGCGCGAGATCGAGATCGATCTGGACGGCCTGGCGTGGGATGATGTGCAGGTTTATGAACTGCTGCAACGCGGTGACACCGTGGGGGTGTTCCAGCTGGAATCGGAGGGGATGCGGCGCACGCTGGCGGCGGTCAAGCCGACCAGCTTCGGCGATATTATCGCGCTGGTTTCGCTCTATCGCCCCGGCCCGATGGACAATATCCCGTTGTTCGGTCGGCGCAAGAACGGCGCGGAACACATCGAATATCCGCATCACAAGCTGGAGGAAATCCTTTCCGAAACCTACGGCGTGTTCGTCTATCAGGAACAGGTGATGCAGGCTGCGCAGGTGCTGGCGGGCTATTCGCTGGGCGACGCCGATGTGCTGCGCCGGGCGATGGGCAAGAAAGACCAGAAGGAAATGGACGATCAGCGCGCGCGGTTTGTCGGGGGCTGCGCCGAAATCTCTGCCATCGAAAAGCCCAAGGCGAACGAACTGTTTGACTTGATCGACAAGTTTGCAGGCTATGGCTTCAACAAAAGCCACGCTGCGGCATATGCCTTGCTGGCCTATCAGACCGCTTGGTTGAAGACGCATTACCCGCACGAATTCTATGCCGCCTCAATGTGCTTTGACATGCACCAGTCGGAAAAGCTGGCGATCTACGTCGATGACATGCGCCGCGCCGGGCTCGCATTGGAAGGCCCGGATATCAACCGCTCCGAAGCGGAATACACCGTGGAGCGTACCGATGAAGGCTATGCGGTGCGCTATGCGCTGGCGGGCGTCCGCAATGTTGGTGAAAAGGCGATGGACGCGATCGTGGCCGAGCGCGAGGCGCATGGCTGGTTCACCAGCCTCGAAGACCTGTTCCGCCGCGCGCCCGCCGGATCGATGAACCGCCGCCAGCTGGAAGGGCTGGCTGCGTCGGGTGCGTTTGACGGACTTGATCCCAACCGCGCGCGGGTGCTGGCCAATGGCGACATGCTGCTGGCGGTGGCGGACGAGGCCGAGCGCAGCCGTACTTCAGGCCAGGCCGCGCTGTTTGGTGGGGATGATCACGCCGCCCCGGCGCTGCGGCTGGTCGAAGCGGAGGCGTGGTCGAAGGCCGAGCAGATGGCGAAGGAGCGCGAGACCTTCGGGTTCTATTTCGCGGCGCACCCGGTGGAACAGTTCCGCGCAGTCGCCAGCGCCAATGGCGCGCGCACCCATGCCAGCCTGATGGCCACCGGGGTTCCCGGCGGGGGCCGGATGCCCGCCGTGATGGCGGCGATGGTGGAGAACGTGCAGCGCCGCAAAACCAAACGCGGCACTGACTTTGTGATCGCGGAGTTTTCCGATTCGACCGGTCAGTTTTCCGCTTCGTGTTTCGAAGAAGCGCTGGTCGATCCGATGGTTACCTGGGCGCGCGAGGGCACCTGCGTGCTGATCAATGTCGAGCTCGACAGCCCCAGCGCGGACGAAGCCCCCCGGATTACTGTGCGCGGGGCGCGGCCGCTGGCCGAGGTTAAGAGCGGGGCGAAGATGGTGCTGTCGCTCGATATCACCCGGCCCGAAGCGCTGCCCGAACTGGCGTCACTGCTGGTTGGCGGGGCGGAAGGCCGCGGTGAAGTGCTGGCGCGGCTGCATACTGATGCCGGGGTTCCGGCGTTGATGCGGCTAGGGAGCGACTTCCAGCTGGATGGGGAGCTGGCAGAACGCTTGGCAACCATCGCGGGAATTGCCAATGTAGCGCTCAGCGCGAAACGCGGGGCAGGGCACTTGCGGCTGGTGGCTTAGGCAGACAAGATTTCAGGAGAGGACCACAATGCTGGGTGCCATGCAGGATTTCGACCTTCGGGTTACGCATCTGATCGATCACGCCGCCCGCGAACATGGAACGCGCGAGATCATTACCCGCTGGGCCGATGGCAGCGAAACGCGGACCGACTGGGCGGGAATTCGCCGCGACGCGCTGAAGATGACGCAGGCGCTGCGGCGGCTGGGCGTGCAGCCGGGCGAGCGGATCGCCACCTTTGCGATGAATCACAGCCGCCATCTGGTCTCATGGTACGGCGCGGTTGGCGTGGGCGGGGTGCTGCACACGGTCAACCCACGGTTGTTCGATGACCAGCTAGAATACATCGCCAACCACGCCGAAGATCAGGTGCTGCTTTATGATGCGGTGTTCCAGCCGATCATCGACCGGATGAAGCCAAAGTGGACCACGATCAAACACTATATTTGCTATGACTCTGACAAATTTGGGGCAGACTTCGAATCCTGGATCGGCGCGGAGGACGGCCAGACCGAATGGGCCACCGGCGACGAGCGCGACCCCTGCATGTTGTGCTATACCAGCGGCACCACCGGCAATCCCAAAGGCGTTTTGTACGAACACCGCTCTACCTTCCTCCACGCGATGGCGGGGCTGCAACCCACGATTTTCAACTTTGATGCGCGCTCTGTGATGCTGCCCGTCGTGCCGATGTTCCACGCCGCCAGCTGGGGCCTGCCGTGGGGCGGGGCGGCGGCCGGGATCAAGTTCGTGTTCTCTGCGGTCAACGATCCCGCTGTGCTGTGCGAACTGATGAACCGCGAAAAGGTGACGCATTCCGCCGGGGTGCCGACCGTCTGGCTGGCCACCTTCGGTCACATGGACGCGGCGGGGATCACCCTGCCGCACTTGAAACTCGCAATCATCGGTGGGTCGGCTGCGCCGCGCTTTATGATTGAGCGGCTGATGAAGGCCGGGGTGCAGGTCGCCCACGCCTGGGGGATGACTGAAACCAGCCCGATCGGCACCACCGGCGCGATGACGCATGACTGGGATGACCTGAGCTTTGACGAGCAGGTATCGGTCAAGCAGATGCAGGGCCGCGTCCCGTTTGGGGTGGAATTGCGCTGCGTCGATCTGGATGACAATACTCAGGTGCTGCCCCGCGACGGCCAGACCAGCGGCGCGCTACAAGTGCGCGGGCCGTGGGTGATCAAGCGCTATTTCAAGGCAGAGGCCGACGCGACCGTTGATGGCCAATGGTTCGATACCGGCGATGTCGGAGTGATCCACCCCGATGGCACATTGCAGCTGACTGACCGGACCAAAGACGTGATCAAGTCTGGCGGCGAATGGATCAGCTCGGTCGAGCTGGAAAACGCCGCGATTGGCCATGATTGCGTGGCGGAAGCCGCCGCCATCGGTATTTATCACCCGAAATGGGATGAACGCCCGATCCTGGTGGTGGTAAAGCAGGCCGGAACCGAGGTTTCGGCGGACGAGATCAAGGCCTATCTGGCCGAAAAGGTCGCCAAATGGTGGCTGCCTGATGCGATCGAATTCGTCGATGCAATCCCGCACGGCGCAACCGGCAAGATTAGCAAGAAGGATCTGCGCGAGCAGTTCCGCGATTACCGGCTGGCGGAATAGCGGTCCCAAAAGTCGAGGCCGCCCACGGTAGGCGGCCTCCAGCTTTGCTTACTGCCGTTTGACTGCGTCTGCAGCGTCTTTGGCGGCGTCGCCAACGCTTTGCGCCGCTACGCCAACGTCGCGCGCGGCTGCGGCCACGGCATTGTCCTTGGCGCTTTCGCTGCCGCTGATGTTGGTGAAGTAAAAGATCCCAAAGCCCAGTGCGAGCACGGCGACGAAGCCAAGGATCCAGCCGCCACCGGTCCCGCCGCCGCCGCTGCGCGCACTGTCAGTTACGAAGGTCGTGCTCTTGGTCGTACCGTCGGGTGAGGTGATAGTGGTGATATGGTCTTCGGCCATGGACTGCTTCCTGACTTGTTTTCGGATTAATTGGCAGTAACAATGCACCAGAACGCAGAAGGTTTCATGACGCTGCAAATTTCGGGCAAAGGGAGCGCTGCGATGACGAGCTACATCGACCCTGATCGCGCAAATTGGGCGCTGTTCAAAAGCCTGCCGCGCGATACCCCGATCCACATGCTCAACCTGATCAAGTTCCACGACCTCGCCCAATACCCGGCGGACCATCCCGACCACGGCAAAGGCGTGACCGGGCGGCAGGCCTATGCGATCTATGCGCGCGGTTTTCAGGATGTGGCGGCCAAGCTCGGCGCAAAGATGGTCTGGCAAGGCGATCTGGAATGCGTCGTCACTGGCCCGCCCGGCGAATGGGACGAGGCCTTTGTGATGGGCTATCCGAATAGCGCGGCGTTCTTGGCGATGGTCACCGACCCGGCGTATAAAGCCGAGGTGGTCGCCCACCGCACGGCGGCGGTGGTGGACAGCCGCTTGATCCGGTTCGGGGGGTAGCTTCCTCCCCTTCAGGGGAGGGGAACCAGCGCAGCTGGTGGAGGGGCACGCGCGGGTACTCGTGACCTGGCGTCAAAAGCTGGCCTACCCTTGAAAGCTTAGGAGCACCCGCTGGTGCCACTCCACCCCGCCGCTGCGCGGCGCGGTCCCCCTCTCCCACGGGAGAGAAAGGTTAGAGCAACCGCAGTTGCCCATCCAAGTTCGGCCGTTCAAACTGCGCGCAATCGAGTTCCATCCGCGCCGCGTTCATCCCCAGCCGCGTTGTCGCGATCCGGAAGCGGGTGCGGAAGACGTCGGCCCACACGCCCATCGGCTTCATCCGCGTGAAGAAGCCGGGGTCGTTGTCCTTCCCCTCTCGCACTGATTGCACAATCCCCATCACCTTGCCCGCGCGGTCGGGGTAGTGGACGGCCAGCCATTCGCGAAACAGCGGGGCGACTTCGTGCGGCAGGCGCAGCATGATCCAGCTGGCCGAGCAGACTCCGCGCGCGGCGGCTTCGCTCAAAATGCCTTCGATGAATTCATCCGTGATCGCGGGGATCACCGGGGCGACCGAAACATGCGCGGGCACCCCCGCCGCGACCAGTTTTTCCAAGGCATCCAGCCGCTTGGCGGGGGAACTTGCGCGTGGTTCCAGCAAACCGGACAAGCGGGGGTCAAGCGTGGTCACCGACAGGCCAACAGCGGTCAAGCCGCGTTCAGCGAGCGGCACCAGCAGGTCTAAATCGCGCAGTACTCGGGAAGATTTCGTAGTAATTGTAATTGGATGCTTCGTTTCAAGCGCAACTTGGAGCACCTGCCGCGTAATTTCGTACCGCCCTTCGATCGGCTGATACGGATCGGTGTTGGTCCCCATCGCAATCGGCGCGGGCTTGTATCCCGGCTTGGCGAGCGCCGCGCGCAGCAAGGCCGCCGCATTGGGCTTTGCAAACAGCTTCGTTTCAAAATCCAGCCCCGGCGAGAGATCAAGGTACGCATGGCTGGGCCGCGCATAGCAATAGACGCAGCCATGCTCGCAGCCGCGATAGGCGTTGATTGACCGGTCAAATGGAATGTCGGGCGACTGGTTGAAGCTGAGGATGGTTCGCGCGTGTTCCTCAACCACCGTGGTGCGCAGCTTGGGGCCGGGGCCGTCGATCTCCACCTGCGCATCCAGCCAATCGCCATCCGCCGCGCGCGCGTTCAGCCCGAAGCGCTGCGGAACCAGCGCCGATTGCGCACCGCGTCCATGGAGAGGGGTGGGGGACATTTGGCAATTAGAACATAAAAAGAACAAAAATGCAAGCGATCTGCTTCTTTCCATTTGCGCCATTCGTCAAAAATGGAAAGGATCGCTGGGTGGTTTACACCTCCCGCAACCTGGGCATCAGTTCCACAAAATTGCACGGGCGGTTGCGGCTATCGAGTTGCTCGGCGAGGATCCCATCCCAGCCGTCTTTAACTGCGCCGTTGGAGCCGGGTAGCGCGAACACGTAAGTACCGCGCGACAAGATGGCGCAGGCGCGGCTCTGGATTGTGCTGGTGCCGATGGTGCGAAAGCTGATCCAGCGGAACAGTTCGCCAAAACCGGGGATATGCCGTCCGCCGCCGCTGTCCAGCACGCGGTCAAGCGCTTCGGGGGTTACGTCGCGCCCGGTCAGGCCGGTGCCGCCGGTGGTGATCACCGCATCAATGGCGGGATCGTCAATCCAGGTGCCTAGTTTGCGTGCCACCCCAGCGGCATCGTCGCGTTCGATTGCGCGGGCGACCAGCTTGTGGCCTGCCGTCGTCACTCGTTCAGCGAGCAAATCGCCCGAAGTGTCGTCTGCCGCCGTGCGGGTATCGGAGATGGTCAGGATCGCAATCTGGATCGGTTTGAAAATGCGTTCAAGATCAACGGCCATGATCAGCGCCCACGCACGATTGCCCCATTGGCATTCATCCGCACCGCCTCCGCCGCGCCAATTCCGGGGAAAGTCGGCCACATGCCCTGAACCAGCGCCATCCGGCTTTCGCTGGGGCCACCCGCCTGGCGCTCATACATCCAGTAATTGCGCATTACGATGTTCACATAGCCGCGCGTTTCCCAGTAGGGCACCGATTCAATCCACAACAGCGGATCGCCCTTATCGCGGATTTCGCCGTTCCAGCGGGTGATCGGTGTCAGGCCCGCATTATAGGCCGCCATCACCTTGGGCAGCAGGCCCTGCGTGCCCGGCGCATTGCCCAGCATCTGCATGTACCGCTGCCCGAAGGCGAGGTTGACTTGCGGCTTGGCCAGATCGCTGGCGCTGCCTGCGACGCCCAGTTCACCGGCAAAGTCCTTCGCGGCGGCGGGCATGATCTGCATCAGTCCGCGCGCGCCCGCCGGGCTGACCGCACCGGCGCGAAACACCGATTCCTGCAAGGCGTGGGCATAGACCAGCGCCGGATCAACCTTCCAGCCGGTGGCCGGGGTCCACTTCGGCGTGGGGAAGCGCGTCGCCGGTTCAGGGCGGCCACCACTGGGTGCGTTGTAAGCCATCCACAGTTGGGTCGAGGGCAGGCCCAGATCGCGCGACAGGCGCGAGAGCGGTTCGTAATGGCCAGAAGCCCCGACGCGCGCCTGATGGCGCAGCACTTCATCGGCGAGGCCATCGCGGCCCACTTCGGCCAGGCCCACCGCGGTGCGCACGTTTGGCACGTCGCGCAGTGCCTGCCAGTCAGCTTGGTTGAAATCGGGGGCGGCGTGGCTTTCAGGCAGTTTCACGCCCAACTGCTCAGCCGCCAGCATCCCGTACAGCGTCTCATCGCGCTGCGCCGCCAGCCGCAGCGGCGCGGCGGCCTGTTCCGGCTGGCGGCACCGCACCAGCGCGCGCGCGTGCCAGTAGTGTCCGGCGGCGGTCAGCTCAGCGTTTTCGGACAGCTGCGCGGTGCGCACAAAGGCATCGGCCGCCCCGGCGCAATCGTCCAGCCGCCACGCGGCGAGGCCGGCGGTCCACCAGCCTTCGGCAACCCATGGACCTTGGCCTTCATTCGCGGTCTGGGCGAGGTCATAGGCGGCGGCATCGTCGTTTTCGATATAGAAACTCCACGCCACCTTGGCGCGCCATTCGGCCCGGGCCGCGCCCGACAATTGCGTGTCGATTCCGTCGAGCAGCGCTTTGGCTCCGGCGGGATCGTCCGCCTTGATCCGCGCGTTGATCGATCCGGCGACCACGCCGGGCATCGTGCCATCAGAAGTTTCACGCGGGCGGATGCGTTTGGGCGTGCTGGGCAAGCTGATCAGGCGTTGCGGCGCGGGCAGCGCGGGCAGGGCCGCCACGCCGCGTTTTTGCGCCAGCGCCGCAATTTGCTCGGCTTGCGGCAAGCTGGTGCCTTGGCCCAACCACTGGCCCAGCGCATCGGCTTCAATCTTGGGTGATCCGGAGGCGAGGTAGTATTCGGCGCGCGCCACCTGGTGCAGCGGACCGTCGGCGCGCTGCGTAAACAGCGCCTGCACCCGTGTCCAATCGCCCCGGTCAATCGCCGCAAACAGGTCTTTGTAATAGGTCCGGTCATCTGCGCTGAGCAGGGCGGGCACCGCAGAGCGATCTGCGCGGTTGCGGAAATAATCGACCGCGGCGCTGTTCGCCTGTGCTGCGCAGGGCAGTGCGGCAGCGGTCAGCGCCAATGCGAGGGCGGAAAATTTGGCAGTCGCGGTATGCATGTCTTACGAACCTTGCCCCGTCCAATCGAGCCAGCGTTGCCACAACACTGCTTTCCGACGTGGCCGCGTGAGCATTTCAGTCAGCCCGGGTGCAACCAGTGTGGGGATAGTCCTGCCCTCATGGTTAAAACCGCGTAAAGATTCAGCGGTATTCGCCGGATCGTGGCCAAGCAGCGGTGAAATGTGCGATCCCAGCATAATTACCCGCTGCGGAGCCACCAGCGCCACGTGCTGCGCGGTTACTTTGTCCAAACCGGCGCTGATCAAGGCCGCCCAATCGGGCAGCGGCGTATGCCGGGGCAGCACGCTCGCCACATAGACGCTGTCCGCTGCGATTCCGGCGGCAAGCAAGAAGGCGTTCAGCAATTTTCCTTCGGGGCCAGATAACAACGCAGTGCGATCAGCGGCCTCGGGATGGTCCACCAGCACCATCAGCGCCGCGCCCTGGGGCCCACGCGGCGCGATTCGTTCCATCACGATCCCGTGGTCCAGACTCGGCTCGGCCAGCCACCAGGCCGAAAAATCTTCCAGCCGCTGCGGCCAGCTGGCCGGATCACCGCCTACGACCGCGGCAGGCTCTGGTTCAGCCGTGGGCGTGCGCTGCGCGGGAGTTTGCGCCGCCGCTCCTGTTGCGGCCCCCGCTGCCGCACCATCAGTCTGAACCGCTGCGGGCAGCCAATCGCGCGGATCGTCTTGGTAATCGTGGTCAACCCCGGCCTCACGCCACCAGTCCAGCGCGGCGGCAACGTCTGCTTTCAGCGCAGCGGGCGCTGCTGATTGATCCGTAATATGCACCACACGGGTCTTGACCTGCCCAGCCGCAGCAATCAAGGCTTAACCCAACGAAGATCAGCAGGAACGGGGATAGAACCGGCCATGAGCGAACGCGAATCGATGCCTTATGATGTTGTCATCGTCGGCGGTGGTCCCGCTGGCCTGGGGGCGGCAATCCGGCTGAAACAGATCAATCCTGAATTGACCGTCTGTATCCTGGAAAAGGGGTCGGAAGTCGGCGCGCATATCCTCTCAGGCGCAGTGGTCGATCCCAAGGCGCTGGATGAACTGCTGCCCGAATGGCGCGAAGACGGCTGCCCGCTGGCGGAAACGCCGGTCACCGACAACCAGCATTGGGTGCTGACGAGCAAGAAAAAGTACGCTGTTCCGCACCTGCTCGCCCCGCCGTTCATGAACAACAAGGGCACTTATACCGGCAGTCTCGGCAGCCTGTGCCGCTGGTTGGCGGGCAAAGCCGAAGAGCTCGGTGTGGAAATCTTCCCCGGCTTCCCGGCGAGCGAAGTGCTCTACAACGTTGACGGTTCGGTCAAAGGCGTGGCGACGCTGGATATGGGCGTGGCCAAAGATGGCAGCCACAAGGGTGATTATCAGGCCGGGATGGAACTCCACGCCAAATACACGCTGTTTGCCGAAGGCGCGCGTGGCCACCTGACCAAGCAATTGAAAGCGAAGTTCGATCTTGATGCTGATGTCGAGCCGCAAGTTTACGGGCTCGGCCTGAAGGAGTTGTGGGATATTCCCGCTGAGCAACACGCGCAGGGCCGGGTGATCCACACCCAGGGCTGGCCAGTGAAGGATGACGACGGGTTCGGCGGCGGGTTTCTGTACCACCAGAGCGGCCACCAGGTCGCGCTCGGCTATGTGGTCTGGCTGGGCTATGGCAACCCGCACCTCTCGCCCTTCGAAGCCTTCCAGCAATGGAAGACGCACCCCGAAATCGCCGCGATCCTGAAGAACGGCCGCCGCGTGTCCTATGGCGCACGCGCAATCTGCGATGGCGGGTGGCAATCGCTGCCCAAGCTGGCGTTCCCCGGCGGCGCGCTGATCGGCTGCACCGCAGGCTTCCTCAACGTGCCCCGGATCAAGGGCAGCCACACCGCGATGAAGAGCGGGATGATGGCCGCCGAAGCCGCCGCCGATGCGATCTCGCGCCAGCGCGGCAACGATGAGCT
>JANORN010000032.1:0-19148 GCA_031415355.1 Novosphingobium sp. | reverse complement strand
GTCCGCCATCACCCGCCGGATCAACCGCCCCGCCAGCCCCTGCCCGCGCTGGTCAGGCCAGGTGCAGACGCCGCTGACTTCGGCCAGCCCCGGGGCGGGCAGCATCCGCTCGCCCGCCATCGCCAGCAAGCGCCCGGCGGGATCGCGCAGGCCATGGAACTGGCCATAACGGTGCGTCAGCGCGCCCCATGGCCCAGGCTCGGTCGCCAGCGCCAGCGCGGTCATCTCGGCGGCATCCACATCGCCCAGCGCCAGGAACGCGCCGTCGTCCGGCAGCGGCGGCTGGGGTTGCGGCGCGACCATTTGCAGCAGGTCCGCGCTGCGCAGCACCCGCGTGCCGGGCGGCGCGGGCCAGCCCTCCGGCTCGACCAGCCACAGCGTGTCATCCGGCCCGTTCAGCAGCGCCGCCAGCGCCAATTGCGCCTCAGCCGACTGATCACGTGCCGCCGCGAACGGACCATAGCGCGGATCAATTCGCACCGCCGCGCCAGTCGCGACCGCCAGTCCCGCTTGCCGTCCGTGGAGGCAGTTCCAGACCGGTCGTTCAAGGAGGTCGGCCCGGCTCACCGCAGCGGCGACACTGGAATCACTTCAGCCCGGGTGCCAAACCCGGCGAGGATCGGCCGCGCCTTGGCAATCGCCGCCTGGACCGAGGGCAGTTGCAGGCTGGCAGCATGCGCGGCCTTATCGATCCAGACCTCCACAATCCAAAGCGCATCAGGATCAGCGGCGTCCTGGTTGATCATATAGGCGAGGTTGCCGGGCATATTGTCCGTACCGGCCAGCAGATAGCCGATCAGTTCATCGCGCTTGCCGGGCTTGGCTGACATCTGGCCAATCAGGCCATAGGCCGCGCTCAAGTCAACTTCTTCCATCGTAGTCCGGCATCCTGTGGCAAGGAGAGTGAGCACAGCGGCTCCGATAAATTCGCGGCGGGGGAGGTTCATAGTGACCGCAATCGCGATACCGCAAGATCATAGACATCGCGCTTGCTGCTGTCGCGTTTGCCGACTGCGATGACAAAGACCACCACCACATCATCCTCAACGCGATAGACCAAGCGGAAGCCATCCGAACGCAATTTGATCTTGTAGCAGTTCGGCATGTCCGAAAGCCGGTCAGCTTCTATGCGCGGATTGGCCAGCCGCTCGCCAAGCTTTTTCTGAAAGCGACGCCGGATCGCGGTACCGAGCTTGTCGAATTCCTTCTTCGCCTTCTCTTCAAAGTCGAGCTTATACAAGGTCAGACAGCTCTACCCTGATCCGCTTACCCGGATTGGCCAGCCGCTCGCGCACCAACGCGGCATCCTGCACGTCCTCATGCAGTTCGCAGAGATATTCCCAAACTTCAGGCGAAATCATATAAGCGACCGGCTTATTGCGGCTGAGGATCGCCACTTGCCGCAGCTTCGCCTCCGCGACAACCGCCGCCGGGTTGCGCTTGAGATCGGTGATGCTGACCCCGACATCGGCGAGTATCGGCACAATCAATTCAGGTTTGAAAGGCGCGTTCATAACCTAATTTTAGGTCTTTTAGGAGGTCTTGTCAATCAAACTGCATTGGGTGGAACCACACACTTTCCATCGATTGCTGCGATCTTGTGTGGCTCCATCTCGCCATTGGTCATGTAGCCGATGCGGCACTCAGTTGTCGTCCCGTCCGCAAATACGATCATGATCCCGCCTGACGCGTCACTAAACATCATGCTTGCTGAGGCTGATTTGCTGTAAATTACCATGGCTTTGGATTTGCCATTCAGTGTGAGCTGAGCCGAGCGGATTTCACGATCCGCTTTCAACACAAATCGATGCGGAGGAGCACGGTCAAGAACGAAGTCGTAAGCCAGCCAGCCAAGGATGACGAGCAAGCCTAGTACAGATATTTTTGCTGCTGTTCTCACACCCCCTCCAGCAACCTGTTCGCCTGCGCCCTGGCCTCGCGGGTGATCTCCGCGCCGGACAGCATTCGCGCGATCTCTTCCTGCCGTCCACCAGCGTCGAGCAAGTGGACAGAGGTCCGAGTGACGGTGCCTTCGCTCGACTTGGCGATCACATAGTGTTGCCCGCCGCGCGCGGCCACCTGCGGCGAGTGCGTTACCGCCAGCAATTGTCCGCCACTGGCCAGCCGTGCCAGGCGTTCGCCGATGGCTGAGGCTACCGCGCCGCCGACGCCGCGATCAATCTCGTCAAAGATCACCGTCGCGGCCCCGCCCTGTTCTGCCAACGCGACTTTCAGCGCGAGGATAAAGCGGGAAAGTTCGCCGCCGCTGGCGATTTTGGCGAGCGGGGCGAACGGCGCGCCGGGGTTGGTGCTGATCAGGAATTCCACCGCATCGACCCCGCTGGCGCTCCAGCGGTCTTCGGCCAGGCGGGTCACACTGGTGCGGAACTTCGCCGCGTCCAGCTTCAGCGGGGCCAGTTCGCCCGCCACCGCTGCGTCCAGCCGGACCGCAGCTTCGACGCGCTGGGCCGAGAGCGCTTCGGCACGGGCGCGGAAATCGAGTTCGGCATCGTGGGCGGCGCGCTCCAGTGCGGCCAGTTCCGCCTCACCGCTGGCAATCCCGTCGAGCGCGCTGCGCATTTCGCGCATCCGGTGCGGCAGATCATCGACCTGGCAGTGGTGCTTGCGCGCGGCGGCACGCAGTTCGAACAGCCGCGTTTCGATCCGGTCGAGCGCTTGCGGATCATGGCTGAGCGCATCGCCCGCACGGACCAGCTTATCCTCCGCCTCGCCCGCTTCGATCACCGCACGGTCCAGCGAGGCGAGCGCGTCGGCCAGCAACGGATGCTCGGTGGCAATTCGGTCCAGCCGCCGCGCCGCGCTGCGCAGGCTGGTCAGCGCCGAATCCGATCCGGCCCACAGATGTTGCAATTCGGCGAGATCGCCCGACAAGCGCTCACCCTTCTGCATCGTCGCGCGCGCCTCGGCGAGCTGTTCTTCCTCGCCAACTTCGGGCTCCAGCGCGGTCAGCTCGGCCAGATGCGCCAGCAGCAAATCGTGATCGGCCGAGGCCTGCGCGATTGCCGCGCGCGCTGCCTCCAGCGCGGTGCGGGAAGTGCGCCAGCTACGCCAGGCCGCGTCCACCGCCGCCGCATCCGAGCCGGCATAGCGATCCACCAGCAAGCGGTGCCCGCGCGGGTTGACCAGCCCGCGATCATCGTGCTGCCCGTGCAGTTCCACCAGCTGCCCCGCCAGTTCGCGCAGCAGCGCCGCGCCCACCGGCTGATCGTTGATGAACGCCTTGGAGCTGACCCCGCCGCTGCCATCGGCGCGCAGGCGGCGCTTCAGGATCAGCGGCTCGCCCGGTTCAACTTCCACCTCCGACTCGCCCAGCACGGCGCGGATCGGCAGGGGCAGCTTGTCAAATTCAAAGCTGGCAACCACGCTGGCCTGATCGGCCCCGGCGCGGATCAGCTGGCCTTCGGCGCGGTTGCCCAGCACGAGGCCCAGCGCATCGAGCAGGATCGATTTGCCCGCCCCGGTCTCGCCCGTGAGCACGCCCAGCCCCTCGGTAAAATCGAGATCGAGTGCTTCGATCAGCACTACATTGCGAATAGACAGCCGGGTCAGCATGTTCGCCCAAATTCTTCAAGAACAAATCGTGTTCTAGCGCGGGTCTAGGCCAGAGTCACCCTGCTTCGACCCCTTCGAACGAGGCCTCCAGCGCGATTTCATCCGCCAGCGATATCTTGTCCAGCATCGCCGCCATTTCATCGCGCAGGGTCAGCATCAATCCGCGCAGGCGGCAGGATGCTTCGGGCAGGCAATTGGTGCAATGTTCATGCGCATTGCGCGCCGCGCAGGGGACCAGCGCCAAGCTGCCGCGCGTCAGCCGGATGATATCGCCGTACCGCACATCGACCGGCGGCAGCGCCAGTTCATAACCGCCATCGCGCCCGCGGGTGGAATTGACCAGCCCTTCGCGGACCATCTCGCTGAGGATCACGGTCAGGAACTTGCGCGGAATATTCTGCGCCTCGGCAATCGCATCCAGCCGGATCGGCCCCTGCCGGTATTCATCGGCCAGGTGCTGCAAGGCACGGATCGTATAGCGGGTTTTCTGGCTGAGCATGGCGTGACAGGCATAGAGCGCCGCTGGGGGGCGAATGTCAACCTGCGGGGTAGAAAGGGGGGGTGATCCCTGGCAATGAATCAGGCTACAGGGTGACAGTGTCACCCACTCGTGAAGCATTTTATTCTTGTTTTATATTGATTTGCATCCAGAAATATGGGTGACACATTTCAAGAAAAACGCAAATTGACGGGCGCGGCCAATCCGGAAGCGACAGGCATAGCAGGCCGCACCAATGTAGGAAAACTGAACCGCCGAACGGCAACGAGACCGTCCCGGTCACTGCCCCATCAGCGTCAAAGCTGCGTTCGGGAAAGCAGCAATTTTTCGCACAAAGACACAAAGGACACGAAGTTGTCCGGCTTGCCGCAGGCAATGTCTTAGCTTCATCGTTTGCCTCAAACCGCAATGGGAAAATACCAGAGGGGTTCGCCCCAATTACCAACATCTTCGTGTTTTTTGTGTCTTTGTGCGAACCAGACTTTCTTCCTGTCTTTCTTCCTCTGCGTTCTCTGTGGTTCGCTCAGGAAGCCCCTCGGACAGCGTTCCCTTGCTTGAACGGGTTACCGACAGGTGCGCGTTGGCGCGAAACTGTTCATTGTCGGAGCAGGTATCTGAACCGCTGGCTTGAAATTTTCTTTGCGATACCGACTTCCCGTTGAGCACGATGCAATGCCGATTCGGTTGAAGTCGGAAAGGCCTTAAAATGACAATTCTTGAATCGATCAATGTTACGCAGTTTTGTGAAGACATTCTCCGCGAAGATCGGCGATACAATGCCGAACATGGCATCTGGCCGAGTGTAAACATCGTAATCGACCGCTTGCTCGACCGCGAGCTGGAACTTCGCAATGTGTATGACGAGCTTCATCGAAAGCTGGGTGGAATTCCACACGGTGTTTGGACTTTCCTCGACTCGGTTTTGGGAGTTGCGGCCTTATGGAAGCCGGAAGCGATCTCTGAGCAGCGTACCTCGAGGAAGCGACTTATCGAACTCAATGATTTGATCGGTCAACGGTCTGATGAGCTTGCAAATTTCATTCAAGAGCGAGAAGATATCTCGAATGAATCCGGATTTTCTTCCAATTCACATTACGACATATTTGAGGTCATTGAGGAGGCGGCTGAGCCCGCGCATTCATTCAATTTTTGGCTGAAAAAGCCATTGCGGAATGCGCGCCATGGCTTCGATCTAAGATACTGGCCGTCGCTTAGCGAGATTGTTCGCGTTTTGGGTGCGGATGCTCGAAGGGCATTGGTCGAACCAACCGATACCATCACTGAAGCGGCGACCAATGCGATTCGACCATCGAAATCAGATTTCGTGAGGGCACTGGGCGCTGCCTTGATGGAGAGAGCGGAGCGTGAGAACGACAGGTTGCCCAACCAATTTAGGCTCTCCGATGAATCGATGGCATCCCTAGTGAATTGTCTGCTGAACTTGCAGCCGGATGAGGGTGTGGACGGTGCCTACATCAAGAACTTTCGACAGCGAGAGCGAAAGGCGATTACGGTTGGAAGGGCAAAAACGCCGAGTTTCGCTGCGTTAGGCGCACCCTAACATCTAACGCTTCCGCTCCTCATCGCGCGCCCGGCGCTTCTCGATATGCACTCGGCTCACCGTCCCCAGCTGCTTGGCTCTGAACCGCTCTACCACGCGATCAACGACTGCCTTTGTGAACTTGGGTGGCAACAGGCCATAGTCCCAGCGCGATTTGCCGACTGGAACGATTCCGGGATCGCTCCAGGCCACGCTGTTGATTTCGCTTGTGACAATCCACGAGCGGGCATCGTCGAGGCCGAGGTGGGCCTTCACCCTGGGCGGAATTTCTATCGCCGCCTTGGGATCGGTTGGCGGCGTGTGGGTTATCGGCGCGAGCCAGACCAGTGCGTCCAGCCCTTCGCCGCTGCGGGCGATCACGATCGCGCAGGGGCGGTCCTTTGCGCCTTCCAGTCGCCCGTGCCGGGCTTCGTCACGCCAGAGGTAGTCGTAGCGGATCACTAGCCCAACGGCGGGCTGCGGTTTCTTCACCCGCTCAATCCATCAACGCATCGAGCTTTGGATCGAGATGGCTGTAATCGGTCGCCTCCAGCGCGGCGATGGCTTCGTCGGGCAGTTCCTCGACATAGTAGGAACGGCGGGTATCACGCGCCTTGAGCCGTTCGTATTCCTCGATATCGAGCAGCACCCGCACCGGACGCTTGTGCTTGGTGATGAACACCGGGCTTTTGGCCGCGCGCTCGATATAAAGGCCCGCGCGGTTCTGGAACTCAGTGGAGGCAACGGTGTTGGTCATAGCATTTCTCGAATAGCTGATTTAGTTAAAATAGCTATTTCAGGCAATTTGTCAAGTCTGTCGTGTAACAAGTCGAGATTGGTTACTGTGACGACCCGCCGTCTCACCTCACCCCATCCGCTCAATCAACGCCAGCGCCGCCTGCGGGTCCGCATCGAATTACGGTGACACTTTACTTAACTCCCAAACTCCATCATCCTCTCAGCACGCCAAACTAAGTTTGCCCGCTGCTGCATCGTTGCGCGGGCGCACGGAATACCGTGTCCCCGGACACGCACATATTGCGCGTGGCCTCACCGTTGGTCGGGGACAGGCAATAGCATGTCCCCGGTTGCGCGCTATCGCACCTTTTCATGGGGGCACCGCATACGGCGTCCCCGGCGTGTCGCCCCCTACCGCGCCGCAACCCCCGGCGCGTGCTTCTGCATCAGTTCGAACGCTTTCTGGTACCATTCGTTGCCGGGATAGTTCGCACCCAGCACGGCGGCGGCTTTCTGCGCTTCTTCGGGCACGCCCAGCACCAGATAGCTTTCGGTTATGCGGTACAGCGCTTCGGCGGCGTGGCTGGTGGTCTGATATTTATCGACCACGTTGCGGAACCGCTGCGTGGCGGAGAGCCAGCGGCCCGAGCGTTGATAGAACCGCCCGATCTCCATTTCCTTGCCGGCGAGGTGATCGTTGACCAGATCGATCTTGACCCGCGCATCCCCGGCATAGCGGGTGGTGGGATAGCGGCGGACAACTTCGGTGAGCGAGGTCAACGCCTGCTGCGTGATCTTTTGATCGCGGGTCACATCACTGATCTGCTCGTAATAGCACAGCGCAATCAGGTAATAGGCATAGGGCGCATCGCGGTTGCCCGGATGAATCGAGAGGAACCGCTGAGCCGACTGGATCGACTTGTTGTAATCCGCGCTGGCGTAATAGCTGAATGCACTCATCAACTGTGCCCGGCGGGCCCAAGGCGAATAGGGATGCTGGCGCTCCACCTCGTCAAACAGTGCCGCAGCAACCTTGGTGTCGCCGCGATCAAGCCGGTCTTTCGCCGCGCCATAGAGCGTATCGACATCGCGCGCGATGAACGCGGTGTCCTTTCCCTTCACCCCGCGCCCGCCGCAGCCGGCGGTAAGCGTCATGGCCGCAGTGGCGGTGGCAAGAATGGCGAGCTTGAGCGGGGAACGGATCATGGGACTGGCCTATAACCAGCCCGTGCCTAAACGCCAAGTGAAAGCACGCGCCCCGTCCCCGATCCCAGCTTCCGCGCCATTTCGCCATAGGGGTGCGCGGGCCCTGCCCCGCCGCCACCGAACCACACAATCCTCACAAGATTCGCGCACCGCGAACAGCGCAAGGGTGCAAGGGTGCAAGGGTGCAAGGGTGCAAGGGTGCAATTCGCGCGGTTTAGCCATGGCATCGCAACACACCAACCGTTGCAATCGCCAATTCATTGCACTTGATTTAATAAAGTAAAAGTTGACGTTCAGAATATTGAATCAAATTGTGCGTTAACCCACGTTGACTCAAATATGTGGCGCAGATAGCCTCACAAGTTATAAGCTTAGGCGGACTTGTTTATTGGGAAGGGATGTATGCCATGACTGGAATTCCGATGTATGCTGTCGCCATTCATGAAGCCGTAAAATCTGGTAATATCAGCGTTATGAAAGAAGTTCAGGCCGCTGCTGAAGCCTATCTCAAAGATCACGGCGATGTCAGCGCGGCGCTGGAGCTGCTCAAGGTTGAGATCGCGCGGATCAAGCACAAATCCGGGCCGATCCCGCTTTATGGCGTGGTTATTCATGAAGCGATTGCCGCTGGCGATGTCGGACGGATGCAGGAAGTACTGGCCGCAGCAGAGTCGCAGCTGGCTGAGTCTGGCGACGTGCGATCTGCGCTGTCCGCACTGCACGCAGCGCTGAGCGAATAAACATCTTCGAAGTTCAGCTTGGTAAAGCGTCGATTGTTAGCCCGATGTACAAGCTCAACCTGCTGGATGAATACTGAATTTCAGCAGCATGGGTTCGAGAGTATTTGTGCGAAAAGGTTTTCGAGCGCGCAGAACAAGCTTGAGATCGATGGTGTTGTTTAAACTGACAGTTGAATCGGGGCACTTTTGCCATTGATTTGCGCATTCGGAGGACATTGACATGGCGATCGTGATGTACGGCGTAGCAATTCTTGAAGCCATCGCTTCGGGTGATCGCGCGAAAATGCAGGCAGTGGCGCGACAGGCAGAAACCTATCTGGCGCAATATGGCGATCTGAGTGCAGCGATCGAGATTTTGAAATCCGAGCTGATCAAGCGCGGCGCTTACACTTTTCCTGGCCCAGTAGTGCTCTACGGGGTCGTTATCCACCAGGCGATCGCTTCGGGCGATATCGAAAAAATGCAAGCTGTCGCCAGTCAGGCCGAAGCGCATCTGGCAGAATATGGCGATGTCAGCGGGTCTTTGAGTGCCCTCAAGGCGGCAATCGCAAAGCTCTGATTTAGAAAGGGAAAGTTGATCATGACGATGGACACAGCTGCGGGCGTCAGCATTCCGCTTTATGGAACGGTCATCCAGGAAGCGCTCGGGCGCAATGATCCCGAGGAAATGGCCGGTGTCGCGCTCCGTGCCAGAGAATATCTGGCCCATGCCGAACAAGTGAAGATCGAGCTGGCCAAACTGGAAGCCCACATGTCCCAAGCGGTAGGGGTAGCACCCTATGGCAACGCCATCCACGAAGCGATCAAAAGCGGTGATCGCGCGCAGATGGAAACAGTCGCCGCAGCAGCAGAGGCCCATCTGCAGCGCGCGGCGGATATCCGCGAGGCGCTGGCGTTGCTCAAGTCTGAAATCGCGAAGGGCTAAGGTCGTCCATGCCCGAAAGCTTGAGAGCGGACGACTTCACCTTACCGTCGCGGTTCCGCTCGGAGGCGGATCACGTTGATCACGTTCCGGTGCATGTGGTGTGGGAAATCACGCTGGCGTGCAATCTCAAGTGCATGCACTGCGGATCGCGCGCTGGTCGCCCCCGGCCCAAAGAGCTGGATACGGCGGAATGCATCGAGGTGGTCGATGCCCTGGCGGAGCTGGGCACTCGTGAAATTTCGCTGATTGGCGGCGAAGCCTATCTGCGCAAAGATTGGGTCACCATCATCGCCGCGATCAAGCGCCATGGCATGTATTGCGCCATGCAAACCGGCGGCAGGCTGCTCACTGAAGCGCGTCTGACGGCCGCGCGCGATGCCGGGCTCGACGGTATCGGCGTGTCGATCGATGGCCTGGAGGAACTGCACGACAAGATTCGCGGCGTCCCCGGATCGCACCGCATGGCGCTGGAAGCAGTCAGAACCGCCAGGTCACTGGGCCTGACGGTCAGCTGCAACACGACCATCGGGGTGCAAACCATCGCGCAATTGCCAGCGCTGATGGATCTGCTGATCGAGCACGGCATTACCCATTGGCAGGTGCAATTGACCGTTGCGATGGGCAACGCGGTCGACAATGAAGAGATTTTGCTCCAGCCTTACATGATCGATGAGGTCATTCCGCTGTTGTCCCGCCTGAGCCTTGAAGGACGGGAACGCGGGCTGTTGATGATCGTCGGCAACAATATCGGCTATTTCGGGCCGCATGAGCATATCCTGCGGGGCGCAGCCAAAGGGATGACACCCTATTGGACCGGCTGCGCGGCGGGCCAGACCGTTATCGGCATTGAATCCGATGGCGTAATCAAGGGCTGCCCTTCGCTTGCCACCAATGGCTATGCCGGCGGAAATGTCCGCGACCGGTCGGTCCGCGACATCTGGCTGAACAGCGATGAGATGCATTTCGGCAGAATGCGCGAGAAGCAGCAGCTGTGGGGGCACTGCCAGGATTGCTATTACGCTGACGCTTGCAAGGCCGGCTGCACCTGGACCGCGGATTCGCTGCTCGGTAAGCCCGGCAACAATCCGTATTGTCACTACCGGGTCACCGAACTCAAGAAGCGCGGCATTCGCGAACGCATTGTCAAAGTGGAGGATGCCCCCGACTTGTCGTTTGCAGTTGGCCGGTTCGAACTGATCGAAGAGCCGATCCCCGATCCTGATAGTGCTATCCCCGGTTACACCAGCCCACGATCTAGCCGCGCTGAAAATTCGCGGTACTGGGCGAACACCCGCGAACGCGGAATGGCCCCGCCAGAACTGGACCTGTGTCATGGCTGCAAATGTCACGTTTGGCCAGGTGAGCGCGATTGCCCGCACTGCGGCACAGACATCGCCGCAGCACAGGCGGAGCATCGCGCTGCGCAAGACCGCCGTACGGCCTTGCTCGGCCGACTGGAGGCCCTGTTGAACCAAGCTCCCGTCTGGGAACCAACCTGACTCGACGGCCCCTGATATCAACAAGGAGGAAACCGAGATGGCCAAATCAGAACCAGGCAAATTCGAAGTCGATGTAACCGCTTTGAAACTGGGCGCAAAAGACTTGGCTGCGTTGGACAAGGCGATTCAGAAGGCGGTCCTTGCCCAGCTCATCAGCAGCGACAGCAATTCCGCTCCTTTGCGGATTTTTGGCCGTCCCGGCCAGACCGACGGAATTCAGATCCGGGAATCGGAAATGAAGCAGTTCTAGTGGCTCAGGCGCCGCTTCAGGCGGAGCGCGACGAGCTGTTGTGTCCCAGCGCCCGGTGCGAGCCGGGCGCGACCCTGCTTGGGATGGTGCGCAGTGATGCCACGGTCGGCCACCTGCCGCAAACCTACATCGTCGATGAGGACTTTGTGCAGGCCGCCAATGCCGATGGCCTGGCGGAAACACGGTTTCGCTTCGCATCGGCCTGCGTGAAGGGCAATTGCCGCCAATGGAACGGCACCGGCTGCGGGGTGGTTGCGCGGGCGGCCGACGAACTGGCGCTGCGGCACAGCCCGGTCATGCCCAAATGTTCGATCCGGCCGAGCTGCCGCTGGTTTGCGGAAAAGGCCGATGCTGCCTGCCGGATCTGCCATTTCGTGGTGACCGACGACGAGCAAGCCAGCCGCAGCTATGGTGATGGCGGGTAGGTCAGTCAGCGCATCGGGGCCGCTGCTGGTGTCGAATGCCAATTTCATTGAAATCTGCGATGAACTGCGAAAACCGCTGGATCAACTTTGCCCTTTGCTTGAGATCGAAGAGTTCTGGTTTGACGATGCTAAGCCCACGGGACACTCCAAACCGTGCTGCGCCGCGAGGCACCGCTGATCCTGAGCCTTTGGATTGCGCAGCCCAGGTGCAGCTTGAACGACCCCACCGAACGCCAGACCAAGACCCGCCTGGCCCTGGTGCTAAACCACATCATCAAGGATCGCAGCCTTAAACAGGCCGAAGCCGCCGCGCTGCTGGGCGTGCCGCAACCACAGGTTTCAGCGCTGGTGGACTATAGGCTGGATGGGTTTCCGGTCGAGAAGCTGATGAACTTCATCGTTGCGCTGGGGCGTGATGTGGAGATTGTGGTGCGGCCGAAGCGCGAGGATGCGGAGGCAAGGGTTTTGGTGCTGGAGGCGGTTTGAGGTTGAAATCTGGGGGTTTACGGACCTATCACCGTAATTCAAGATCGTGCTAGGACTGTCGCATGCGGGTAATCATCGACAGCCTCCATATACATTATAAGCACCGCTGAGAGCGCTGTCGCTTGCCACCCCGCCGGAAGCTGTTGGACCAATTCGCCAATGACCTGCCTTGCCGTCTTTCGACCATCAGAAATGGTCACAATTGTGTTCGCCAAGTCTGGATGGGGAGTACGCGAACGAGGTGGCTTCATCTCAAAACGAAAAGTGAACGGAAGCTCGGATTTGAGCATTGCCGCGACTGCTGCTGCCGCGCGTGTACCCGAGTAATCAACCTGAAGCTGCCTATCGATGTCGATTGGGAACTCTTGATCAAATCGACCAGGCTCCTGCGTGTCGCGCTTCCGGCCAGGATCATTGGAGCCAAATCCGCTGCCATTCCATTCAGTGCCCGCATCGGCGGTATACCGTTTAATCAACTGGGTCTCTAGGTCCATTGCGGTAAAGACGAAAATTCGGATCGCCTTAAAGCTGACACGTGCCGGGTCGAGGCCGCTGCGATGCAAGATCTTGTTTGAGTGACGAGCTAAGCGTTTAAACAGCCCGGCTTCGGCATCAGTCTTCCCACTGTAGACTAGGTTGCCATCGAGGAAGAGTTGGTAAACTCCTTGAGCCTCGGCCACTCCGCGAAGACTAGCGGCGTCAAGCGGTGCCTGCTCCATTTCACCGAGAGCGCGAACCAAGTGATCCAGCAAAGCGCCCGGAAGGTCGAACTCGAACTCTCGATAGCCATTCACCTGCGGGTTTTTCGCAACTTCGTCAGTCATGCTTTCTCCGCGAGTCGGGAGGCCACACCGTCCCCGATTACGCGTGCTAGTTCAACTGGTACGGCATTGCCAAGCTGGCGCATGGATTCTGTCCACGAGCCATGCAGGCGATAGTTGTCTGGGAAGCTTTGCAGCCGAGCACTTTCACGCACTGTAAAATAACGCACTGATCCGTCGGGACGCAGCAGCATGTTTTCACCACCCGGCACCCCATGAACGCCCGCCTTCAAGGTTTTAGCGGGCAGATCGAGAGGGCTGCCAGTATGACCCGGATAACTGCGGGCACCAGGTTGGTACCGATGATTAAGGTAACGACGCGCTTCTGCAGGATTGTGCTGTGGGTCTGGAAGGTCGTCGATCGCATCCCGAACTGTACGCCAAGCCTTGGTATCTAGCCGTTCATTCAGTTTTAGCGCGCGAGACAGCAATCGCGGATCGCTGAGGGCGATAACCCGCGCCGAATGACGGTCACCATAATCTCTGCTGCGAAACTGGTCCCACAACAAGGCATCAAGCGAATGGGTTTCTTTCGGAAACGACCATTTAATGCCAAGGTCTTCACGGAATCCCACAAAGACAACACGTTCGCGCCGTTGAGGCACACCAAAGTCAGCTGCGTTGAGCACTCTCCATACGACATTGTACTTAAGCCCGGATTCGCGCCCCGATGTATGCTGGGCCTCTAGCCGCCGAAGATGTGAGTCCCACTCTTCGTCAATTCTCCGCACCAGATCAGGATAGGTGAGCTGGTGGACGATGTAAGCGAGATAAGTTGCAAATGACGTGCGCGTGAGCCCCTTCACATTTTCAAACACAAAGGCTGGCGGCTTTGTTTCCCGGACAACTCGAACCGCTTCGCCCCACATATCGCGATGATCAGCGTGAGCGCGATGTTTGCCGCCAAGCGAAAATGGCTGACACGGCGGACCACCACTAACGAGATCGACCTTGCCTTCGAGTGCACGGAAGTCGACCTGACGCACATCGCCTTCAATTGGGTCAGGCCAAAGTGCGACCGAACTGTCTTTCTCGCGCCGGTTCTCACGGATGGTATCGCAGCACCAACGGTCCCACTCCACCACCTTAATCGGCCGGAAGCCTGACTGACAGAGCCCCATGCCAAGTCCGCCGGCACCGGCAAAAAGTTCAATTGATCGCACGCTTCCTCCAGACAATCACGTTGAATCAAACCATGCGCTATAGGAACATGTAAAGAACATTGACAGTCGTCAAGCCCTGAAGTTCGCTGCCAAGCAGGTTGGCCCTACATAGAGAAAGCCGCAACCTTTGATATTCATTGGCTCTGGATTGGATGCAGTTTTCCGCAGGATCGTAACGAACCACCCCCATTGCAGAACAAACCATAAACCGCCATATCCCTCTCCATGGCCGAACTGATCATCCGCCGGGGTCTGGAAGAACCCGACACCTCTGGCGCCTTCGTGCCGCACAAGCCGCAGCGGCCCGTCAAGGCTGAGTCCGGGCAGCGGTTCCGGATTCAGTCGGAATATCAGCCCGCCGGAGACCAACCGTCCGCGATTGCCGAGCTGATTGAGGGTATTTCGAACGGTGAGGCGACGCAGGTGCTGCTGGGGGTGACTGGCAGCGGCAAGACCTTTACCATGGCGCAAGTGATTGAGGCCACGCAGCGCCCCGCGCTGATCCTCGCGCCGAACAAGGTGCTCGCCACGCAATTGTATGGCGAATTCAAAAGCTTCTTTCCGGACAACGCGGTCGAATTCTTCGTCAGCTATTACGACTACTACCAGCCCGAAGCCTATGTGCCGCGCAGCGATACCTACATCGAGAAGGAATCGAGCGTAAACGAGGCGATTGACCGGATGCGGCATTCGGCCACGCGCTCGCTGCTGGAACGCGATGACGTGATCATCGTCGCCTCGGTCAGCTGCATCTACGGGATCGGCTCGGTCGAAACCTATTCGGCAATGATCTTTGACCTGAAGCAAGGCGCCAGCGCCGATCAAAGCGAAATCATCCGCAAGCTGGTCGCGCTGCAATACAAGCGCAACGACGCCGCGTTTCAGCGCGGCAATTTCCGCGTGCGCGGCGATAATCTGGAAATCTACCCCTCGCATTACGAAGACATGGCCTGGCGGATCAGCTTTTTTGGTGACGAGATCGAACAGATCGCCGAGTTCGACCCGCTGACCGGCAAGAAGGGCGCGGTGCTGCCCACGGTGCGGGTCTATGCCAATTCGCACTACGTCACCCCCGGCCCGACGATGCAGCAGGCCGGGCAAGCGATCCGGTTTGAACTGGCCGAGCGGCTGAAGGAGCTGGAGTCCGAGGGCAAATTGCTGGAGCATCAGCGGCTGGAGCAGCGGACCAACTTCGACCTGGAGATGATCGCGGCCACTGGCAGCTGCGCCGGGATCGAAAACTACAGCCGCTTCCTCACTGGCCGTCTGCCCGGCGAACCGCCGCCGACGCTGTTCGAATATCTGCCCGACAACGCGCTGCTGTTCGTCGATGAAAGCCACCAGACCGTGCCCCAGATCGGCGCGATGAGCAAAGGCGATCACCGCCGCAAGATTACACTCGCCGAATATGGCTTTCGCCTGCCCAGCTGCATCGACAATCGCCCGCTGCGCTTCAACGAATGGGACGCGATGCGCCCGCAAACGGTGGCGGTTTCCGCCACGCCGGGCGGCTGGGAAATGGAGCAAGCGGGCGGGGTCTTCGCCGAACAGGTGATCCGCCCCACCGGATTGATCGACCCCCCGGTGGAAATTCGCCCGGTCGAGGATCAGGTACAGGATTGCATCGAACAATGCCGCAAGACCGCGCTGGCGGGCTATCGCACGCTCGTCACCACACTGACCAAGCGGATGGCCGAAGACCTGAGCGAGTTCATGCACGAGGCGGGCCTGCGGGTGCGCTATATGCACAGCGATGTCGAAACGCTCGAACGGATCGAGCTGATCCGCGACCTGCGGATGGGGGTCTATGACGTGTTGGTGGGGATCAACCTGCTGCGCGAAGGGCTCGACATCCCCGAATGCGGGCTGGTCGCAATCCTCGATGCGGACAAGGAAGGCTTCCTGCGCAGCGAAACCAGCCTGATCCAGACCATCGGCCGCGCCGCCCGCAACGTGGATGGCCGCGTGATATTGTACGCCGACCGGATGACCGGCAGCATGGAGCGCGCGATCGCCGAAACCGACCGCCGCCGCGACAAGCAGCACGCCTACAATATCGAACACGGGATCACCCCCGAAAGCATCAAGCGCGACATCCACAACATCGTCGCCGACACCGCCAGTCGCGATGGCGTGCTGGTGGAGATCGAGGCGGAAGGCGTCAACAACCTGGTCGGCCACAACCTGCGCGCCTACATCGAAGAGCTCGAACGCAAGATGCGCGCGGCGGCGGCGGACCTGGAGTTCGAGGAAGCTGGGCGGCTGCGCGATGAAATCCGGCGGCTGGAATCCGACGAACTCGGCATCCCCGATGCAGACAAGCGCGCACCGCTGGTTGGGCGGTCAAACGAGGGTAAGCCGGGGACGCGCAAGGGCCGGTTCGGGCGGCAGGGGAAGACAAAGTGGGGGCGGTAGTGCTTGCGTTTTTGTAGTGATTATGCTAGCAAAGTCTCAGAAATGGAGTCACCAATATGGGCACCCTCACCATCCGCAATGTCGATGATGGTCTGCTGGCCCGAACGGCTGAAGCCGCTCGGCTGAAAAAGCGCTCAGTTTCTGCTGTAGTGCGCGAACTTATGGCCGAGAGCGATCGCAAGCGTCAGGTCGAAGCACTGCTGGCGACTATCAAGGAGCGGCGTGAGCAAAATCCCATTCGCCTGGCACCGGGCGAAGACGCGGTTTCGCTGATCCGCGCGATCCGCGACGAAGAATGATTGTCGTCGATGCCAGCGTCGGCGTGAAATGGCTGGTGGTTGAAGCCAACTCCGATATCGCCGATTCCTTGCTGGCCAACCACAGTGGCGATCTCGTCGCCCCCTCTTTCTTCGCAATCGAAGTCGCTGGCGCATTGGTACGCAAGGCCAATGAAGTGAAAGCGAACCGCAAGAGCAGCGAGCAAGGCCTGCTTAGCCTTACCGAATTGCTTGAGTCCGAACTCGTCATGGTCAGGGAGACCTCCTCAAGCCAACTGGCCAGTGCAACCAGCCTCGCCCTCGACCTCGGTCACCCGCTGAAGGACTGCATCTACCTCGCGCTGGCGATGGAACTGGGCTGCGATCTGGTGACCTGCGATGCGCGGTTCGCGGCGAAGGCGCAGGGTGTGTGGGCCAGGGTAAGGGTTTTGGGGGCGTGAAGGGTGAACAGAGTTTGAAATAGCGGACATCACAGAAGAATCTATGCAATTAGGTTTCATTTCGAAACTGGGTTATCCCCATGTTTGGAAAATATCCATTACATTTTAATGGGTTATAAATTCGACCAAATTGCTGTCTGGTGCTAAATTGCTTCAATGATCCGCACTTTCGCCAACACTCCCACCAAGACAGAGCACATCTGGGACGGCCTGCGCGGCAAGCGCATTCCGCCGGATGTGCAGGGCCGTGCACTCGACAAGCTCAAGATGCTTAATCGGGCGAAGAGTCTCGACGACTTGAAAAATCCGCCCAGTAACCGGCTTCACGACCTGAAGGACGACCGCAAGGATCAACATTCCATTTCCATTAACAAGCAGTGGCGTATATGTTTCCGGTTCAAGGACGGAAACGCTTACGATGTCGAAATCACCGACTACCATTGATCCCGAGTGGTTGCACAATAGCCATGCCGGGGAATTGCTGGTCTCCGAATTCATGGAGCCGCTTGGTTTGAGCGAGGATGCGCTGGCAGCGCCACTCGCTATTGCCCCCGCACGGCTGCGTGACGTGATCTCTGGTGCCAAGCCGATGGACGCCGATCTCGACCTCCGGCTCGCACGCTATTTCCGCATGTCCGAAGGGTTCTTCCTCGGCTTGCAGGACGATTACGAACTGCTGGAAGCCAAGCGCGCGCTCAATGGCGAGCTGGACAAGATTCTGCCGCGCGCCGCCTGACCTCTCGCAAATAGGCTTGGTTTCATTCTAATCTCAGACCGCGTTGGTCCGCGCGACGAGGCAGGTGGAACGCATTTTCCTACAGCGCTGCCATGTGCTACCGGTGCTTCAGATCACAATACATGCGCAGCTCTCCGCCTGGCAAATTTGAATTTTTCCGGCGATGTGTCACCCGCTCGTCGTCAGTCAACCTGTTGAAATACAAGGATAATGACTCGGGTCACGGGGTGACACTGTCACCCTGGTGTCACCTTTCGCTGGCCCGCCGCGCAACAAGCAGACTCACAGCTTCCCGAACCGCGCTTCGAACCCGGTCACGTCGCCCGCTGCGAGGTAGCCGGCTTGTTCCACCCAGCCGTCGCGTGTGGGCCGGCCGGCGAAGGCGCCCAGCTTGCTGTCGAGTTCGGCCAAGTCCGCCTCGCTCAGCGCGGCGATCTGGGCGAAGGTGGTGATGCCGAGCGTGGGGAGCAGCGCTTGCAGCTTCGGGCCGAGGCCCTTGATCCGGGCGAGGTCATCGGCAGCGGCGGCGGCGGGCGGCGGCGCTGGCTGAACCTCGGCGGCCTCGGCTTGCCGTTCCTCAGCCGCCTCAACCACATCCTGCGCGCCGATGGCAATCACCTCGCCCAGCCCGGCCATGGTCCCAGTGAATGCGGGCGGATCGATCTGGGTCGGAAGCTGCGCCGCCGCCGGGGTCGCGTCGATCAGCGCCTGGTTGCGCGCCGCCGGGGCCGCGCCTTCGTCCAGCACGTCGGGCGCATGGTGACGCACCGCCGGGGTGCTCGCGCGCCCGAACAGCCACCACGCGACCAGCAGGCCCAGCAGCAGCGCCAGCCCGAAGGCGATCCAGTTTGCCGCAATCATGTCCATCATCGTCTGCGTCCCCACACTATCCAGCCCAAGGCCAGCCCTGCTGCATAGCACAGCAGCGCCAGCGAAATGGTTTCAAGCCCCAATGGCAACATCAGCCCGCCCCCGCCGTGTCAACCGGGGTCGGTTCCAGCCGCTGGATCGTGACAACTTGAAATTCAATCCGGCGGTTGGCGGGATCGGCTGGTTCCAGCCCTTCCAGCGGGCGGCCCGAGCCCCACCCACGCGCGCGCAAACCCGCCGCCGGGATGCCGCGCGTGATCAGTGCCGCAACCACCGCCTCGGCGCGTTGCTGGGACAGGCTGAGGTTGCCGTCCTCATCGCCTGCAGCATCGGTGTGGCCGGTTACCGCGATCACGCTGCCCAGGCAGCGGCGCAGCGCGGCGGCGACTTCATCGAGCACGGCTTCGCTGGCGGGATCGATTGCCGCGCTCGCTTCGGCAAAGCGCAGCGAGCGAGCCTTCAGCACACCGTTAACATCGTCCTGGCAATGCAGCGCGGGGGGCTTGTCGATCAGACGGCTGGCCAGCGCGGCGGCGCTGCGCGG
>JANORN010000031.1:0-13523 GCA_031415355.1 Novosphingobium sp. | reverse complement strand
GCGTGCTGCGCAATTATCAGGGGATCATGGAGATCATGCTGCCCACGCTGCGGGCGGAGCGCGCCGCGACTTATTCGCCAATCTTGCCGATCTCGCCCAGCACCGGCGCGGTGTTGCAGGTGCCGGTTACAGTGGTCGACGCCGACGCCGGGCTGATCCGCTTTGCCGATGCCGACGGGGCCATGGTGGAGCAATCGATCCTGGCCGGGCAGGCCAAGCTGCAATGGAAGGTCGACTGGGCAATGCGCTGGGTCGCGCTGGGCGTCGATTACGAGATGTACGGCAAGGATCTGACTGACAGCGGAGTGCAATCGGGCAAAATCGCGCAGGTGCTCGGCGGGCGCAAGCCCGAGGGGATGATTTACGAGTTGTTCCTGGATGACAAGGGCGAGAAGATCTCCAAGTCGAAGGGCAATGGCCTGACGATTGACGAATGGCTGACCTATGGCAGCGAAGACAGCCTGGGCTTTTACATCTATCGCGAACCCAAGAGCGCCAAATCGCTCCACGTCGGAGTGATCCCGCGCGCGGTCGATGAATATTGGCAGTTCCGCGAAAAGCTGGCCAGCCAGCCGCTTGAACAGCAGCTGGGCAACCCGGTGTGGCACTTGTTGCGGACCAATGGCGAGCGGGGCGGGGCGGGGGAGACCCTGCCGGTGACCTATGGTTTGTTGCTCAATCTGGTCGGCGTGCTGGGCGCGGGGGCGACGCCAGCCCAAGTCTATGGTTATTTGCAAAAGCTGCGGGACCCTGCGTCTCAACTTACTGCAAAAACTGAAAGAGAAAATTCGCTCTTCAACGCGTTTGATCCGCTGGACGACGATCATCTCGGAAAGTTGATTACCACGGCGCTCGCCTATAACCGCGATTTCGTGGCACCCACGCTGGTGCGGCGGAGGCCTGAAGCGAACGAGGCGCTGGCCTTGGCGGCGCTCGACGAGGAACTGGCTTCGACCAGCGACGATGCCCCGGCTGAGGAATTGCAAACCTTAATCTACGCCATCGGTAAAGACCCGCACTATGGGTTCGAACAGCTGCGCGACTGGTTCAAGGCGCTTTACGAGACGTTGCTCGGCTCCAGCCAGGGTCCCCGGATGGGCAGCTTCATCGCGCTGTACGGCGTGGCGAATACGCGAAAGCTGATCGCCGAGGCGCTGGACGCAGCATAATGAAGCGGTTTGATACCAGCCCCGAAGCCTTGGCCGAGGAATTGCTCGGGCGGCGGTTCGACGAGCTGGACGAAGACGAACAAGGCGTGCTGCGCCGGGTGATGTCGCACGAAGTGTCGCTGGACCATGACGAAATCATCGCGCGCCACGCCACGTTCGGGGATCGGCTGGCGGACCGCGTCGCGGCGGTCGGCGGTAGCTGGGCGTTCATCGGTTCGTTCGGTCTGGTGATGGTTGCCTGGATGCTGCTTAATGGCCCGCTGGCCTTTGTGCTGGGCGGAAAATGGGATGCCTATCCTTACATTCTGCTCAACCTGGCGCTGTCCACGCTCGCCGCTTTGCAGGCGCCGGTAATCTTGATGAGTCAGAACCGGCAGGCGCACAAGGACCGGATTTCAAGCCGCCATGACTATGAAGTCAACCTGCGGACCACGGTGGAAATTCTACTGCTGCACCGCAAGCTTGACCGGGTGCTCAACCAAATAAAGCATTCATCGCACGAGCCCGAGCCGGTGAAGCCCGCTCAGCACAAGCGCTGATCAGTCCGGTGTGCCACCTGCCTCCAGCCGCTCCAGCCGGGCTTCGATCCGGGCGATGCCTTCCAGGATGTGCAGCTGCTCATCATGGGTGAAGGCGTCGCGGTTTTCGTTGAGGCGGTCGATCAGCCGCACGACGATCATCGGCGCGACCAGAAAAATCGACAGGTGCATCAGTGCCACCGCCACGAATTGCCCCGCACCCGTCTTGGGCGAAATATCGCCATAGCCGGTCGAGGTGGCGGTGGTCGCCGCCCAGTAAATTGCGGTGGCAAAATCCAGGCCTTCGAACTGCATCAGCAGTACCGCGCTTACGATCAGCAGGACGGCGTAAATCAATGCCAGTTCGGCAAACGTATCGGTCGCGGCGCGCAAGCGGTGCATGGATTACTCCTGAATGATATGGGGGACAAACCGGGCGCGGTTGCCGGTGATCAATCCGTCTTCGCGGATGCCCAGCCCGGCGGCAGAGCCGGCCACGGTCCAGCTGCCCAGCACCGGATAGCCCCGGCCGAAATCGCGCAACGGATAGCGTTCCTGATAAACCAGCCGGTCGCGGCGGTAGTCGCCGCCGCTGCGCGCCACTACCTGGCCGCGCTCAACCACTTCGATATTGGCACCCTCGCGCGCCAGCACGGGCTTGGAGACATAGTCCCCGGTCATTGCCGCAGGATTGAGCGAGGCTTTCAACAGGTTGGGGTGGCCCGGGAACATATCCCACAACACCGCCAGCACCGCTTTGTTACTCCACAGCATTTTCCAAACTGGCTCCAGCCAGACGGTCTTGGCCAGATGCGGCAGAATGTCATCGCCAAAGGCTTCGGTGGCGATCCATTCCCATGGGTAGAGCTTGAACAGCGCGGTAATCAGATAATCGTCCTGATCGACAATCCGCCCGGCGGCATCGATCCCGATCTGATCGATCAGCAGCCCGTGCGTTTCCAGCCCGGCCTGCGCCGCCAGATCGCGCATATAGGTGGTGGTGATCGTATCTTCATGCACTGCATCGCCAAAATGGGTGAACCAGATGCGTCCGTCCGGCAGGGCAGGAGCGAGCACTTGCCAGCGCGCGAGCAACTGTTCGTGCAGGCTGTTGAGCTGGTCCGCCTTGGGGAAACAGGCTTCTTTCCATGACCACTGGATGATCGCCGTTTCCAGCATCGCCGTCGGAGTATCGCAGTTGAATTCCAGCAGTTTGAGTGGACCCTGCCCGTTCCAGGCAAAATCGAACCGGCCATAGTCGAGCGCGGGGCCGCGCGCCTGCCAGGCATCGCGCACGGCATCAAAATAGTGCAGCGGCACTCCGCAGGCTGCCAACAGTCGCTCGTCCCCGGCGATCTTGTCTCCGGCGGCGCGATACAGCGCATGGACCTCTTCGGTCTGCGTTTCGATTGCCTCGATCTCGACCGGGGTGAAGCTGTAGGCCGCGCTCTCGTCCCAATAGACCCCGTCAGCGTCAGTATGCCAGATCAGCCCTTCGGCCTCGACGGCCGCTTGCCAATCGGGCCGTGGGGCCAGGTTTAGCCGCTTCACCGCTCAGGAACGCCCGCCGCCATAGCTGCGCCCGCTAGAGCCGAACCCGCCGCGCGAACTCGCCGCCGAGCGGGTCATATTGGCCGACGAGGGAGCGCTGGCGTAATTGACTCCGGCCTTGGGCGTGGCCGATCCGACATATTTGTAGCGCGAATTGCGCACCGAATCGCCGAGATAGGGCACCCGCGAACCCCGGCCCATGTAGTACCAGCCAACGCCGCTGCCATAAATATGCCGTCGCCCGCCTTCGCAGTCGTCCTCGTCAATCCGCTCGCCATTCTGGTTGACGCAGACGCGGGTGTCGCTTTGCGCGACCGGCCCCGAATCCCAGTCATCTTCGCTGGCGGTGGAGCAGGCACCGAGGGCGGTGAGGGTGGCGGCCATTGCCGTGGTCAGGCCGAGTTGCTTCTTGCGCATGGTCTTATCCTTCCGCCCGTTCAGGGAACCATGCAGGCGGCTTGCAGCACGCCAACGCCCAGACCCATGCCGCCCGTAAAGATCCCCGATGCGGTGCAGCCTTCCGTGATCCGGTCTTCGATCGCCTTGAACAGCACCCGCGAGATCACGATGAACACCACCAGCTGAACTAGCGCCGCGACTGCGCCCCACAGCACCATGTCGGGAATGTTGACCGAATGGCTGATCACTGCGGCGAGTGGCAGGGCAAAGCCCAGAAAAGTGCCGATGAGTTGCGTCGCGGCGGCAGTGTTGCCGGCGCGGATCAGCGCGAATTCGCTGTGCGGCGTAAACCGTGTGTAGATGAACAGAAATGCCGCAGAGAGCGCCAGTGCCGTGCCGAAATAGGCCAGAAAATGCGGTAGCGCCGCTGCGAAATACTGGAACATGGTCGGTTCTCCCCCCGAAGCAGATGAATTGCAGGCGTGAGTGCTATCGCGTGTTCGCAATCCGGGCAAGCAGACTATTCACCGGGCTGTGCTCTCACCCAACGGTCAAGTTTGGCCTCCAACACGGGTAGCGGCAATGCCCCGCTGCCCAGCACTTGATCGTGGAACTGGCGCAGATCGAAGCGCGGGCCCAGCGCGCGTTCGGCCTCAGCGCGCACCCGCTGGATCGTCAACGCGCCCAACTTGTAACTCAACGCCTGGGCCGGCTGGGCAATATAGCGATCCACCTCCGCCTCGGCATCGCTGCGGCCCATGCCTGAATTGTCCAACATATACGCGACCGCCTGATCGCGGCTCCAGCCTTTGGCGTGGAGCCCGGTATCGACCACCAACCGCATAGCGCGCAACATCTCATCGTCGAGCGTGCCCCAGTGCTGCAACGGATCATCGTAGAGCCCCATCGCAAACCCCAGCGTTTCGGCATAAAGTGCCCAGCCTTCGACAAAGGCGCTGTTGCCACCATTGCGCTGGAATTCGGGCAAGGCCCGGTTCTCTTGCGCCAGGCTGATCTGGAAGTGATGCCCTGGCGCCGCCTCGTGCAGATAAAGCGTGGTCACTCCGGTCAAGTAGCGGCTCGGCAAATCATAAGTGTTGAAAAAGAAAATGCCCGCTCTGCCTCGATCAGCAGAGCCTTCCTCGTAACTGCCGCCAGCCTCGAACTTTTCCAGATAGGCGGGGGACGGCGCGATAGTCAGGCGAGTGCGCGGGCTGTGCAGGAACAGGCGCGGCAGCTGGCGGTCAACCTTTCGCGCGACGGTTTCAAACCCGCGGCGGAGCTCTTCGGCGGTGCGGGGGTGGTATTTCGGGTCGGTCCGCAAGTGTTCAAAAAACGCCCGCAGGCTACCCTTGAACCCCAACCGCTTCGCCACGCCTTGCATTTCACGCTGGATCCGCGCCACTTCGCTCACGCCCAGGATATGGACGGCATCAGGGTCAAGCTTGAGCGTGGTGCGCCGTTCGATAAGGTGCCGGTAATAGGCAGTGCCGCCCGGCAGGCTGCCAATCCCCGGATTGGCGCGTGCCTGCGAAAGATAGTCCTGCGCCAGAAACGCGCGCAACTTGCGGTAGGCGGGATAGACTTGGCGCTGCGTTGCTGCGGTATATGCCTCGCGCAAAGCGGTTCGCGGGCGGTCGTCAATCCCGGCGGGAAACGCGACGATCGGGCTGAGAAAGAGAGAGCTTTCACCCTCTGCCGCCAGAATCGCATCGATCTGCGCGATCATGTTGCGCACCGGTGCCGCATGTTCAGTGACGCCCTTGGCCGCGCCTTCGCGGAAGCGGGCAATGATCGTATCGACTACGTCCGGCCAAGCTTGCAGCAGTGCCAGATTGCGGCGGTAATCGGCCTCGTTGCGGTAAGGCAGGGGGCCGCTGCTGGCGATGAGTCCGGGGAATTCAGCGTGCAGGCCCCCGAAATGCGTGATCGGCACCGCCGCGCGCAACGGCGCGACAGCTGGCGCGTGCGCAGCCAGCTCAATTTGCTGTTCCAGCCAGAAGGCATCGTAAGATAGTTGCCGCTCAGGTGACAACTGCGCGCGATCAATTGTCATCAGGTCGGCCAGCGCTTGCACGGCAGCGGCACGTTTCGCGCGCGCCTGCGCCGGGGTGAACAGTCCGGCGAATACCGAGGTATCCGCCTTGCGGCCTCGATACAGCACTTCGAGCGGGTCCAGCGCGTCCGTGCGCCGTGCGGCCGCGCGAAATAGCGCCATTAGCTGTTCGTCGGCATCGAAATTGCCACTGCGTCTGGCGGCGTTCTGGACTGCTGCTGCTGCGGTCTCTGCCTGCGCAGGTCCGGCAGGAGCCAGCGCCAGCAGCGCCGCAATCACCGCCCTAACCAAATTGCTACGCACGGTCAGTTCCACCGGCGGGTGCGATACCATTTTGTGATGACATACTTCACGCCCTGGATCACTGGCGTCCCGGCATGCATCGTGTCTTCGTTGGGCATACCGTCCAGCGTCGCATTGTTCCACGTCAGCAAGGCCCCGCGTTGCGGCGGGATCGACACGCCGATCCGGGTAAAGTCTGTTGAGCCACCTTCGTCGACATCGTTGAGAAAAATCATCGCGGTCCAGCAGCGCTGACCGCCGCGCTTCGCTTCGGCCTTCCAATAGGGTGCCTTGGTGAAAAACCAGTCCATATGTGGTTTGAACTGCTGCCCCACGCGGTAGCGCTGGCCCTGCATCGTTTCGCCATAGGGATGGGGGATTCCCAGCAGATCGTCGATCCGCCGCTCGATCATCCGCACCATGGGATCGCTGCGTTCAACGTCTCCGGAGTAGGACGTGCGGAAATCAGGGCCGTGCCCGGAATCGTGTTCATACAAAGTCGAGGGCTTTGCCACCGCATCGATCTTGGCGACCATCCGGTCGCATTCGCCAGTGGTCAGAAAGTCACCGACAGCGAAGATTTCCGCTTTGTCGCTGGGCACCTGATAGACCTTTGGATCAGCCAGCAAGCGTTTGCGCACGACATCGCCAGCGCGCCGCAATGCGGCCTTGTCTGGATTGGGATAGGAAAGGACTACCGATTCCGCCATGTTTCCCTCAAGCGATTGGCACAATTTGATGTTGAACTGCCTATCGCGATTGGCGCGAAGGGCAAGAGCATTCACCCTTGCCCCCGCCAACCGATTGCGGCAGGTTCTCTCGTCATGACCGACAAAGACCCTGCGGCTGCCTGCTATTCGCGCGGTGCCATCGTCCTGCATTGGCTGATCGCCGTGCTGATTGCCATGAATTTCGTGATCGCCTGGTTGGCCGAAGATGCCGCCGATGCTGATGCCGCTGTCTTGTTGGGCAATCACAAGGCAATCGGGATCACGGTGTTGTTGCTCACCGTGCTGCGGATTTTGTGGCGTTTCACGCACCGTCCGCCGCCACTGCTCGAAACACTTAAGGCGTGGGAAGCTGCGGTGGCCAAAGTCACGCACAGCCTGTTTTATCTGCTGATGCTGGCGGTACCGCTGGCGGGCTGGGCGACGCATTCGGCGTTTCTCAAAGGCGCGCCGGTCAGTGTCTTCGGGTTGTTCGACATGCCCGCGCTGCCGGTCGCCTGGGACAAGCCGACCGCTGGGCTGTTCTACGATTTGCACGAAGTGACCGCCACCTTGATGCTCGTGCTGATCGTGCTGCACGTCGGCGCAGCGTTAAAGCATCACTTCTATGATCGCAATGGAACTGTCCGCCGGATGGTCCCCTGGCTGCGCTGAACCTAGATGTGAAAGAGCCCCCGCTCGGCTGAGCAGGGGCTCCATCGACCGGTCCACTCACCGGTTAGCTTGGTCTTGCTGGCTTACCAGAAGAAGTTGTGGATTACGTCCACCACTTCGCCCGAATATACGTCCACCAGCAGAACATCGTTGTAATACCGCACCCAGCGATAAGAGCCGTAAACTTCGGGTAAGCGGTACTGCCATGGATCGTTGATCCAGTAGCGATTGCTCAGGAACAGCGAATCGAGGAAGTAGCCGATCGAGAGCCGACTGTAGGAATAGTTGCGGTAAGGGGCATAGTAGAACCCGATGCTGAAGCTGCTGCGGTTGGACCGGCGATAATTGTTCCAGTCATACCGGCGATCGCGCCGCCAATCGCGATCCCAGCGGCGGTGATCACCGCGATAACCCTGCCGGTCATCACCGCGCCGGTCGCGCCGCCAGTCATCATTGCTGCGCCGATCACGGCCACCTTCCCACCAGGTGCCGTTGCGTGATCCGTCGCGGTAGCCATCACGGCGACCGTCGTGGCTGTCATCACGGCGGGCGTCGGCCCGGCCATCGCGGTATTGACCATCCCAGCGACCATCGCGATATTGTCCGTCGCGCCGACCATCGCGGGTTTGGCCATCGTCGCGGCGGCGATCTTCGCGGCGAGCGGATTCACGCCGCTGCGGCTCGGTGGACGTGCCATTGCGTCCGCCCCAGGCTCCGCTTCGATCAGCAGTGACTGGTGGCTGTTCAGCTTGGTCAGGGGCAGGAGCGGCTTCGGGGGTGCGGCTGCGTCCGCCACTCCACCAACCGCCGCTGCGGCGTCCGCCGCCATCGGCTTGCGCATCAGGAGCGGAGGCTGTGTCCGGGCGCGACCAACCGCCCCGGCGTCCGCCAGTAGCGGCGGGAGCCGCACCAGCGGCGCTGCTGTCTGGGCGAGACCAGCCGCCGTGCCGCGCTGGCTCGGGCGCTGGTGCAGGAGCCGCAGCGCTCGCTTGTGCAGCATCCGCGCGGCGTCCACCGTCCCAGCTGGGAGAGTCTCCACGCGGTTGCGGGGCCGGGCGGCTGGCTTGTTCGCCGCCGATCTGGCCAGGTGCTTCACGCATTCGGCCACCGCGTTCTTCATCCTGCGCAGAAGCGGCAATCGGCATGATCAGCGCAGCCAGCGCTGCGGCAAGCGCGGTTGTTTGTCCGAGGAACCTGAATTGCGTGACGGCCATAGCCGTATCTCCATCCCAACGCGCCACACCGCTCGCGGCGACCATTTCTGGGGTCTAGGCGAGTCGTGCTGTCAGCAGGGTGAATGGTTTGGTAAGCTTTGCGTTCAGGAAAATGTTGCGCTGACGCCGGACTGTACTGGCACCTTTGCAGGCAAGGCTGGGGCTTAACCCATCAGTCGAACTTGCATCTGGGACGTCCCTGCGCAAAAAGCCGGGGCTTTCGCAAAGCCAGCACAGCTTGCACGCTTCCTCAGAATATGAACCAGGACATCGCCCGCCTTATGCTTCAGCAATATTACCTTTTCCCAATTGCAGCCGCTGCGAGCCCGCAAAGCGAGGACGGCGACGCCCTGCGCATTGCGGGAGGGTTGACCTACATTAGTCGGTTCGCGCTGCTCTGCCGGGAAAACGGCAAGATTATCGCGCGTGAGCGGCTAGCGTTGCCAGAATTGCAGCAAAAGCTGCCGTCGCTGCCGGATTCGATTCACATGCAATTCGCAAATCTACAGCGGATTCATCCACCGCTCCAATGCGGCGCGCGCACGATCCGGCTGGATCAACCGCAGATCATGGGCATCCTCAATCTGACGCCGGACAGTTTTTCCGATGGCGGCCAGTTCATGGACGATCCGGCGGTGGCCGACGCTCATGCCGCTGGCATGGCCGAAGCAGGGGCTGCGCTGATCGACGTGGGCGGGGAAAGTACACGGCCAGGCGCCGCCGCAGTGTGGGAAGGCGACGAGCTGAAGCGCGTGATTCCGGCGGTCGAGCGGCTGGCGGCGATGGGCATCGCGATCAGCATCGACAGCCGCCGCCCGGCGGTGATGGAAGCGGCGCTGGCAGCTGGGGCGCATATCATCAACGATGTCTCTGGCCTGCGCCACGATCCGCGCAGCCTGGAATTCGCCGCCCGCGCGGGCGTGCCGGTGGTGCTGATGCACTCCCCCGGCGATGGCAACGACCTGCATGGCGAAGTGACCTATACCGACGTAGTGCTCGACGTGTTTGACTGGCTGGCGGATCGCCGCGATGCTGCGCTGGCAGCGGGGATCGCGCGTGAAAAAATCGTGCTCGATCCCGGCATCGGCTTCGGCAAGAATGTGGCGCAAAATCTGGCGCTGCTGAATGCCTTGCCGCTGTTCCACGCGCTGGGGCAGCCGCTGCTGCTGGGGGCCAGCCGCAAGCGTACGATTGGCGCGCTCGACAACGAAGCCCCCGCGCATCGGCGGCTGGGCGGTAGCGTAGCGCTCGCGCTGAAAGGACTGGAGGCCGGGGTGCAACTGTTGCGGGTTCACGATGTCCCCGAAACGGTCCAGTCCGTGCGTGTCTGGCGCGGCCTGCGCGATGCGGCGCTAACAGATTTTACGCAACTGGCCAACTAGGCCCAGTTTTAGGCGACGTCGCCGATCCCCAGATCGCTGAGCTTGCGGTACAGCGTGGACCGGCCAATCCCCAGTCGCCGTGCGACTTCGGTCATGCGGCCGCGGTAGTGGCCAATGGCGAGGCGGATCACGTCGGCTTCAATATCTTCAAGGGGTCGCAGGTTGCCATCGGGGGTATAGAGCGTGACCCCGCCGGACTCTTGGACCGAGTTAGCCGGAAGCGTGCGATCACCGCCGAGCATGTTGCAAAGCTGCGGAAAATCGTCGGCAGTTAAAGCGTCGCTATCGCAGAAGACGGCGGCGCGGAACAGCACGGCTTGCATCTGCCGGACGTTGCCCGGCCAGTCATAGGCCGCGAGCAGCGCCAGCGCGCCGTCGGTGATGCCCAAGGCGCGCAGCCCGGGTTGTTCGCCGATCCGGGCGAGGAAATGCCGCGATAGCGCCGGGATATCACCCGCGCGTTCGCGCAAAGGCGGCAGACTGACCAACGTTGCGCCGATCACTTGCAGCAATTCGGGCATAAAGTGCCCGCCTGCAACCATATCTTTCAGGGGCAGATTGCTGGCGGCGATCAGCCGCACATCGACGCGGAATGAATGGCGCGCGCCAATCGGCCGGACATCGCCGCGCTGCAAGGATTCGACCAAGCGTTGCTGGACGTGGACCGGCAGACGGTCCACTTCGTCCAGCGCGAGCGTGCCGCCATCGGCGTGCTGCAAAGCGCCAATCTGTTGATCAAATGCCCCGGCAAAGGCGCCTTTTTCATGGCCGAACAGCGCCGATTCAACCGAATTGGTGGGAACGCCGCCAATATTGAGCAAACGGAACGGCGCTTTCGAACGCGGGCTGGCGGCCTGCATCGCCCGAATCAGCATTTCCTTGCCGGTGCCGCTTTCGCCTTCGATCAGCACGGGGGTATGGTTGCGCGCAACTTTGGCGGCGACGGCAAGCGCAGTCCGGAAGGTTGGAGTCGCCCCAATCATCGAATCAAAATCGAGCGTCGAGGCGATCTTTTCAGTAAGCGGCTGCAATTCGTCACGCGGGGCTTCGCGGGTGGTCGATGCGCGCAGCGCTTGCATTAACCGGTCGGGCGCAACGGGTTTGACCAGGTAATCGGTCGCGCCCGCGCGCATGGCTTCCACCGCCAGCAGCGGCGAGGCGCTGGTGGTCAGCATCAGGATCGGCAGGGCAGGGCGGCGGCTTTTGAGCTCGGCGATCAGCGAACAGGCATCATCACCCGGCACCCATTGATCGAGGATGATCGCGGCGAGCTGCATCCCCTGGCGCGTGCCAAGCGTGGCAATCGCGGTTTCCGGATCGCGCGCGACGATCGTGCGCCAGCCCTCACGCGCAGCAAGGGCCGTGATGAGGCGGCACTGGGCCGGCTCATCATCGATCAGCATCAACAGGCGCTGCTCGAATTCGGCCATGTTACTGTCCTGGACCCCCTTGAAATACCTGCCAGCGCGATAGGGGAATTGGGTAAAGACCGGATTAAGGCTGACGAAATTCGCGAGTGATTCATCGGATGCGGCGGCTTTGGCCCTTGAACGGGCAGGATTGCCGCGATAGAGTCGTTGCGATCAACTTCAACGCATCCAATGGGAATAGGCACTATGGCTTCGGGCAACGACATGAAGGCGGCGGAATCGACCTACGGCGGGTTTCTAACCTTGCTTAAGTGGGGTTCGGTGGTCACCGCGATCATCACCGTGGTCGTCATCGCGCTGATTTCGGGCTGAGCGTATCGGTGAGCGGCGGTCTCAAGTTTTGGTGGCCACGATGTTTTAGTGGTCTATCTTACTTGATCGACCACTGCAGAGTGGAACCAAAGTTCGGAAGTGATTTCCGATAGGATCGAGTGAAAGCGGAAAGGTAGCCCATGGAGATCCTTGTGATTGGTCGGCGAGCCGACGGCATTTTTCCGCGTTTTGGAGCGGTTCTGGCGACTTTGACAGTGGATTTGACCCTAATCCAACAATTTCACCCGATGGAAGTGGAGGGGGTGATTCGCCGATATCCGAAGTTAGCCATGCACAGCAGTGTGATTCTGAGGATGGCGCGGCAGTGAGCATAGCGGAACGCATCAAATCGACAGATGATTCGTTCGGACCGACAGAATTCGATTGGACCAACGCTGAGTACGGCGCATTTGTTATTCGAAGTGGACCATCTTCCTTTGGGGCATATAGTGGGACGATTTATTCCGAGGGTCTGCTCGGTCGGAGTCGACTTCCGGCACCAGTTGCGGGAACGGTCGTCAACGGTATTGTTCACAATCATCCCGATCAAATCTCTGGTACGGAGGCCGGTGATTTGGATCAAAGGTATCCTAGCGCGGGTGATTGGGATGCCCTTGATCGTCTATTTGAGAGATTTGGAGGAAACGATGCGAACCACAATCCCTCGCTTTGGATCGTGGATCGCTGGGGAGTAGTTAGAAAGTTCAGGCGTTCTGAGCGTTTATATTTTGAGAGCCTCAGCCCCGAAGCCCGACAGGCTGGCGAAGGGCTGGCGGGCAAGGATCGAACCACCGCGTGTAATGCAAATTAGTAAAGGTTCCAGCCAATGCTTTATGCAGCCATTTTTACGATAGTAAGTCAAGCTTACTGGCAGGGGAACACTCTTGTTATTGAGGAGCCGGAGACTCCATCACATGTCAGAACTCTCGTAGAATCGCAATGCGAAAAGAGCAAAGTAATTATTGAATACAGAAATCAAATCAATGGTTTGAGTTTAGTGGAAAAAATCCAGGTTGGCCAGACAGTTCTCAAAAAAAAAGAACTGGATCCTTTAAACAGAATTATTGGTAAGCGTGACATTGAATATATACATGTTATGTATTGTGAATACAAATTTGATGATACTATACCGGTAATCTACATGCGTATTCCTCATGCACCTTTGGATAATCGAGCTATACCGGAAGTTATAGGGGTGAGAGTAGTTAATGGCAAGCTTATCTTGGATTATTAGATGTTGAAGATCGCGGTACTCAAGGAACGCGCGAGCGGTGAAAGCCGGGTCGCTGCGACTCCCGAAACGGTGAAGAAATTCATCGCTTTGGGGGCTAACGTCGCGGTCGAGAGGGGCGCTGGGTTGGGCGCTTCGATCGCCGACGCGGACTATGCGGCAGCAGGCGGCGAGATTGTCTACGCCGATGGCGCGGTCAACGGCGCGGATATCGTGCTGGGGGTGCAAGGCCCTGATCCCAAAGCCCTGAAGGGCGCGAAGCCCGGGGCGTGGATCGTCGCCGGGCTTGATCCGTTCGGCCAAGATCCAGCCAAGGGGCGCCCGCGAATCGATGCCTATGCCAAGGCCGGATTTGAAGCCTTGGCGATGGAATTCATGCCGCGGATCACCCGCGCGCAATCGATGGATATCCTCTCCAGCCAGTCAAACCTGTCCGGCTATAAGGCAGTGATCGCGGCGGCTGATGCCTATGGCCGGGCCTTCCCGATGATGATGACCGCAGCCGGCACGATCAGCGTCCAAGGCCTTCATCATGGGCGTAGGGGTTGCGGGGTTGCAGGCGATAGCCACAGCGCGGCGGCTGGGGGCGCAGGTTTC
>JANORN010000030.1:0-5254 GCA_031415355.1 Novosphingobium sp. | reverse complement strand
CCGCGAACACTTCACCAGCCAGGGCCGGTTCTTCTATCAGGAATACTTTCAGGAGCCCGGGGTAGCCGAGGCCGAGGCGGAAGCCGATCCGCGTGGTTTCGTGGAGCGGATGATGTATTCGATTTGCGGCGATGTGCCGCCCGGTGATTACTGGTCGAAGCCACTCGGCGCGACTTTTCTGGAAGGGCTGCCCGATCCGCAGCCGGTGCCGTGGCTGAGCGCGGCTGACCTGGACTATTACGAAGCCGAGTTCAAGGCTTCCGGCTTTCGCGGCCCGCTGAACCGCTATCGCAATCACGAAGCGGACTATGACTGGCTCAAGGCGTGGCAAGGCAAGCAACTTGAGCAGCCGTGCCTGTTCATCGGCGGCACCCGCGATCCGGCGACCACGCTGTTCGGGGCGGTTGAAGACCCGGTAGCAATGATGCGAATGTTCGCGCCAAAGGTGGAAGGCCACGTGCTCGACGGGGTCGGGCACTGGACTCAGCAAGAGCGGCCGGATGCAGTCAATGGGTTACTGGTCGATTGGTTGGGGCGGCTGTGAGCATTCAGACCGGGCCGGGGAATCCTGCTTTCCCACTGCGCGCAACGCGCCTATAGGCCCGCGAGACTCATGACCGCCGCACCCACCTTAACCGTCCCGCTGCCCGCCGACTGGCGCGATTTCTTCGCGTTGACCAAGCCGCGCGTGATGAGCCTGGTAATCTTCACCGGGCTGTGCGGATTGTTGGCGGCGCCAGCCGGGATCAATCCGGTGATTGGGTTCACCGCGATTCTGTGCATTGCCATCGGCGCGGGCGGCGCGGCGGCGCTGAACCAATGGTGGGAAGCCGATCTTGATGCGCTGATGAAGCGCACCGCGAACCGGCCGCTACCCGCCGGGCGTATGGACCGTAGCGCGGCCCGCGATTTCGGGCTGGCGCTATCCGGCGCTTCGGTGCTGGTGATGGGCGTCGCGGTGGGCTGGCTTGCCGCTATAATCCTGCTGATCTCGATCATCTACTACGCGGTGGTCTATACGATTTGGCTGAAACCGCGCACCCCGCAGAACATCGTGATTGGCGGTGGTGCCGGGGCGTTCCCGCCGATGATCGGCTGGATCGCGGCGACTGGTGAGATCACGCTGATGCCGGTGCTGTTGTTCGCAATCATCTTCATCTGGACGCCCCCGCACTTTTGGGCACTCGCGCTGTTTGTCGAGACCGACTATGCCAAAGCCGGTATTCCGATGCTGCCAGTGGTAGCCGGGCACCGCGCCACCCGGCGGCAGATTCTGGCCTACTCGTTGGTGCTGCTGCCACTCAGCCTGGCTCCTTACTGGTTCGCCGGTGCGGGCGTGATCTACGGCGGCGCGGCACTGGTATTGTCAAGCCTGTTCCTGCTGCTGGCATTGCGCGTGGCGGCGTTCCGGGGGGGCATTGAGGCTACGGACATGCGGCCTGAAAAGCGCTTGTTTGGCTATTCGGTGCTGTATTTGTTTGCTCTGTTTGCGGCGCTAGTCGCGGATCGCTGGATAATAGGATGATCAACGTGGACCCTGACGCAGAACGCAAGCGGATCATTAAAGGGCGCAACATTGCACTAGGGCTGGTGCTGAGCGGGCTTGCCGTGCTGTTCTTCTTCGTGACGATCGCACGAATCAGCGGGTAAGGCGATGACACGCAGCAACACCCGGGTTGGTCTGATGGCACTCAGCGGCGCGCTGGCGATGCTGGGGCTGGGCTATGCATCGGTGCCGCTCTACCGATTGTTTTGTCAGGTGACCGGGTTCGGTGGCACCACCATGCGAGTCAGTGAAGCCCAGGCGGCCGAAGTCAAATCAACCAGAGCGCGGATCTCGGTGCGGTTCGACGGCAGCATTGACCGGGTCATGCCGTGGCGGTTCGCACCCAGCCAGGTGACCCAAGACCTGATGATCGGCCAGCGCAAGATGGCGTTTTATACGGCTGAGAATCTGTCTGATCAGGCGGTGACTGGTGTGGCCAGCTTCAACGTGGCCCCAGCATTGGCGGGCAAGTATTTCAACAAGATTCAATGCTTCTGCTTCAACCAGCAAACGCTGGCTCCGGGGCAAAAAGTTGACATGCCGGTGATCTATTATGTCGACCCCGCGATCCTGAGCGATCCCGAGACCAAGAACATCGAACAGATCACACTCAGCTATACCTTCCATCTTGCTGCGGATCAGCCGTCAAAGGCTCTGGACCCGGCCAAGGCGGCGCGATAAGGGCATTCTCGCATCGGACTACGCGGGGGCGCGGTCCACACGGATTTTTACGGGGATAAGGCACCATGGCCGGCACCAAGAACCACGATTACCACATCCTTCCGCCTGATCTGGTGCCGTTCATCACGACGCTGGGCGCGCTGACCTTTACCTCGGGCATGGTGCTGTTCATGCACAAGCTGCCCGGCGGCAAGTTCGTGCCATGGCTTGGCCTGGCGCTGTTGCTGGCTTCGGTGTTCCAGTGGTTCACCAAGATCGTGAACGAGGCCCACGCGGGCGATCACACCCCGGTGGTGCAGCTGCACCAGCGCTATGGCATGATCCTGTTCATTGCGTCGGAAGTGATGTTCTTCGTCGGTTGGTTCTGGGCCTTCTTCGACTTTTCGTTGCATCCGTCGGAACTGGCGGAAGTGGTTGGCGGCCAATGGCCACCCAAAGCGATCAAGGAAGTGATCAACGCTTTTGATCTGCCGCTGCTGAACACGCTGATCCTGCTGTGTTCGGGCACCACGGTTACCTGGGCGCATCACAGCCTGATCCATGGCGACCGCGATGGCCTTAAAAAAGGTCTGTGGGCCACGATCCTGCTGGGCCTGCTGTTCACCAGCATTCAGGCTTACGAATATGCCGTCGCACCGTTCCCGTTCGGCCAGAACACTTATGGCAGCGCGTTCTACATGGCGACGGGCTTCCACGGCTTCCACGTGATCATCGGCACGATCATGCTGATTGTCTGCCTGGTCCGCGCGAACAAGGGCCACTTCACCCCGCGCCAGCACTTCGGCTTCGAAGCGGCGGCGTGGTACTGGCATTTCGTTGACGTGGTCTGGCTGTTCCTGTTTGTCGCCGTCTACGTCTGGGGCGGCTGGGGCTATCCGACACACTGATGCACATTGAAAATCCGAACACTGGAGGGCAGCCGGGATTAGTTCCAGCTGCCCTCTTCGGTCTCTGCCCGCAGTGCGGTGCGCGGACGCTGTTTGAAGGCGTCGCGCAATTTGCCCCGCGTTGCGGTGCGTGCGGCCTGGACTTCGGTCAGTTCAACGTTGGCGATGGCCCGGCGGCGTTTCTGACGCTGATCATCGGCGCATTGGTCACGGGCCTCGCGCTGACGCTGGAGCTGACGGTCGAGCCGCCGTTCTGGGTGCATATCTTGCTGTGGATACCGCTGACCGCCGGGGCAGTGATCTGGGGCCTGCGCGCCGGCAAGGCCGCGCTGCTGGCGGCGGAGTTCAAACGCAACGCGGGTGAGGCCACCACCGATGATCTCCAGCATGACTGACCGCAATAAAGCAGGCGCGTTGCGCCGTTGGCCGCTGATCCTGTCGGCAGTGATCGTGCTGGCGGCGGTGGCAGTGATGGTGCGGCTGGGGTTCTGGCAGCTGGACCGGCTGGCGCAGAAAGAGGCGCTGCTGGCGCGCTATGCGGCGGCAGAGAATTTGCCCGAGGAGTATTTTGAAGGGTGGCTCCATGGATACGTCGCCGCCAATGACCGGGTTCTCTACCGACGGGCCTGGACGGATTGTACAGCCACCAGCAATTTCGCAGCGCGAGCAGGACAGAATTCCAAAGGCGAGGCTGGCTGGGCACATAGTGCGATTTGCAAAATAAAGGGCGGCGGACCTGGCTTCCAAGTAAGGGTTGTGCTTGGCTGGTCGTCTTCGCCCAAGGCAGTCGAGTGGGCTGGTGGGCGCGTCCTTGGTACGTTCGGCCCAGGACCGAGGCTGATTGCCGATCCGCCGCTGGCGGGCCTCCAAGCTAATGCCAAGCCCGACCCTGCCAATATCGCCAACAACCATCTCGCTTATGCGGTGCAGTGGTTCCTGTTCGCGCTGACCGCGCTAGTGATTTACGTGCTGGCGCTGCGCACGCGGCTAGGACGATAAGAGCAAGAGATTTCTCACGCAAAGGCGCAAAGGCGCAAAGATGTAGCGTGTCCGGCGAAGCCATCGTAAATTTCAGGGTTGCGGCGAGTCGGGTGCTCCGGACAATTCAAGAGCCTGCGGCTCAAGCAGACATCTTCGCGCCTTTGCGCCTTTGCGTGAACCAATCTGAATTGACCCATCACCAAGGCGATACGCTTGCGTCGCGCCCCCCCCAAGGCTAACGGCCCCTCGCAATGGACTACATCTCGACCCGCGGCAGCGCACCGGCGCTTGATTTCGAAGGCGCGACCTTGGCGGGTCTCGCCAGCGACGGCGGGCTTTATGTGCCGCGCGTCTGGCCGACATTCAGTGAGGCCGAGCTCGCGGCGATGGCCGGGCTGCCTTATGCTGAACTCGCTGCGCGGGTCATGCAGCCGTTCGTGGGGGACAGCCTGACTCCCGAGCGTCTGCTGGAACTAACCACACTGGCCTATGGCCGCTTTGCCCATGCCGCTGTCACCCCGCTGAAGCAGCTGGATCAGCAGCACTGGCTGCTTGAACTGTTCCACGGGCCGACGCTGGCGTTCAAGGATGTAGCGCTGCAATTGCTGGGGCTGCTGTTCGAAGAATTTCTGGGGCGCGGCGGTGATCCGCTGACCATCGTCGGGGCCACCTCGGGCGATACTGGATCGGCGGCGATTGATGCCGTGGCCGGGCGCGCGCGGGTGGATATCTTCATGCTCCACCCCAAGGGCCGGGTATCGGACGTGCAGCGCCGCCAGATGACCACGGTGCTCGCGCCCAATGTCCACAATATCGCGATCAATGGCTCGTTTGACGATGCCCAGGCGATGGTGAAGCGGATGTTCAATGACCCCGCGATGACATCGCGCTACGCCATCGGCGCGGTCAATTCGATCAACTGGGCGCGGCTGATGGCGCAGGTGGTCTATTACTTCGCCGCCGCGCTGCAACTGGGCGCGCCTCGGCGAAAGGTGGCCTTCGCGGTGCCGACCGGCAATTTCGGCGATGTCTTCGCGGGCTATGTCGCGGCGCAGATGGGCCTGCCGATCGAGCGCTTGATCGTGGCGACCAATGTCAACGATATCCTCCACCGCGCGCTGACCAGCGGGGACTATTCGGCGGGAACAGTCACGCCGAC